>CAZAPO010000194.1:0-3167 GCA_964487005.1 uncultured Flavobacteriaceae bacterium
TGATAATAGTAAGTGATACTAATTCGTCCGATATTCCATTTTCTATTATTTTAAAGAATCCAGCTTCGCCCATAAAAGGGTCACTATAAATAGAGAATACTTTTGTAACCATTAATTGATCGTCAATACCAAGAATATACAGGAGTATACCACAGAAGAGACCTATAGAAAATAATATCCAACCTAATAATTTGTACTTGTTTGGTAATAAATAATGTGTTTTCATAACTGTTCGATTTTAAATTGATTATACAAATGTAAAATAAACTTTACATATAGACAAATAATATTTACATTAAGTAAAATATACTTGTATATTGCGCTGCTTAATTAGTTGAATTTTTTGAGAATGATTGAAGTATTGTCGCAATTAGCATCACTATAGCACAACCTACAAAGTTCAACCATAAAAATGGGAGATTAATAAATTCGTACTCGTTTAATAAGAATAAAGCAATTACGATTACTTGCGTTATTAATGCCGCGGTAAAAACGGCATTCCCCTTAACGAACTTAACAAAGAAGGCGAGTAAAAATATTCCTAAAACATTTCCATAAAAAATGGAACCAATAATGTTTACCAGTTGTATTAAATTTTCGGCAAGATTAGCTACACAGGCTATCCCTATGGCTAGGATTCCCCATGCTAAGGTGAAAAGTTTTGAGGATTTTACCATTTCCTCTTCAGATTTTTCAGAAGTATTGCGTTTGTATAAATCGATAGTAGTTGTTGAAGCCAATGCATTTAATTCGCTGGACGTACTGGACATTGCTGCACTTAATATTACTGCTAATAAAAGACCTATTAAACCGCGAGGGAGGTTATTTAAAATAAAGTTTATAAATACGTAGTCTTTGTCATTGCTTTCAACTTTTAGCTGCTGTTCTTCTGCTGCCTTATTAATTAATTCTCTTGCTTGCGCCCTTAAATCGTCGTTAGCTTTATTTGCCTCAGCAATGGCATTGGAATCTTCATTTGTTGAATTTACAAAGTCTGAAATAAGCGCTTGTTTTTCATTAAATATTTTGGTTTGCTGGTCTTGAATCGCTTTGTATTCATTAGCATAGTTAGAATTTAACACTACCTCAGTAGCTAATGGATTAAAGTTAACTGGCGCCTGATTGAATTGATAAAACACAAATACCATCACACCTACCAATAAAATAAAGAACTGCATTGGTACTTTGAAAAGACCATTAAATAATAGTCCTAATTGCATTTCTTTTACCGATTTTCCTGAAAGATAGCGCTGTACTTGACTTTGATCGGTTCCAAAATAAGAAAGCATTAAAAAGGTACCACCAATTATTCCACTCCAGAAGGTATACCTATTATTTAGGTCGAAAGAAAAATCAAGCACTTCCATTTTTCCACTCGCACCAGCAATTGCTAGTGCCTTCGAGAAAGTTATATCTTCTGGTAGCTTACTAACAATAATGATAAATGCCACCACCATACCAGTAAAAATTACTACCATTTGGTGCTTTTGTGTGACGCTAACTGCTTTTGTACCACCCGAGACTGTATAAATAATTACGAGTATTCCAATCATAATATTTAATAAGAGCAGGTTCCAACCAAGTACTACTGATAAGATAATGGCTGGAGCAAAAATGGTAATACCAGCTGCCAAACCTCGTTGAATTAAGAATAGGATTGCCGTTAGTGTTCTTGTTTTAAGGTCAAATCTGTTTTCTAAAAATTCATAAGCTGTATAAACCTTGAGACGATGATACAGTGGAATGAATACCATGCAAATTACCACCATAGCTATTGGTAGTCCAAAGTAAAATTGAACAAAGCCCATGCCGTCGTTAAAGGCTTGTCCAGGTGTAGATAGAAATGTTATTGCGCTTGCTTGAGTGGCCATAACCGATAATCCAATGGTCCACCATTTTGAAGTGTTTCCTCCTTTTAAATAATCTTTGACGTTTCTATTTTTCCTAGTAACCCAGGTACCGTACAATACAATTGATAAGAGTGTAAATAACAATATTGCCCAGTCGATGCTAGCTAATGTGGTAAAATGATCCATGTTATGAAAGAGTAGAAGTAATTATGTAAAAGATAATGATGTAAATAGCATTGGCTACTAATACTAGCGTATACCAATTTTTCCATTTCGCCTTTTGATATGTATGCTCTTCCATATTAATCGGTTAATTTTTTATTTAAATTGACATTTTCTTTTCCAATTGATAGCATATTTGCAAACAATCTATATGCTCCAGAAACACCTGCAGGGAATTCTCTAAAGAAACTTAACCCAGTATATATATAATGACCTTTACCATGTTTAGCTACTAACAGACTTCCTTCTTTGGCAGTTTCACCTTTGTCGTTTAAAGAAATCATTGGTGTAAATTCTGTACCCCATGCATTAGGAAAATATAATCCCCTTTCTTGAGTCCATCCTTCAAAATCTTTGGAAGATATTTTGTTTGGAAAATTCATCAATTCGTGATCTGGATTAAGAATTCTAACCTCCGCATTTTCATCGGTTACGCGATCTCTAGATAATGTTAAATCATACGGGGCTAGATTGTCTACTTTTACGCGTCTGCTGGTATTGTATTGAACAATCATATTTCCACCTTTTTCAACAAAATCAAAAAGAACATCTTGTTTAAATTTTAACTCATCTACAATGTTATAAGCTCTTATTCCAACCACAACAGCATCAAATCGGCTTAAATTTTCAGGAGTTATTTCTTCAGGTTTTATTCTTATTACGTTATATACAATTTGTTGAAGACTTTCAGGAACAACATCACCTGCACCCTCTATATATGCTATATTTTCACCACGTTTTTGAATGTCTAATCTTACAATCTTACTTTCACTTGGCATAAGTACAGTTTGAAAAGGAATATGCTGATAGTCGATCTCCACTAACTCTTTGGTATAGGTCTTATCGTTAATGGTCACCTTAGGAACAATGTAACCCTCATTTTGAAATTTAGGAGGGATTACCGTAAAACTCACCATCTGTGTTTCTCCTTTATTCGTCAACGAGATTTCCTGCGCTTGAGGATACACGTTCCAATCGTCTGGGTGGTCTAAACTAATGGTTCCTTGAATGTTGTCTCTACCAGCTTTAACCATCACCTCGATTTGTTTTTGTTGATCGTTTTCAAAAATGAAAACTTTATCACTTATCGCTGCT
>CAZAPO010000195.1:0-10535 GCA_964487005.1 uncultured Flavobacteriaceae bacterium
GGGGAGTTGGCATCGATTTCTGCTGGGGGCAGCCATCGCGCAAAACTTTTTATGTTAACGGAGAGCAGTACACCATCATCATCTCCTCACACTGAATCCTTCATGACCGGGACGACCAACATGATATGCGATCTCATTATGCCTGTCTTCTTTTATGGCTTTTCTTATACGAGCAGCTATTGTATCTAATACTTCATCCCAAGATACACGCTCCCATTCACCTTCTCCTCGTTTTCCTTTTCTTTTCAATGGAAAAAGTATTCTATCTGGATCTGTAATTTGGTTAATTGTTGCAGGACCTTTGGCGCAGTTTCTTCCTCTACTGCCTGGGTGATATGGGTTACCTTCAAACTTCTTAATAGTAGCGGTTTCCTTATCGATAAAGGCAGTTAAACCACAAGCGCTCTCACAATTAAAACAGGTTGTTGGAACAATTTGATACGTCTTTTTCTCTTTTTTGGGCCAAACCTTTGGATCATATTCTACCCAGTTATCCCACTTATCTGGTGGTGGAAAATTCTCATACATACGTTCTATCTCCTCTTCAGAGAAATGTCGCATGTCTTTATCAAAATCTTGATAGCCCTCTTTATGCAGGTCTGGTATTATTCCAATTTTTTCGGCAATCTTTTCTATTAATGACGGTTTCTTATAACCCATGATTCTGTATTTTAATTAAGCTAATGGAATGCGTTGTGGAGCTTCTACCCATATTTTTTCGGTAGCATAAATTCCAAATAAAACGAGTATAGCGGTCACCACTAGTAGTGTGGAGTTAGGTTCGATTAACAAAATAACCAATGGTAATATATTACCAACAAAAATTACGGCAATCCAAAATAGATTTCGATATCTACCTTTTGTAATCATCGTAACTACCTTATGTGCTGATGTACTAGGATGGGTAATGGTTAATTCTGTAATGATTGTAAACAAATTAATTAAAATGGATATGATAAGAACCATTCCTAAAATTGACATCCATGCCTCTTCACCCATAATTAACGAAACTATTGCAAAACCTGCAGCTCCAGCCATAATGCTATGTACTAGCATATGTAATACCAGAGATGGGCTCTGCCAAAAGTCTCGGCCCTTTGCTTGTGCAAATAAAAATGCCGTATAAATGGCTAATAATACTGCGAACACCGCCGTACTATATAACAATGGTTTTTCTGGTATTCCTAGATTGAACCATGTATTTACTCCCCATAGGGTTACTAATAACCCAAAAAGTGTAATAGTATACCCACCTCTAACTAGCCATGAACTCCATTGTGGTCTTAGTAAAACATTTAAGAATCTATCAGGTCTATCTAAATCTAACACCAAAAATATTCCAGTTAATGCTAAGAACGATAATGAAATTCCCGCAGACCATAATTTTGCGAGAGACGAGACCTCAAACCCTAAAAGCATAGCAATAAATGGAATTAAGAATGCTCCTGCTGCTATGGCTTTGGTTAAGACATATGCAGAAACTTCCCAACCCCAAAGAATACCTTTATCTGGGGTATCATAAACTCTTCGTGCTTTTCCTGTTAATACATCAATATAATTAGGATTTTTACTTTCTTTCTTTTGATAGGCCGATTGAAGTGCATTATCAATACTCATTTGTAGTAAATCGACATCTTCATTAGTATTCATCATTTTTTCGGCTGCTTTAGCAAAATGACCCACGCCACGAGCCTGGGAGTTCCATAATCCAGGACCTGACTTGTCTGTAGCTTCTGGGTTTAATGATGCCTCATCACCATCTATATAAAATAAGTTTGGATTTGTTCCTTTTTCAGGTTTTCGAACCTTAACCTGCTGTCGTGCCAATAGCTGTGCAATTTCGGTATCAGAATTATCCATATCTCCTGCAATAATTGCGTGTTCTGGACAAACGGTCACACATGCTGGTTCACGTCCAACTTCTATTCGATGGGCACAATAATTACATTTTGCAGCAGTTTTAGTTTCTGGATCAATATAAAGGGCATCATATGGGCATGCCTGCATACAGGACTTACACCCAATACAACGATTATTATCAAAATCTACAATTCCGTCTTCTCGAATAAATAATGCCTCGACTGGGCATATTTCAACACAGGGTGCATCTGTACAATGATTGCAACGCATAACTGAAAATATGCGTCTTGTGTTTGGGAATTCCCCTTTTTCAACTTGTTTTAGATAAGTTCTGTTAACACCAACAGCAACATCATGTTCAGATTTACAGGCAGTTGTGCAGGCATGACAACCGATACATTTTCGATTATCTATGATAAAGCAGTAATTCATATAATTTAAATTGGATAGTTAGTTGTTTTAGCATATCTCTCAAAGTTAAACAACTAAAATATAAAGAACTGTAACCTAAGTTACTTAAGTACCCATTTAAACTATACTTAAATTTAGTGTGGTAATTTGTGTTTTATCGCATGATAAAAAATAACCCCTAATAATCCTCCAAAAATTACAATTGTAATGGTTAGAATTCCACGTCCAAGAAGTATGAACATCGGCCCTGGACATGCGCCAATTAGTCCCCATCCTAAACCAAAAATAGTACCTCCAATGAGTGTTCTATAAATTCCTTTTTTCTTAGGTTCTATAGTAATTTTCTCGCCTAGATAATTTTTAAGGGTTCCTTTTTTAAACAGGCTAAAAAGTATAATCCCTAAGACTACTGCAGACCCAATAATTCCATACATATGAAATGACTGAAATTTAAACATCTCATAAATACGGTACCATGAAATTACTTCGGCCTTACTTAATACAATTCCGAAAAGTATTCCTAAAATAATAAATCTAATATGTTTCATAACTTCTCTGAATTAAAATAGAACTGGTAGTACTAACCATGTCATTATTAAACCTCCAATAAAAAAACCAATAACGGCAAGCAAAGACGGCATCTCCAAATTGCTAAGTCCCGTAATGGCATGCCCCGAAGTACATCCTCCAGCATATCTCGCTCCAAAACCAACTAGTATTCCTGACACCACTAATATGATTCCTCCTTTTAATGTAAGCATGGCATCAAGGCTAAATATCTCGTCTGGTAAATATTTTGATCCTGCATCTTGAAAGCCAATTGCAGCAAGATCACTTACCGTTTGAGGGTTTAAGGCAATAGCCTCTTCTGGAGTCATATATTTGAAGGCAATAAATCCACCAATCACCGTTCCAATCACAAACATTAAATTCCATCCGTTTTTCTTCCAATCAAAGTTAAAGTGCTCATGCAATTTGCCTGCACCTCCCATGGCACATATTGTTTCTAAATTGGTTGAAATACCAAATTTCTTACCGTAATAATACAGCAAGAACATTACCACTGTAATAAGCGGGCCTCCTACGTACCAAGGCCACGGCTCTAAAATAATTTCCATAATACAAAGTTTTGCCAAAATTAGTAATATCAATAGGTATCTTAAGTAACTTATGTTACCTAACAAATCCTATAGTTCTATAACCTTGATGCTGTTTCTATTGAGTTTAATTTTTCCGTCTTTTTCTAGTTTTTTTAATAGTCTTGAAATAACTACACGTGATGTATGAAGGTCGTCTGCTATTTCCTGATGTGTAGTTTTAACCAAATCATCTCTATTCACCATGGCCTTATCTCTTAAATACCTTAGCAACCTTTCATCCATCTTTAGAAACGCGATACCGTCAATAGCTTCTAACAGTTCTTTCATACGCTCATGATAACTCTGTAAAATAAAACTCTGCCAAGTCTTATATTTATGCATCCATTCTTGCATTTTTTGAACAGGTATCATTAAAATATTTGTGTCGGTTTCAGCAATTGCTCTAATTTCACTTTTAGTCTCTCCCATACAACAGGTAATAGTCATTGCACAGGTATCTCCTTGTTCAACAAAATATAAAATAAGATCATCGCCCTCTTCATCTTCTCGCATCACCTTAATGGCACCATTGAGAATGAGTGGCATGTTGGTGATTTTATCACCAATATCCATGATTATAGATCCTTCTGAAACTTGTTTTAATGTACCAACCTCTTGAATCTCTTTTAAAAGGTCGTCTTCGAAGAAATATGCGTAGTTACGCTCTAGTCCGTCCAACATAGAAATTTTGATAATAGCGGTTTGCTATTTCAAAAGTACTAAACTCTAATGGTTTTATATGATTATGGAATAATTTTTGTTAACGTATACATAAATTGTCATAAACTATCGTTAATCTCAAGATACGAGATTGAAAGTTGTGGCAAATATTTATCTTTAGCCCAAGTTTGAGTATAAAAAAATCTATGAAAATTGTTTTATCCAGCATATTTATGTTGTGCTTTGTGTTTATGGCACACACTCAAGTGAACGATTCTCAAACCTCTTTTAGGATTGACCCTATTGACAGCTTAAAACAAATAGATTTTAAACTTAATTTTAAGTTATCACCCATTAAAGGTCTTACCAATAAGGATATTAAATATACCCTTAACTATACTCCTCTTCAAACATATAACAATAGACCAAAGGGTGTTGATATGAGTGCTAAAAGTAGTTTGACCGACAAAAAATGGGAAGTTAAGCAACGTTTTAGTGAGGATTATGATGATACCAGTAAATTTGCAAAAGATTACTATCTAGGTGATCTTACAACCACTTCTAAAACGGTGATATTAAGGTGTAGAGATCATGAATATGTAGATGGTGACCGTGTTAGAATTACCGTGAACAAAGCTGTTGTTCATCCCAATTTAACGCTTAGAGGAGATTTTTACGTTATTGATGTTGACCTCAAAGAGGGTTTTAACGAAATTAACTTTACGGCATTAAACGAAGGTTTATCTTCTCCTAACACCGCGCAATTGCAAGTTTTTGATGCAGAAGGTAATTTACTAAGTTCTAAACGATGGCTAATTAAAACCGGATTTAAAGCAACGCTTGTAGTTGTTAAAAACTAAGTCTATAGCTTCGTTAATTTAATATTTCTCCATTTCACTTTTATTCCGCCACCATCATGAATCTGTAATGCTATTGAACCTTTGCCGTCACCAATCTTTTTATCTTCTATATGGATCATCTCGACACCATTAAGCCAAGAGGTTAATTGATTTCCATTTACCCTTATTTTCATGGTATTCCATTCACCTTCTTTAAGAACATTTTCTTTTTCTGGTGCTGGTTTTATTAACCATCCTCTACCATAAGATTCATACACTCCGCCTGTATGTTTACCTGGAGGAGCCACCTCAACTTGCCAACCGCTTACTTTGGTCCCTTCTACTGTAGATCTAATAAAAACACCACTATTTCCATTTGCTTCTTGCTTAAACTCAATATGCAGCTCAAAATCGTCATAATATTGATTTGTTGCTAAATACCCATATTCTTTATCTGGCCCACTTTCAGATATTAACATCCCATCTTCTACATACCATTTTTCTGTTCCATAATTGGTCCAACCATCAAGGTTTTTACCATTAAACAAATTAATTTCTTGTGCGTATAATCCTTGAATTTGGAAAAGGAAGCAAACCACACTTAATATTTTAAGTACTCTCATGATTGGTGTTTAAATATTGAGGTTTAAATTTAGAATTCTCTAATAAGAATTACTAATTTCTTTAGAAGTTATTTTCGAGAACTGACTAGTTCTGACCAGTATAATAATCTAATAGTTTTAAACGCAGTAAATACTCATATTTGACATTATTCAAGTTCACTTTAGCGTTTTCTAAATTGTTTTTACTAATTATATAACTCACACTATTATCAACACCATTGGTGAATCTAATTTCATTAATGCGCATAGATTCTTTATAAGCTTCGTTTTGAGATTGCAAAACTTGATATCTGTCATATGCTGCAGTCATGTCCTTATATGTTTGTTCGATTGCAGAACGTAATTGTAATTTTATACGGTTTAAATTTACATCAGCCTCTTCCTTTCTTATCTTCTCTAAGGCTACCCTGTTTTTTGATTCAAACCCATTAAATAATGGAATATTAACCTGTACACCTATGGTACTAAATAGGTTATTTTCAAATTGGTCTTTATACGAAATATCTTCACCAATGAAATTAGTCTGCTCCCGCAAAACTGGGTAATCTACCCCTCCTAATGTTACAAAATCGCCTGTTTCAATAATACTGGATCCTGTTTCGTTAAATATTTGTGCTACACTTGAGTAATTGGTATTTAAATTTGCAAAAAATGAAATCTCTGGAACAAAATTAGCTCTTGCCACAGCAACGCTCTTTTTTGATGCTTGAAGCCTAAATTCTCCTGCTTTTACAATTGCCATATTTTCAAGCGCCTGATTGTAAACCTCTTCTAGTGAATTGTTATAGACGTCAAAATTCTCTGGTATATCTATGGCAGCAACATTAAAATTAGTTTGTGTGTTTAATAATTCTTTGAGTAGCGTAGTTGCATCATCAAAATTATTTTTTGCCGTAATCATATTTGCTTCATCTGTAGCCTTCAGTCCTTGAAAATCTCGGTACTCAGCTGGATTACCCATTTCTTCTTCATACATAGCATCTAACCTATCTAATTGATCTTGTGTAGATTGCAATCTATTTTTTGCGATATTATATAAATCTTGTGTATTTACTACCTGAAGATATGCCAATGTTACATTCAAAATTAAATTGAGGCGCTGATCTTCCTTTTCCATAGCTGCTGCCTTCCAATTTAGTTTTTCCATTTTCCATTGGTTTAAAAGTCTAAATCCGTTAAATACTGTTGTATTTAAACTCAAACCTGCATTAGAAAAAGTTAGTTGCTCATCAATATATGTATTGGTAAATGGGTTAATACTACGACCTGATGCCTTACCAATATTGTAACTACCATTAATTGTTGGTAACAAAGCATTTCGACTTCTCTTGAAATTTACCTCTGCCGATTGTGAGTTTAAATCTGCCGACTTTAAATCAAGATTGTTTTCTAATGCTAAGTCAATGCATTCTTGTAAATTATAGGTGCTAATATTGTCTTGTCCTGATACCTGTAAAGCACTTAAACCAAAAAGAAGTATTACTAAGTATTTCATGTGTTTTAATTTATAGCCTCATTTGTTCTAGCCCCATCCAACAAGTGTATGGTACGCTTTGCATAAGCGGCATTTGTTTCTGAATGGGTTGCTTGAATAATTGTAACCCCTTCTTCTTCATTTAATTTTTTAAAGAGATCCATAATTTCCTTGCTCTGTTGTGAGTTTAAATTACCCGTAGGTTCATCTGCCAAAATAAGCTTAGGTTTAGAAACCAATGCTCTGGCAATTCCAACTAACTGTTGCTGACCACCACTTAATTGAGCGGGAAAAAGATCTTTTTTTCCAACGATATTAAATCGATCTAACATGTCTGCTACCATGGCCTTACGCTCTGATGACTTCACTTTTTTATATAATAATGGCGTCTCAATATTTTCGTATACCGTTAAATCATCAATTAGATGATATGACTGAAAAACAAAACCTATATACTCTTTATACAAGTTAGTACGCTGTCGTTCTTTTAAAGAATGAACAGGCTCACCTAAAAAGTTATACGAACCTTCATTAAAACCATCTAGCATTCCAATTACATTAAGTAAGGTTGACTTCCCAGATCCTGACGGCCCCATGATGGTAATGAATTCACCCTCGGCTACTTCCAGATCTAAGTCTTTTAGCAGAAAGGTACGTCTACCACCGCTAGTGACCCATTTAAAAACACCTTCTAATTCTAAAAGCATAATAAACTTTCTTTTCTATTATTCTGTTCTTAAACTAATCACTGGATTTGCAATAGCCGCTCTTATAGCTCTAAAACTTAAGGTGGTTAATGCAACGACCAACGCTATAAGGCCTGTCCCTATAAAAATCCACCAATGAAGGTCTATTCGGTAAGCAAAATCTTGCAACCAACTGTTCATAAACCAATAGGCAATTGGTGATGCTATTACAAAGGCGATTAATACCAATTTTATAAAATCTTTTGAAAGCATCTTAACAATATTGCTAACTGAAGCGCCCAACACTTTTCTAACACCAATCTCTTTTGTGCGTTGTTCGGCTATATATGTAGCTAGGCCTAAAAGTCCGAGACACGCAATAATTATTGCGATTATGGCAAAGGTGATCGCTACCTTACCAACGCGTTGCTCTTGTCTGTACATTTGATCAAATGACTCATCTAAGAACGAGTATTCAAAAGGCATGCTCGGGGCCACCGCTCGATATTTGTTTTCAATGGTACTTACTAATTTTGACACGTCATCTGTATTGAATCTATATGCCGAGGCCCAGCTATTGTTTCTTAATTCAAAGCAAAGCGCACCAACATTGTCTCTTAACGTTGCATAATTAAAATTCTTAACAATCCCAATGATCTTATGAGCTACCGGATTATTATTGTCGTCTATGAGATACAAGCTTTCTCCCACTGGATTTTCAAAACCTGTTAGTTTTGCAGCTGTTTCATTTAAAATTAAGGCGGTCGAGTCTGTTCCAAATGATCGCGAAAAATTACGCCCTTCAATTATCTCCATTCCTAAGTTATCGATGTACTCATAGTCAACACCCCAATACTGCATATTAAATCCATTAGAAATGGTCATTACTGTTTCTGTTGAAAAGGTTGTATCTGATCTCGATGAATTACTTACAGGCAAAAACCCTCCAAATGAAGCCGATTTAACATCTGCCAATTGCTCTATTTCTGTTTTTAATGATGCTCTGGAGTCATTAGAGATTCCGCCATTATTAACAACCAATACTTGGTCTTTATTAAATCCAACATTTGAGGTTCTTATATGATCTAATTGCTGATAAATTACAACTGTTCCAATGATCAAAATTATAGATGTTGCAAACTGAAATATTACCAGAAAATTTCTTAAAAAATTCTTTTGATGTCCAGAGGACAACTTTCCTTTTAATACTGTAACTGGTTTAAATGATGACATGAAAAATGCGGGATACAAACCTGCTAACACGCCAATAATAATAGGTAGTATCAGCAAGAAAATAATACCACCAGTTGTGAACAAGGAGGTGAATTCCATTTCTTTTCCTGCCAATGTATTAAACCATCCCAACGACAACTTTACGATTCCTAATCCAATGATTAATGATAAGAAAGCGATGAGTGTTGACTCGGTTAAGAACTGTCCAATTAGTGATTTCTTCCCTGTTCCTAAAACTTTTCTTATACCTACTTCTCTCGCTCTACCTGATGAACGCGCCGTAGTTAGGTTCATGAAATTAATGCATGCTAATACTAGAATAAATAATGCCGCTGCAGAGAATATATATACATATTGAATATTTCCATTTGCACTTAATTGAATGCCTTCTGTTGAGTGTAAGTGAATATCAGTCATTGGAAACAATGTATATTTCAATCTGTTTCCCTGTGCCTCAAAAGATTCGAGACTTTCAATTTCAATAAACTGTGCTATTTGAGGAATAAAGTAGTTATTTATTATTGTTATGAAGTTCTCATTAAAGGCCTTATAATCTGTTCCTTCATGCAAAACAACATAGGTGTGAAAATTATGGCTTCCCCAGTTATTCCATGGGTATTGCACATTTTCCATTGCAAAAAAGAAATCAAACTGAAAATGAGAGTTCCTAGGTAGATCCTCAATAACCGCTGTTACTTCATATAAAGTGCTTGTATTGTCATCTGTTTCAAGTGTTTTTCCTAGTGCGTTATCGGCTGATCCAAAATAACGTTCGGCAGCAGTTTCAGTGATTACCACAGTATTTGGTTTTGCAAGCGCCGTCTTTGAATCTCCATGTAAAACATTAAGTGTAAATACATCAAATAAGGTCGAATCTGCGTGCACTACTGCTGTTTCATTAATATATTCACCTCCCTTCTTAATTAGTTTTGAACCACTAGAAGCATATAGTCTAGCATAGCTTTCAACCTCTGGATAATCCTTTTTCAATGTTTCTCCCATTGGATCTGCACTAACTGACATATTAAGATCTGTACCTCCAAAGCTTATATCTGAATGGATACGGTAGGTACGATCAGCTTTTTCATGAAATCTATCATAACTCAATTCATCAGTAACAAACATGGCTATTACTATAAAACAACCTATCCCTAGTGACAGTCCAATAATATTAATTGCGGTAAACCCCTTATTCTTTAAAAGGTTTCTCCATGCTATTTTGAAATAATTTTTGATCATGACCTATATTTTTTTAATTGATGACTTATTCTGTTCTTAAACTCTTTGTAGGGTTTGATAGGGCTGCTTTGATTGCTTGAAAACTAACAGTAATAATAGTAATTGTTAATGCTCCCAATCCTGCCGCTAAAAATATCCACCAAGATATATCTGTTCTATATGTAAATTTTTGAATCCATTGTGACATCACATAATATGCTATTGGAGCAGCAATGATTAATGAAATAATAACTAGTTGCACAAAATCTCTTGAAAGCAGCATCCATAAATTGGTTACAGTTGCTCCCAACACTTTTCGTACTCCAATTTCTTTTGTGCGTTGTTCGGCAACAAATGAAGCCAGTCCAAACAGTCCTAAACAACTAATTAAT
>CAZAPO010000196.1:0-7425 GCA_964487005.1 uncultured Flavobacteriaceae bacterium
ATAATCTCTAATTTCGATAAAGCATGTTTTTTATAATCACTTTTCATTGTGTAAAATTCTAAACGATGTGCTTTGAGTTTAGTGGCGAATGTTTATATTTGCAGCCCATATTTATTTGGTAGACCAGCGGATGTGGTGGAATTGGTAGACACGCTAGACTTAGGATCTAGTGCCGCGAGGCGTGGGGGTTCGACTCCCTTCATCCGCACTTTAAAAACCCTTACTCAACGAGTAAGGGTTTTTTGTTGGTTTTCAAATATAATTTACATCATTGCTGAATTGCCTTAAATACAAATGTGTGTAAGATGACGCCTATAAGTCTGTCTTAATTTTTGTATATTTATTGTAAATAAACCCTCCCGAAGACGTTAATAACAGCATTTATTGTCTAACTAAATTATTAATATCATGAGGAGATTTATTTTTCTGCTGCTCTTAGGTTTTTTAACATTCCCTGTTTATTCTCAAATTGATGTAAGCTTTAAAAAAGATACACTCAATTATGTGCAGTCGGCTAAAGATCAAGTTAAGGTTATTACTATTGTAACGGACACCACAAGAACCACCAAAAAAGATTTAGATGTTGCTATTGAGGTAGACTATTCAAAATCATCACTCGATGCTTCAAAGTTTACCCTAAATTTTAACAAGACCAAGGTTACTGCCTTGCAGCCTAACACCAGCGCTTTTCTTCAAATTAAAGCAGACTCGACATCTAAAGATGCTAAAAAAATAGTATTGAACCTTAAAATCTATGATAAGGAGGCCAAGGAAGATAAGAACGAGAACAAAGGGCAATACAAAACATTAGTAATTAACATTACTCCCTTTAATACAAAGTTAAGTGGGTACGAGTATTTGGCCTATGTTGGTACTAATTTTGACCTCGTTGAAGGCATACAAGCCAAAGATTTGTTCTTTGCTGCCAATATTTATAAGCAACCTAGATCTAAACTTTATAAAAAAGGCGTTGGGTTTTATTTAAGCCTATATGGTAATAGAGCGTTTACCTATGTAGACTCCTCTGGGTTTGCGGTGAGAACTAAAAGATATGAGCCTGTTACAGATTCTACCTATCAGGAAATTATTAGCACTAATTATTTATTGTCGAGAAGAACTACAGATAATTTAGGCTCCTACATTAGCCCACTCATTAATTTAAAATGGTTTAGAAATAAAGATGCCAATAGTAATATTAAGTTGTATTATTCTCCTTCTCTTGAATTTGTATACCGTAGAACCAAGATTTCTTTTGAAGAAACAGGGGTTGTTCAGGTAGATTCATTAAATATGATACAGGGAGATATTAATGAGGTATTACCACTACGAAACAATAATCAACCAATATTTTCGGAAACCTTTAATGAGTATTCTTTTAACGCCGGAATTATTGGCCTTTTCTTATCCTTAGAAAACAAAGATTTAAGTGTACGTGTACACGGTTCTGTAGGGTATAGCTCTAACTTCTTTGTACAGTTTGATCCCAATGATACCGATGTGATAACCTCTCAAAAAAGTGACATCTTTTTTTCTGGTCGTGCCTGGATTACCGAGGCTACCACAGGACTGACTTTACAAGCCGAAGTTACAAACTCTGCAATTCACCCCAGACCATTTTTTGTAGCCACACTATCTAAGGCCTTCGCCTTTAAAAAATTGGGAAGCATTTTTCAACCAATTACCAGTAGATAAACTATGGCGTATAGATGTAGCCTATGTGACCAATAACACTTCTACAAATAAGATGCAAAAAAAAGACCTTTCAAAACGTTTGAAAGGTCTTATGCTTTAGGGCGCTATTAATTTATAGCTCTTTTATTGCTTAATAAGCTTAGCGGTTGCAATTGCGCCAGAATTGTCTTTGATCTTCAGCACATATAAACCTTGCGATAAATTAGAAACATCAAAAGTTTTACCCTTCTCAAAGTTCCCTTTAAAAGATGCCACTTCTTTACCAGTTACATCAAAAACCGAAAGTTGATTACATGCTTTACTCAATTTAAACAAACTTGAAGTAGGATTAGGATAAATAGTCAAATCATTACCTAGGCTTACATCGTCTGTACTTAAAGATGCTAATTGGTTACCATACATTCTAAATTCACCTGCTGGAATATTAATAGGTGCAGCAGTATCTGTTACATTAATACTGGTCGCTCCGGTTTCATCCATTAAATCGTACCATGTTCCAGTAAATGGAAAATTTGGTACCACATTATCAGCGGTGGTTTTGAAGTTGGCTAATATAACCACGTTCTTAAGCTCGGTTAACGGAATTGTATCATCCCAAATGTAAATCTTAGGCGTTTGTGTATTGGTTGTGATGCTATAACTTCCTTCAAAAACGTCTTCTTCTATCTTTAATTGAATCAATCTACTCCAATCACTGTTTACCTGACTCCTGTTAGGGTCGCTTAACCAGTTTTCTGTCCATTGCGGTTGTGGTTTCATAGAGAGTTTGCAATCACCGTCATTATTACCATCGTAATCTGAGTTTATAGAACCGTTGGTACATGTCCATATAGAATCATCCATGCCCAAATCGGCAAAATGCCACATCATTTTTGGACCAGGTATGGTTAAAAATACAGCACCTAAGGATGACATACGTTGCAATGAGGCATTTAAGTTTCCTTGAACCCCAGACTGACCAAAGGTGATCATCTCGTACATCATTCTATCCTTATCATGACTTTCTGGATAGCCAACAACACGTTTTCCAGTAAAACCGGTATGCGCATTATGTCCAATTCTAGAAATATTAATATCACTTGACTGCCCTTGCGCAAGATTTTTATAAGTGTTAAACATTTCACTCCACATCATTACCCCTTTACCTTCACCCAAGCGATAATTAGCCCATTCTTGCTCTTCGGTATCAGAACCTAAATGCTCAAAAATAGCGTAATGATCTGCATCTTGTAACCAGGAATGGTCAACATAGTCTTTAAGTATGGCCACTCTATCTGCCTGGTAACTGTCTGTACATCCGCCGTCATTCTCGGTACAATTTTGGGTAAATCCTTTTGTAAGATCCCATCTAAAACCGTCTATTTTGAATTCATTAATCCAATATTCAATAACACGCTTTACATGGTCTTGGGTCACGGTTTGTGAATGGTTAAAATCATAACCTACACTATAGGCATGTTTTGCGGTTTGGTTAAAAAATGGATTTTCAGAACTTGGTCCACCCCATCCTGTACTACTAGGATCATTCATCCACATACGTACCAATGGGTTTCTACCATACGCATGATTAAAGGCGATATCTAAAATCACGGCAATACCATTTTGATGACACAGGTCTATAAATTCTTTGAATTTATTTATGGTACCGTACGATTTATCAAGTGCCATGTGAAAACCTGTATTATAGCCCCATGACATATTATCGACACCACCTTCTATGTAATTCTCAAATTCCATCACTGGTAGTAGTTCTATAGCATTGATTCCTAAATTTTTGAAATAAGAAATTCTATCGATAAGGTCTTGGAAATTCCTATCTGAATCAAAATCACGAATCAACACCTCATAAATAATAAGGTCTTCTTTTTTAGGTTTGGTAAAGCTGGTTACATTCCATGCATAGGGTGTTTGCCCAGTTTGCAAAACAGTCACTTCTCTTTCTTGCCCTGATGGATATACATAGGTTGTTCCTAGTCCTGGAAAAGTTGTTGATGGAATGGCGTAATCATCAAATGGTGATAGCACTAAGGTCGAATAAGGATCGGCCGTTTTTACCAGTGCAGGCGAATCTGCGACTGGACTTAATGCGTACACCCAATATTGATAGGTTTCTACTTGTCCAGATGTTAACCCAGTTAACGCTAACCAAAACTTTCCTGTTCCTGGATCTTTTTTCATTAAATGTGAAGCTCCTGGGTTGTAACCGTTAAAGCTTCCAGCTACATACACAAAATCTTTTAATGGGGCATTTAAAACAAGTGTTGCCGTAGTGGCATCTCCACTGTCATAATTAATTCCATCTACCAGACCTGCTGGCATTGCCTCCATGGTAACTGTAGGAGCAATGATTATTTCAAAGGAGCAGGAGCCTTCTTCTGTTGAGCTAAAAGGAGAAGCTTCTACTCGTACTGTACCGCTAGAGGTTACATTTGTTAAAGTGGTTCCATAGGTTGGGAATCCGTTTCCTGAAGCTTGAGATACATCATTGAAAAAAACTTCAAAAGCTCCAACCTCTGTTGCACCTTCTTTACTTACGGTTGCCGAAATGGAAACATTATCACCACTATTAATGATAATTGAATTTCCTGAAGGGTTACTAATATTAACAACAAGACCATCACCAACATATTCTAAATGGTCTTGGGTCTTTTTATCTCCTGATCCATCTTCGGCCTTTACCAAAACTCCAAATTCTGAAATATTTGAAGTCCCATAGAAAGTCGATGGCGTCATTACAAAACTATAGGTACCGTCTCCATTGTTGGTTAACTGAAGGTCATCATTAGAGTCTGCCCAGTCACCATTACCTATTAACGGACCACCTATTTGGTTGCCACACCCATCAAAGTACCAAGTCCATAGATAGATGTTGTTTGGTTCACCAGCATTCCATATAGTTGGGTCTACCCCAGACACCGTTATGGTCACTTCATCATTAACGGTAAAGTTTGCTGGAGAAAAGCTAAAGGTTCCTGTTTGTTGCTGCCCATAAGCGCATAAACCAACTATTAAAAAACTTAGAAGTAATATTTTTTTCATTAGCAAAAGGTTAAAAAAAGGCTATGCAAAATACATAGCCTTTTTAATCAAATTAACTTGAATTACTGCTCCGCAGGGGTCAGTGTAATTGTTTTATTTACATCGTCAACAGTTAAAATATAGAAACCGTCGGCGCCAATAAATCTAAAGTTATTATCTCCATCCATTGCGTCTTCAAAATTCGCATCGATAGTATATCCTTCATCTGCATAGTATGGATAGTTTCTTCCAGAAGCCCAGTCAGAATCTGCTGTAAAGAATCTGAAGTTACCATCGTCATTACCTGTGTATCCAGTTAATTGGATGTACGTAGAGTATGCTCCATTACCATCACAATAGAATCTTCCTGGATTCGCCCAATCCCATCCTGTTTGTGTAATTGCAGCTCCAACAGTATATAAAAGATCAAATTCACAGTCTCCAATGGCTGCTGGATCTTCTAAAGTAATTGTCTTAGCAGTATCATCGATTGTCAATAGATAAGTTCCTGTTGTACCAACAAATCTAAAGTTGTTGTCGCCGTCCATGGCATCTTCAAATCTAGCATCAATGGTATATCCTGCATCTGCATAGTACGGATAGTTTCTTCCAGAAGCCCAGTCAGAAAGACCTGTAAAGAATCTAAAGTTACCATCGTCATTTCCAGAATATGCTGTTAAGTGTACATTTGCTTGGTACACACCATCACCTGAACATACAAAGGTTGGAGGTGCATTCCACGTCCAACGTGTTTGTGTTACAGCATGACCAACACCATATAGTCCGTCAGGGAATTCACAAATTGGATCTCCTGTAGCAACTTCTGGTAAGAATAATGTTAATGATACTGCATCTGAGTATACATCTGGTCCACTATTACCTGTGTAGGCTCTTACTCTAAAGCTAACAGCACCTGTATCTGGGTTTGATGTTGCTGGGTCATTATCTAATCCTAATGCATTCGCATATCCTAATAAATCACCAATTGTAACAGCGATTTCATTTCCAGTTGTTGATCCAACTACTTCTAGATCAGAGAAATCTCCAACTAAAGATCTTTGAAGATCAAAAGTAACCGTTGTTGGAATCTCAAAATCTGGTGTATTCCATGTGAAACGCTCACCAATGTTGCTAGCTGTTTCCTGTGTTAATATATATTCACTCAAAAATGAGTTCGTGAACGAAATTTCAGAGTTAAACGAATCGATTATTAGCAGATCCGCATCTTCCTCACAGGCGGTAAACAGAGCACCAACGGTGAAGATTAATAAATATCCTAGTTTTCTTAAATGTTTCATTTTGTTAATATTTTTAGTATCCTTCGTTTTGTGTTAAATTAGGGTTGATTGATAATTGTCTAACTGGAAGTGGGAATAGGTTTCTAAATGTACCAACAGATGTTCCGTTAGCCACATTACCTTTCCAAGGCCATAAGTAAGCACCACTTGTAAATGAACCGTATCTAATTAAATCAGTACGTCTTTGTCCTTCCCAGTACAATTCCCTTGATCTTTCATCAAGAATAAAATCTAAGGTAAGATCTCCTGAAGTAATGTTTCCAGAAGTGTCACCATAGGCTCTTTCTCTCAACTCGTTAATGCTATTAACTGCCAGGTTCATATCACCTCCACCACCTCTAACAACGGCTTCAGCATAATTTAAATAGATCTCAGCTAGTCTAATTAATGGTAAATCTGTATCTGTGAAGTTTCCATCTGTGTCACTTCCTGCATTTCCGTTAGAATCAACATTTTTAAACTTGGTAATAGCATACCCATTTAAGAATGAAGATAAACTTTCAATTTCTAGTGATTGACCATCTGTATGGAACATTCCTCTCTGATCTGCATATGGCGTAATGGCATACGTCAAGTTAGCCAGATCAAAAGTAATTAAATAAGCACCATCTGCTGGAATTGGAATATTAGCACCTCCTGGTTCTAAACTACCATCTGTACCATCATCACCGTAATTAACGCCCCAGTCTTCATCAAATCTAAATTTCATTTCACCGGCTACTAAATTAGCATATAGTGCATATTGATCAGTTCCTATTTCATACATTTCCATATCTGGACCGTCCCATCCATTCTCTGTTGCATCTCCTACAAGACCCCAATCTGATGTTGAGCTACCTAGTGATGCATTTGCAGGACCTAGATTTACAGTAAACTTCGCAACTAATGCTTTGGTTGTTCTAGTACCAAACCAACCACCATTCACTCCAAAGTCGGCAGGATCCATACTTCCACCAATAGCGGCATGTATTAAGAAGGTTGTACCACCCCAAGTTTGTGAGTTTACACCATCAAAATTTAATGCAAAAATAAACTCATTTTGGGCTCCATTGGTATCATTGTCTGCTAAGAATAATTCATCATAAGCAGAACCACTACCGTTAGCATCGTTCATATTAATTGAATAACTAGAACTCATTACCATACTCGAATAATTAACACAGTCTGCCCATCTCGGAGTTCCTGTCCAAACTTCTGAGTTCAAATATAGTCTTGAAAGTAATGCTTGAGCGGCTACTTGATCTACACGACCATATTCATTAGAAGCTGGTAATAATGGTTCAATTTCTAATAATTCTGCTTCAACAAAGGCAAATATTTCCGCTCTGGTACTTTGCATTGGCAATTCTGTACTAATTGCAGTTGTTAATGGAACATTTCCAAACATGTCCATTAAGTTGTAGTATGCGTATGCACG
>CAZAPO010000197.1:0-3566 GCA_964487005.1 uncultured Flavobacteriaceae bacterium
TCAATTTTAAAATACCTTATAACCGTGAAGGGTTGAAAAAAAACTTTACCAATCTTTGAATTAAACATAATAGTATTATTCAAGGTATGAAGATCGCAACGATAGAGGTGAAAAAAGGTACCTGTATTTGCTCCGGCCAAACTTTGAGCAATCGTCTGTTCTTCAATATGATTAATAATGTTACTAATATCTTCGCAAATAAGTATGGCGAGTTCCTTTGAAACAAGACCGGTTTCAAAATAATAAAGGACTTGCTGTAATGACCCTGTTATTGTAGTCTCATTCCAAATTTCGGTAATATTGACTCCCTTATATACATCAGATACTTTATAAGCGGCTTCAAGCAAACTTGTTGGAATCGTGTCTTTCCATTCATCAAAAGTAATTTTACTTTGGGCCATTTCAACATTGATATCTTTTAGCCAAACATACATCTTGTATCGAGTCAAGAGCGAATCATTTAAAGTATGGAATAAGGGGATATCTTTTGCAGAGTACAACACTTCGGTACCCTTCAGTCTTGATAATGCTTCAACATTTTGCAATGATGCATTTAACCATTGTTCTAGTGCTTCTACGTTTCGGGGTTGAGGCGGTAGCTCTGTAACAATCGTATTTTGGTTACCTACTTCAAATAACTTATTTAAAGAAACTTTATAATGGCGCGCTAAAATTACACTCTCTTCCAAAGACAAATTGGTTTTAAGATTTATGCGCCTGTAGGCCGCATCGTAACCAATGTCCAAAACACCAGCAATCTCTTCTACAAAGGAGGTATTATCTGGAGATTTAGCTTTTAAATGCTTAAAAAATTGTTCTTGCATTTTTTGAAAATATTGTAAGTAGGAAGTCAATGATGTTTGTAAAAAGTACAAAAATTAATTAAAAATCTCCGCATTTATTTAAAACGGTTTTCAATAATCGCAAAGTAATTTTGAAGTAACAATTAAATCCATTGGTTATGAAAACTTATCAGTTCAATCAAAAAAGAAATAAGTCCCCACTGGTATTATTCTTTACAAGCTATAGCTTAGATCAACTACGAGCTTATAAGTTAAAGTCTGATATGCTCACTATGGCAGTAAAAGACAAATTATGTATTAAAGTCATCTCAGGCTCAAAAGAGTATTTCCTCAACAAGATAAAAACAATTAATGGAAGTTTTTATGGCATGATTCGTATGCAAGAAAAAACAGTTGAAAAGCGAATTAATATCAGCAAAATCTCCCAAGTAATTATTGGAGGTAGTGGGGTAGAGATCATATATAACATCATTTGGTAACAATTAAAACTAAATAATCATGAAAGCAAAATTATTAATCTTAGTAGCGCTGATAACGTTTCTGCTAAGCTCATGTGGAACACATAGAGTGTATACTACGGGGTCATATGGGTCCGTAAAATCATATACTGATAAACCTTTGTATAAGGGAGAAAAGGAAAGTGCAACTTACGTTAGCGGTGATATAAGTTTTGGTAGGCACGAGCATAACGATGGCGCCGATTTCTACGACGCAAAAACCTTAATTTCGGGTTCAATTTACAGAAGTACTACAGGCAAGTTTTACAACTATTATTACGGTGGGGGATTAACCTATGGGCGATATAGATTCACCAAAGGCCTCAGTGGTTTTATTGGAGACTACGAAAAACAAAACTATTATAATGTAAATCTAAAAACGGGTTTAAACATTACTTATAACAGACCTCGTGTTGAATATCGCTTTATTGGTTTAGAATTTACTTATCTCAATGAATTTGGTCCTTATCAAAATAAACTAGATGAACTAGCGGCTAGTGGTAGCAACGAGTTTGAGATTATTAATGTCAACTCCATGTTTACGTATAACATTTACTCAGAGTATGTTTTTAAAAAGCCAAATAGCGACAGTGGACTATTGATTGGATTCTATCTAGGCGATTTGCTCAACTATAATGAAGATAAGTATGGTCACAATGCCAACTATAGTGGATTTATGGTTGGATTAAAACTTAAACGGTCAACAATTAGCTTGATCTCAGAATCTGGGAATGGAGGAATTAGATCTACCAAATTTGGATTTACTTATTCACTATAAAAACTATGATTATGAGAACAATACGATATACATTTTTATGCATTTTTATATTTTTTTCTGGATATATAGATGCACAAACCGATAATAAGAAGAAAACATTTCTACGGGTTTATAATCTCGAGGGAAAGAAAATAGCTAAGGGTAACTTTACTTTTGCTAATGATTCAATTCTGATATTAAAAAAAGTTGACGATAGTTATTCTGTAAGGCGTGAAGATATTGGTCATATAAGGACGAAACATTCTGCGGGTAATAATGTATTAACAGGGGCGGTGGCCGGATCGAGTGTATTTGCTGTTTTAGGCGCGGCATCTGCAGATCCCGATGCATGGATATTTAGTTATACTAAGGCTGAAGGTGCAGCTATGGGAGGCATAGTTGGTGGTTTTGGTGGTGCGGCTATTGGAGGGGTAACAGCCTTGTTTAAAAAGCAAAAAACCTTTATTATTAATGGTGAATTAGAACGATGGAACACCTTTATTAAGCTGATTCAAATGCCACAATAAAAAAAAGCCTCTCAAAGTTGAGAGGCTTTTTACAATATATAATTAAAGAATTAGTCTTCTTTATTCTCTTCGCTACCAGAGTTATCACGACGGTTATCACGTCTGTTGTCTCTATTACGATTATCACGTCTGTTATCGCGTCCTCTATTGTCGCGCCCTCTGTTGTTATTATCTCTTGGAGGTCTAGGTTCCCAACCTTCTGGTTTTGGTAAAATTGCTTTCCTAGATACCTTTTCACGTTTTGTCTTTGGATCGAATCCAAAATATTTTACATCTATTGTATCTCCAATATTAATAACGTCGGTCACGTTGTTGGTACGTTCCCAAGCCAATTCAGAAATGTGTATTAACACATCATTTCCAGGAGCTTCAGTATACTCAAGTACCGCACCAAAATCTAATATTTTGGTTACCTTCATTTCATATACGCTACCTCTTTCAGGCTTAAAACATAAAGCTTCAATTTTTGCCAATACGGCATCAATCCCTGCTTGATCTGTTCCTAATATTTCAACAATACCTTCTTCTGTAACTGGGTCTTCGTTAATAACAATAGTAGTTCCAGTTTCCTTTTGTAATTCTTGAATTACTTTTCCGCCAGGACCAATAAATGCTCCAATAAGATCGTTTGGTAAAATTGCATTTACCATCTTAGGTGCATGTGGTTTCACATCATCATTAGCCGCTGGAATTGTTTCTGTTAATTTATTAAGGATGTGTAAGCGACCATCTTTTGCCTGCATTAATGCATTTACAAGAATCTCGTAGCTCAACCCTTTTATTTTAATATCCATCTGGCAAGCCGTGATACCGTCTTCTGTTCCAGTAACTTTAAAGTCCATATCTCCTAAGTGGTCTTCATCACCTAAAATATCTGACAGTACGGCATAGTTTTCACCATCAAAAACTACCCCCATTGCAATACCTGAAACTGGTTTTTTAATTTGAACACCAGCATCCATTAATGCCATAGTACCCGAAC
>CAZAPO010000198.1:0-9159 GCA_964487005.1 uncultured Flavobacteriaceae bacterium
ATTTAAAGTAGCAGTTGATCGAGGTGTGAAAATTAGAATATTGACCAATAGTTTGGCATCTACAGACAATATTGAAGCTTTCAGTGGTTATCAAAAGGACAGGAAAACATTGCTTGAAACGGGCGTTAGAATATTTGAATATCGCCCTGATGCGCTTATTCGGAAAGAAATAATGACAGGTGAATTACAAGAAGAACTTGATCATGCGCCTATATTTGGATTGCATGCAAAATCGATGGTAATAGATGGTAAAATTACGGTAATTGGAACCTTTAACTTAGATCCAAGAAGTGCTAATCTCAACACAGAGTGTATTGTAGTTGTGAATTCGCAAAAGGTAGCACAAGGTGTTTTAGACGGTATGGAAAAAGAATATTTGCCTGAAAATTCGTGGGAGACTACCTTAGATTTTAATCCAGATAAAGAGGTTTCTAAGATGAAGCGTTTTAAAACCTGGACACGAAAAATTATTCCTAAAGACATTTTGTAATGTCGCTATTCACTTCAAATAGGGAGCGTAACCTCTGGTTGGTAGTTATTACTACTATGATTGTGATTTTTAGTACGCTTTTTATTGGGAATCCACTATTAACCCTGTTTGAAGATCAAAATGTTCAAGCACTTTTTTTTGTATGTGGAATGTTTTTAGTTGCCATAAGTATAGGTCTACATGCAATATTAACGAGACCAACAAAGATTGAAGTTGCATTAATTATTGGAATAGCGGCTATTTACCTCATGCTCATCTTACGGTTAGGTCTGCCCGAGCGAAGCCATATGATTGAATATAGTGTATTGGCAATTGCCATTCATAAAGCGCTCATTGAAAGACAAAAACATTTTCCCAATATTTCTCCTGCCTCCATGGCAATTTTATTAGCTTCTTTAATAGGTGTTATAGATGAGTGCATTCAATTGTTTATTCCAAATCGCGTGTTTGATTATTACGATATTGCTTTTAATGGCATGGTAGTACTAACGGCTATATTTTTTCATTTGTTAATGGGATGGCTGCGCAAAAAAATTGGAAAAAGCACAAAGGACCATAACCAATAATAAAACCCTATAACAAAAATTTTACTGTTATAGGGTTGATGTGTAATGGTATGATTTCTAATGTTAATCTCCCATAGCCATGTTGTGAGCGGCAAAAATCCCTTCAGGATTATCAAGTATGGTCCATACATGTAATGTCCACATTCCTATCATTTCATTGAAATGCCAAACATCTTCACTACCAGTAAAACCTTCAGGTGGATTTCCTGGATTATTAGGATCGTCTGGAACTATACCATACTCTATGGCTACCATTTGCATAATGTTATTTTCATCTGGTGCATATAATATAAATTCTGGTTGTAATAACTCAAAGTTTCCATCTGCTAACTGTGGTCTTAAATAGTGGTGTCCCATATTTGGCACATAGCCAGAAACATCGATTCTACCTTCATTCATAGCAACATTTATATCAACATAATTTATGGTAGCTGCTTTAACTTGTTCAATTTCCATTTCCCATTGTTCAAGTTTTATCTCATCGTCATCATTAGTACAGCTAACTAAAAGTAATACGGTTGCAAGGCTCGTTAAAATTCTAAAAAGATTTGATTTTGTTTTCATAATTATAAATTTTTAATTCTACATAACTGTTTGATTCAAAATTATTTACAACTATTTAAGAGTACTATTACTCCTGTTGCAAGTTGTGGTACTCTTGTTGCGCCTTATTACTAATTTTAGTACTTTGAAACACAAGTATTAATGATTGCAACAATTATGTTAATCCATCCAAAGATGATTTTTGACTTTTGAATTGTTAATTGAATTTCTTTATGAAACATTTTGTGTCTATACTTATAGCTTTATATTGTACAACTACCATTGGACAGCAAGCATACATTTTAGATACAACCTATCCTGTTCATAATCTCCAATCTGAACTTATAATTATTGAAGATGCAAATGCCTCATTAACACCTGAACTAGTGTTAACTGATAGCACGCTGATTGGTATTGATAAAACAGTTAATAACGGACGCTTAGAGGTTGGAAAAATCTACTGGGGAAAAATTAGCATTATCACGAATCAGGCGCTTGACGATTGGACACTCCACTTTGAAGATAAAATGATTGGTCCACCTGCATGGACTAAAAGTAATGGAAAAGTGGATGTTTTTGCCTATGCTAATGGTCAATTACTCTTTCATAAAAAAACTGGGGTTGAATATTCTAAAAAAGACCGTGATGTAAAGAAACATTGGGTATTAAACCAAGTTGATTTAAGTAAAATCCCTATAAACACCGAAACCACAATTATTATTAAAGCTGAAGGAAATAGTATAGGTTATCCTGCGTATTTTAACCTAAGTGCACGACATCCACAACAATCTAATTATCACCAGATTTATCAATTCAATAACAGCTTTAACATCTTTATGTTTGGTGTTACTTTTATTATTTTCCTATACCATTTACTACAATTTTTATATCTAAGAGAGCGTGTCATGTTGTGGTTTTCTGTATGGCTACTATTTATTATGCTTACACATGCCATGACAGTAGGTTTAATCATTGGATCTTCTACAGAGTTTCGCTATTCAGTTTATGTACTAACTTCAAATGCTGTCTTTTATTCATTTTGGTTTTTTGGGCGTGCCTTTATTAATTCTAAAGAGAAGTTCCCTCTCTTAGATAAACTTATGCTCGGGCTCGCATTGTTTGTATTGATTGAAAGTACATCGGTAGCCTTATATGTGCCCATTTTTAAGGCACAAACCAATTATACAGGAGTTGGGATTCACTACATGTTATTAAGTATTTATACAATTTTATCGTTGGTATTGTCGGTGGTATTAGTTTTTCAAAAAGATAAGTTTGCTAAATACTTTGGAGTAGGATCGATTATCGCAACGTCATTCTTGTTAGTTGGCACACTTTGGTCGATGGGAATTATAAAACCAATTTCAAGGTTTGTTGATCCGTATGCAACAGGCATGTTCTTGCAACTTATAATTTACTCGTTTGGTATTGCCTATAGACGACAGGTCATTAATGACAAGGTACAACAAGACAAACTGGAAGCCCAGCAAACCTATACCGAAATGGAACGTATCAAGGATCTTGATGAGATTAAGACGCGTTTCTTTGCCAATATTAGTCACGAATTTAGAACACCTTTATCGTTAATAAAGGGACCTCTTAATCGCGCTAAAGGAAATAATACCCAAAACGAAATAAGACTAAGTCAAAAAGCCTTTCAGGTTATTGATAGTAATGCTAACAGACTGCAAGGACTTATAGACCAATTACTTGATCTGTCTAAGTTAGAAAGTGGGGCTGTTCATTTATCACTTAAACAAGGCGGAGTTATTAAACTGCTTCGCTCATTGGTATTTTCTTTTGAAAGCCTTGCTGAACGTAAGAATATAAGTTTAAATACCCAATTTCCACCAGAGATTGAAGAAGCTTATTACGATAAAGATAAACTAGAAAAAATAGTGAGTAATTTGCTGTCAAATGCATTTAAATACACACCAAATAATGGAACCGTGACCGTAATTATAGCGCATAAAAATGATGCATTATCGATGGAGATTTCCGATACAGGAAAAGGTATTAATAAAGAGGAGTTAAAACGTGTTTTCGATCGCTTTTATCGTGTAGAAGGCAGTGAAGCCAAAGGCTCTGGTATTGGGCTTTCACTGGTAAAAGAACTGGTTGATCTTCATAACGGAAAACTTAATGTTGACAGCATTATTGGACAGGGAACCACGTTTAAAGTAACCCTTCCTATAACCTTAGCGGTACTCCCAAAAAATAAATCGGTTATTAAAGACCTGCACATTGAATCACTGCCTGAAACCCCTGTTGCAATGGAAGAGATAGCTGTTAATGAATCTTCGAAAGATATTTCATTAAATAATATTCCTGTGGCTCTTATAGTTGAAGATAATGAAGACCTGCGATTCTTTATATCTGATATTGTTAAAGATCATTATCAAGTCTTGACTGCAGAAAACGGATTACAAGGAGAGCGCATGGCCTTTGAGCATATTCCCGATATTGTAATTAGCGATATTATGATGCCTAAAAAAGATGGATATGAAGTTTGTCACTCATTAAAGGTTAATCCAAAAACAAGTCATATTCCAATCATCATGCTTACCGCAAAGGCTGGTCAGGAAAGTAAAATTGAAGGACTCACACAAGGAGCCGATGCCTATCTTACTAAACCTTTTGACGAAAAGGAACTTTTATTAAGAATGAAGAATCTCATTGACTCAAGAAAAAAGATTTGGGAACACTTCAAAGCCCTTGATATGTTATTAGTAGATAACATTGAAGTCAACTCCATTGATGACAAATTCTTGCAGGACGTTTTTAAAAGTATTAAAGACAATTTAGATAATGAACAGTTCAGCGTAGAAGACATTGCCAGAACCGTTGGTTTTAGCAGATCACAACTACATCGGAAATTAAAGGCCTTATCCGATCGATCGGCCAACCAACTCATAGTGGAAGTGCGCCTTAATGAAGCACATCGATTACTAAAACAGAAAGCAGGATCTGTTTCAGAGATCGCCTATACTGTGGGTTATTCAAACTTATCTTATTTCACTAAAAGTTTTAAAGAAAAATTTGGAACGCTACCAAGCAAAGTGTAGCAACTTAAACATCTAACAACCTTAAATATCGTACAATATGAAAACAAAATCTATGATCTTGTTAGGGATAACTATGTCTCTAATAATAGGCTGTAACACCTCAAAAAAGGAGGAAGTTGTAGCCAAAAATGAAACAAAAATTGAAGACCTCGACACTTCTATAAATAGGGGAAAATACCTAGTGACCTTAATGGATTGTAACACATGTCATACACCAAATGTCATGACAGCTCAAGGACCAAGACCAGACATGAGCAAAATGCTATCTGGATATCCTTCTGATAGGCCATTACCAGAGTTTGACGGCGCTATTGTTAGTAAGGGGGCCTTATTCCCACATCCAGACCTAACTGCTTCTATGGGCCCTTGGGGTATCTCATTTGCTGGTAATTTAACACCCGATGTCACAGGTATTGGAGGCTGGAGTTTAGAGCAGTTCTCAAGAGCCATGCGTGAAGGTAAGTTCAAAGGCTTAGAAGGCAGTAGACCAATGTTACCTCCAATGCCTTGGATGTCATACAGCTCATTAACCGATAGCGATCTGGAAGCTATTTATAATTACCTAAAGTCTATACCAGCAATTGACAATGTGGTACCAGCACATATTCCACCTGTAGTCAAGTAATGATTTAAACCAACAGAACTAAACGAAGTATGGCTAACATGCTTCGTTTTTTTGGCTACAATAGATGATATTTATTGTAAATTGAAGTCATTAATTTACAATAATGGCTTACGACGAATATTTGGCAGATAGAATACGACGAACTTTTAAAGAAAAACATATCCTCTTTTCAGAGATGAAAATGATGGGTGGGTTACTGTTTAAAGTTGACAACAAGATGTTTTGCGGGATCCATATTGATAAAAAATATGGAGATAGTCTACTAATGGCTCGTATTGGTGAAGATGCTTATATAAAAGAAATAGACAAACCACATTGTTTACCAATGGACTTTACGGGTCGCCCCATGCGAGGCTATATTTTTGTAACTCCAGATGGATTTGACACCGATGATGATCTCGCTTATTACATCGATTTATGTATGGCATTTAACCCTTTAGCCAAAGCTAGTAAGCCAAGAAAGAAGAAAAAGTAGCTTCATATTTAACTATTTTTCACATTCATCTTATTGATTATATTGATTTTAGACCTTACCTTTAGTGCTAGGTCAATTAGTTTTTACTAACGCTACAACTAACTAAACAATTATGGCACAGTTCGATTTAAAGGTAAACGGAGAAAAGTATCAACTCGATATAGATCCGCAAACTCCAATTCTTTGGGTATTACGAGATCACTTAAAATTGGTTGGAACCAAATATGGGTGCGGAATTGCCCAATGCGGTGCATGTACCATCCATATAGAAGGAATGGCAATGCGTTCTTGCGTATTACCAATTTCTGCTGTTGGTAATCGAGACATAACAACAATCGAGGGGCTAAATAAAAAGACCATGCATGCGGTTCAAGAAGCTTGGTTAGAACATGATGTACCGCAATGTGGGTATTGTCAGTCTGGTCAAATCATGAGTGCCGTGGCACTTCTAGAAGATAATCCCAATCCAAACGATGATGATATTGATGCCGCCATGCACGGCAATATTTGCAGATGTGGAACATACACCCGCATTAAAGCGGCCATTAAAACAGCTGCTTCAAAATAAAAGCTTTACTTCAACTTAAAAACTCATTCAAATGTCAACACTAAAAACATCCATAGGTAGACGTTCATTCATAAAATCAGTCGCTATTACAGGTGGTGGTATGATGTTAGGCTTTAATTGGCTCATGTCTTGCCAAAATAACACCGAAGAAGAAATACTGGCCATGCCTAATGAATGGTTCGAGATTAATTCGTACCTCAAAATTGGTGATAATGGAGTAGTAACCATATACGCTCCAAATCCAGAGTTTGGACAAAACGTACGTACGTCCATGCCAATGCTCGTAGCCGAAGAATTAGACATCGACTGGAAAGACGTTGTTGTAGAGCAAGCACCTTACCATGCATCAAAGTTTGGTTTTCAATTTACAGGTGGGAGTCAGGGTATAAGAAGGCGTTGGCAACCACTACGTATGGCCGGAGCTTCTGCGAAACATATGTTGAAGCAAGCAGCTGCAGAAGAATGGCAAGTTGACATAGAAGAGATAACAACAGAAAATGGAACTGTGCATCATAAAGCTAGTGGCCAATCTTTAGGATATGGAGCTCTAGCATCGAAAGCGGCGGGTACAACTGTACCAGAAGAAGTTGCACTAAAAGAAGCTCAAGATTTTAAGATTATTGGTAAATCAAGGAAGAACATAGATGGTAAAGATATTGTCACTGGACAGCCTATGTTTGGTATAGATTACCAGGAAGAAGGAATGCAAATTGCAATGATTGTTCATCCACCTGCTTTTGGTATGACTCTAGAATCTGTTGATGATGCAGATGTGAAGGCAATGCCAGGTATTAAAGATGTGGTAGTTATAAAAAGTTATAAAGATGGTTTTGCTAAGGGACGTTTTGACACTAATTCTTTTCCAGAGTTTGTAGCCATAGTTGGTGCTTCAACCTGGGAAGTTTTACAAGCAAAAAAGAAACTAAGAGTTAATTGGAAACCCTTTGAAGCCTATACCGAGACTATTTCTGGTTTTGGAGGAGAGCAGACTGTAAATATACCATCAGGTCTGGAATCTACAGATAGCCATAAGGCGCAAATCATGGAATTTGCAGGAAAGCCAGGTAGCGTAGTTCGCCGAGATGGAAACCCCGAAGCCGCATTCAAAAATGCTGCAAAAGTATTAGAGCGCACGTACTCTGCTCCATATTTGGCGCACAACTGTATGGAACCGCTCAATGCATATGCTCATGTACAAGGTGATAAGGCTAAGATTGCTGCCCCAATTCAAATACCGTCATTTATCATTCCTACTTTAACAGCGAGTCTAGGTATTGAAGCCGAGAATATTGAAATGGATATATTACGAATGGGTGGTGGTTTTGGAAGAAAAGCATACGGTCATTACATTGTAGAAGCTGCTTTAATATCACAGAAAGTTAATGCTCCTGTAAAGCTTATGTATACGCGAGAAGACGATATGACCCAAGGTATTTATCGACCAACGTACCAGGCCACCTATAGAGCGGCCTTCGATGCTAATAATCAATTAACTGCCATTCATATTAAGGCAGGAGGTATTCCTGAGAGCCCTTTATTTGCGAATCGATTCCCAGCTGGCGCTTTAGATAACTATCTAGCAGAAGAATGGACCATTAATTCTAACATCTCTATTGGGGCGTTTAGAGCACCTCGGTCTAATTTTATGGCCGGAGCAGAACAATCATTCCTTGATGAAGTTGCAGAAATAACAGGCCAAGACGCTATACAATTCAGATTAGATTTATTGAAACGTGCAAAAGAAAACCCTGTTGGAGAGCGTAATGAATACGATGCAGCGCGATACGCCGGCGTATTAGAGCTAGTAAGAGATAAATCGTTATGGTCAGAAAAAAACGGCGTAAGCCGTGGAGTATCTGCATACTTTTGCCATAATACCTATGCTGCGCATGTTTTAGAAATGAAAATTGAAGAAGGTAAACCAGTTGTAACTAATGTTTGTTGCGCCATTGATTGTGGAGTGGTAGTAAATCCAGATGCTGCAAAAAATATGGCTGAAGGCGCTATTACCGATGGAATAGGTAATGCTTTTTATGGTGAAATGACCTTTAATGACGGAATGCCACAGAAGAATAATTTTGACACCTATAGAATGATTCGTATGGGCGAGGCACCAAAATCAATTGATGTACATTTTGTAGAAAATGGTATTGATCCAACTGGAATGGGTGAACCTCCATTCCCTCCTATTTTTGGAGCAGTAGCAAATGCCATGTTTAAAGCAACAGGGAAACGTTATTATCATCAACCATTTTTAGGTGATAAGCCAGTTATAGGATAAATTATTTCAAATAATTTAGAACGTTTTTTTCAATGCGTTCTTGAATACTAGAAACATCAGCTTTTATAAAGGTATCGCCAGTAATGTTTTCGTAGAGCTCAATGTAACGTTCACTTACACTCTCAATGTACGCGTCGCTCATAAAAGGGACTTCCTGCCCTTCTAAGCCTTGGAACCCATTACTTATAAGCCATTGTCGTACAAATTCTTTTGACAACTGCTTTTGAGGTTCGCCTCTATCTTGACGTTCCTGGTAGCCATCTGCATAAAAATAACGTGATGAATCGGGTGTATGTATTTCGTCAATTAGAACGATTTGTCCGTCTTTAGTTTTTCCAAATTCGTATTTGGTATCAACCAAAATTAATCCTCTCTCAGCCGCAATTTCGGTTCCTCGTTGAAAAAGTTTACGGGTATAGTCTTCTAACACTATATAATCTGCTTCCCTCACAATACCTTTGGCTAAAATATCCTCACGTGAAATATCTTCATCATGATCTCCTTTTTCGGCTTTAGTAGCAGGTGTTATTATTGGTTCAGGAAATT
>CAZAPO010000199.1:0-3200 GCA_964487005.1 uncultured Flavobacteriaceae bacterium
TGCGTATGATGCAAAACAGTATTGTTTTTTACCATCATATTTAAATCTAACTCTTCACATCTGTTCTCAGTAAGAGGTGCACATATTAATCCGCGTCCTTGAGCGGCCATAAAATTGATCATTTCTGGCGTCACCTTTTCGGCGGCGGCAATAAAGTCGCCTTCGTTTTCTCGATTTTCATCATCAACAACTATAACTACCTTTCCTAGCCTTATATCGTTTATAGCATCCTCAATCGTATCTAGTTGAATTTCCATATCTGTAACCTGTGTGTTAAGCGTTATCATGGTAACCTATTTTGTGCAAAGATATTGCTTATTTTGAACCTATCTAATTTGTTTGAGGTCTTCTTTCATTTTAGTGTTAAAGAATCCAGCATACACAAAATAAAGCGGTATGCCTAGTACCACCAACAGCAAAATATTCGACATTTTGTTCTGATTCAATAATTTGTAGAAACTTACCTGGCTCATAAATGTTTTTATAAGCGCAATAATGAAAAGTATAAGTGCAACACCACCAATGACCATTAAAACTGGACCTAATGTTGGAAAACCGTTATTATTTAGTATCGCGCCGCCAACACCCAAAACAACATATAAAATATAGAGCAGTAAGGCTAAACGCGAATTTTCTTCAAAGGTGTCTTGATGACGTAACGCATTTTCGTAATTTTCATTAACCAAATTTCCGCGCAAGCGTAACTCTTCTTCTGTAGTACCTCTTTCTTCTAAAATGTGAATGGCTGTATTTTTAAAACTAGCATCAAATTGATATTGTCTGTAGTTTCTAACAATATCAATAAGTTTCTTGTCTGAATAGCTATTTAAATTGTTGTACTCTGGGCTTCCATGTACCAACAGCGCAGCTGTATCTACATTGACAATTGGTTTTGGTTTGAGCATCTTTTTTAATGGGATAATTAAACTATCTAAATCAAATAACGCTCGATCTTTTGTTGCTCGACTGGTAAAATAGACACTTAAAGGTAGCATGATGATTGTAGACATCCATGATGCTAAAATTGGGCTTACGCTATTATCTTCTGAACTGTTTTTGGCAAAAATCCCTATAAAATGGTAGGTCAAGAATAGAATTATTGCGACTACTATAGGCAATCCAATACCTCCCTTTTTAATAAGTGCCCCTAATGGTGCACCAATAAAAAATAAGATAATACAGGCAATACCTAAAGCATATTTATCATAAAATGAAGTAATATGCTTATTGAGGTTTTTAGTGGCAACCATTTGTGCCCTTTTCTTAGTCTTAATAATTTGTAGTGTACTGTTCACCGAATTTTCTGCGAGGTTGTATACCTGTGATTTATGGCGTGCTTCTAACAACTCCATGAACTCTTCAAAAGTAATGTCATCATTAGGTTCAAGACGTTCCATATCCAATGATGTATTAAGCGTTCCTGCACCTGTGCGACCATACATATCATAGGCCAGTTTGTCCATATCATCTTTTTTCAAAACCTTTAAAGAATCAATAGTATAGGTGAGCTCTGTAGAGTTGAGCATGGTGTACCTTGAGGTTACATTTTGTTCGCTAAAATCAACATTATTTATAGCCGCTAAATCAATATAGAAGGTGTTTTTTTCGAAGTAACTTTTTACGTGCGGCACATTTCTTGTTCGCTGCTGATAATCGGTAGTTTGAACATCATCATGGTAATACCCATTAAAGAGTACGAGCTCTAAAATATCTGAATTGTCGTCACTTCTTAATTCTCCAGTTTCGGCCACAATCACCGTATAATTACCATCGGTACGTTTTCGCTTTTTGTAAACCGTTACATCTTCTAAGTATTGTCCTTTATCACCACTTTTTTCCTTAACCTTTATTGTGATGAGATCTCCAATCTTATTAAACTGCCCCTTAGCAATAGCCATAGCAGGTTTTTTCTTGGCTATATTCTTTCTAAGATTGTAAAAGTTGAATTCTGCTGTAGGGATAACATTATTAGCAAAGAAGAAAGTGAGTATTGATAAGCCTACAATAAATACACCTAAGCTTCGCATAGCACGTTGCAAGGATATTCCCGTCGATTTCATTGCGGCAAACTCATAGTTCTCAGCAAAGCGACCAAAGACCATAATAGATGACAATAAAATGGTTAGTGGGAGTACTAAAACAATAATTCGAGGTGATACGTACAATAAAAACTTTAAGATGATATCAATTTCGAGATCTTTTCCAGCCAGTTCACTAATATATAACCAAACCGATTGTAATATAAAAATGAGCATTAGTATGATGAACACACTAAAAAAGGTCTTTAAGTATGAAACTAATATGTACCTGTCAAGAATTTTCACAGAGGTAACCTAATCTATTCTATTAATGTAATAGTCTTCGTATTTACGCTCGTCAAAGGTAAATAAGGTTTTTGATAAAGGTTCGTTCGTTTTAAAAGAATTAACAGTAATTGTTGTTTTGGTATTATTTGAACCTACCTCAATAAGATTGTAAATATGTTTGGTATTGATATCTATACCTAGTAAAACGTTTTGAATTTCGGCATTAGAATCTATAGGGATTAATTTTACATATTGTATTTTTCTTCCTTGTACACTTTGTACGATATCCATTTGATAGGTATAGCCCTCTTGATAAAATGATAACATAGCACTAGGGGTGATGGTGCTTTCATCTTCACTATTATCACTAGAAATTGTTACTTCTTCGTCTTCTGGACTAATGGTGTATAAGGTTTTACCATCAAATATTCTAGTCACACCAAAGGCATTTAAAACATATTTATCTCCTTGCAAGACCACATCGCCTCGCATTTCTTGTTTAACATTTTCTTCGGTATTTTGTAATACGTACTTAAAGTCTATCGCAATATTATTATAGCTTTTTACTTTAGCATTTACCTCATCCAACAATTGCTTTGCATCATTTGCGCTTTGCGCATATGCAAATGTGTTCATTACAACCAATAATGCTATTAATACAGTTCTCATTGTTTTTTTAATTTTCATTCGCTAATAATTGTTCTAAAGCCATTAAGTCTGGAACTAATACCTGTCTTGCCTTACTACCTTCAAACGGACCAACAATTCCGGCCGCTTCTAATTGATCAATTAATCTACCCGCTCTATTATATCCTAATTTTAATTTTCGTTGTAATAAAGATGCTGAACCTTGTTGTGCTGTAACAATAACAATAGCTGCATCTTTAAATAATT
>CAZAPO010000200.1:0-2623 GCA_964487005.1 uncultured Flavobacteriaceae bacterium
CCTTTCGTCAAATTGAAGATCTTGATCTAGATCACCTAGTTTAACTAAGATTCTTGCCATATGTTTATTGTAAAAATCTTGTTTATTATTAAACTGTACCAACAAATCAAGTGCATCACGAAAATAAGCAGCCGATTTAAAATGTTTGTTATTAGAATATAATAAATCACCAATATGTTCATAAATAGTAAAAACAGTTGGATGACTAGGATTATCTTGCTCAATTTGCTGCAGAGTACTTAATGATTCATTGAAATAATTTCTTGCCTCTTCTGCACCACCATAGATCTTATGCAGGTAGCCAGATATTGTAAAGAACTCTAACGCGCAATTGGGCCTAGACTCTATAATATCCTGAGATATGTTTTGTACCCTACAAAAGTAGTAAATAGCTTGATCATATTGTTCAAGTTTAAAGTAAAGATTTGCAATATGCATGCAGCATGTAAATATTCTTATATTCTCTGTTGGTGCATTTGTTTTTAAGTATATTTCATATTCTTTCTTATGATATTTAATAGCTTGTTCATAAGATTCATTATTGAAACATATAATTCCAACTTGCCTATATGTTTCAGCTGCATATATGTCATAGTGAGAATCACTTAAAGATTTGGCTTCTTTTATAAAAGCAAGAATCTGATCTGCCATATTTTGTGCTTTATCTGTATCACATTTTGCTACATAAACTTTCAGGGCATTAAGCCAGTTATAAAAAGTTTCAAGGCTTCTTTCTTCATTTGAATCTTTCTTTTCCTCGTCGTGGCCTATAGCTTTATCATATTCTAAAAATCTCCTATGAACCTGATTTCTCAAATTTATATTTTCAGATAAAGAATCTATATTGATGCTATCAATACCATTAATACCGTCTGATTCTGTGCGTAATAATTTATCTATTGAATTTTTTATAAGAGAAATAGTACAGTAAAAATCACTTAACAAATCAGTATCTTTTACAATCAACGTTTTGTTTTTTAGTGCAAGTTTTTTATCATTATCAAAATGAGTTACTATAGCAGGATCACAAATAGCGATCTTTTCTATTTGAGCGCCATTATAACAATAGGATTTCAGCCTAAATTCTGCAGTTATAGTAAGAGCTTTTTGCAAAGCTAGTCCGAGACTGGAGCTGATTAGCTTTTTTTCCAACATTTTACCCAGCATTTCCCAACAATTTATGAATTTGTTGTCACCTTCCAGGATAATAAAATTGTAATTAGCAAGTGATACGATTATTCTTTCCGGTAGCCTATATATAGACTTTACATTGATCAAATTTCCGTCTTTATTCTTATGTAATTCTAAATCATATTTGCTTAAATCTTCTTTTAATATTTGGATTTCTTGTGCTCTAAAAAAGCTTTTTTCCTGATATTTGAATAAATTTCTATACTCAGTTAACAAATCCTGATCACCATATAATAAGCCAGCAGATCTTAAAGATTGTAGAAAATATTTATCGGAATCAAATGCTGCACCTCTGCTTTCTCCCGAGGAAAGCTGATACATTTCAGCAGGAGTAAGTATTAATTCATAATCTGGAATATTAACTAATTGAATTCCTTCTTGCTCAGAATCATTTTTTACATCGGATATTTTCTTATAACCTTTCCTGCCGATAGGTGTTTTACATGCATGCCATTGAGGCCCATCAAAACTCAATCCGGACTCAATTACCTGATCCCAAAACCAGTCATCTTCCTTTTTTCCTGTTTTAAAATTATTTAAGGATTCTATGCCAACACTACGCAATATAGTTTCTCCAAAATTAATTATCTTAATATGCATTAACTCTGTTAGAAGACGAAAATATTTTTTATTGGCATCTTTATTAGCATCATTTTCTATTAAAATAGCGAACTCAAAATCCGACCAGGGTGTCATCATGCCAACTGATAGAGAGCCCAGAGTTATAACAGCATACTTGCATGGTGGTTTACCTAATTGCAATTCACAATCTTGAAATAATTGTTGAATAAGTCCACTGCCTTGATCATTTGCAAAAAATTTGTTTATGTTAGAGTAAATTTCCTGTATTTTCTTTGATCTTTCCTCAATTGGAATATTATCCTTATCAATATTTTCTATCTCGCCCTTTGTTTTTACTCTCAGCTCTGCTAATTTATCCTTAGCTAAATTAAAAAATGATCTTTCAAGGCCAGGGATAATAGTAGAAGCGCTGTTATTTGATATACCAAGTTGCGTTTTTGCTGCATGCAAAAATGTTTGTTCTATATTATTTACTTTGTCTAAAAACTTATTTCTGTAATTATATAATTTATCAGTAGTCAATTCGCTGCAGTAATGTACTTGATACATAGAATTAAAATTTTTACATGCAAGCGAGCAATTCCAAATATGGCCTGTCATTCCCGGACAAACAATTTTTACATTGGCTTTGCTGTTATTTTGAATAAAAAACTACTTTCTTTATAAGTTATATTGGATCATTTCTGCCCAAACCGTTTAGTCCATCCTACTGTTTTTGTAATTCTTTGCTATTTTAATACTATTCTACGGTTAGCAACAAATATTGATGCTATAATTATATTTTTAAAAGTTATTTTATACTGGAGGTGGTTGGTAATCCCGTCTTAAAGCAATCACTTCCCATAATATC
>CAZAPO010000201.1:0-3301 GCA_964487005.1 uncultured Flavobacteriaceae bacterium
TACCCATCCTTGGGAGTGTCTTGTGTGTACGGCCTTTTCATTTACCTCGGCACAAACAGTAATGCATCCTGCAATATTCCCTGCTTTGGGTTGTGCACCACTCATACCACCTAATCCAGAGGTAACAAATAAATGACCTTGTGGTGATTTATTAATTTTTCTAAATCCATTTAAAACCGTGATGGTTGTTCCGTGAACAATACCTTGCGGACCTATATACATATAACTTCCAGCGGTCATCTGTCCGTATTGTGTGACACCTAACGCATTAAATTTTTCCCAATCGTCTTGTTTAGAATAATTAGGGATCATCATACCGTTTGTAACAACAACCCGAGGCGCATCTTTATGTGAAGGAAACAATCCTAATGGGTGACCAGAATACATCACTAAGGTTTGCTCATCGCTCATTTCGGCTAAATATTTCATGGTGAGCCTGTACTGCGCCCAATTTTGAAAAACGGCACCGTTACCTCCATAGGTAATGAGCTCATGTGGATGCTGCGCTACCGCATAATCTAAGTTGTTTTGAATCATCAACATAATTGCAGCGGCTTGCTTAGATTTAGCCGGATAGGCATCAATAGGTCTAGCGTACATTTTATAATCTGGACGTAGCCTATACATGTAAATACGACCATAGGTGTTAAGCTCATCTTTAAACTCTGGAATAAGCACCGCATGGTCTTTTGGGTCAAAGTATCTTAAGGCGTTGCGCAAGGCAAGTTTTTTCTCGTCGCTCGTTAAAATTTCTTTGCGCTTTGGCGCATGATTAATTGCGTCATCGTATGGTTTAGGGTTTGGTAATTGGTTTGGTATACCTTCTAATATTTGTTCGTGAAAAGTCATTTATATGATAATATTAATTAGCTATTAAATACATTTTTAAAAAATTATAAAAAGTATCAATAACTAAGGATACCTAATATCAATACGATGGTGAGTATTCGCTACTTTAATACGATATGTCATTAAATAAATGTCCAATTTATTTCTTTTTTTGGGTGTTGGTTTTACGATCAAAACCATAAGGACAATGCCTACATCCGCTTTCGCAACAATAGCCTCTTTTTAGATGATATTGTTCGGTAAAACAACGGTACCCTTCAGGGGTCCAGTAAAAATCTCCTTCTTCAATTGGGACAATTTCCTTCATAAGTCACAAAGATAATGTAAATTACACTGGTTTTTGAACCCAAACTTATGATTTTGATTTCTAAGTATTTAGTTCCAAAGGGCTATACGGGGCTTACGGTTTTTCCTTTTGTATTCTTGAAATATAACAGGTTAAAAAACGATGAGGTACTCATTAATCATGAGCGCATACATCTAAGACAACAATTAGAGTTATTGGTATTACCCTTTTATGTTTTTTATGTGGTGGAGTTTCTAATAAGATTAGTTCAATACAGAGCCTGGAAAAAGGCGTATAGAAATATTTCGTTTGAACGTGAATCGTATCTTAATGAAGACAACTTAAATTATTTACAAACCAGAAAGTTTTGGCAATTTATAAAGTATATTCGTGCCAATGATTTTTAATCTTGATAGCAGTATTAATCAAAAAATTGATGTACCAAATAGGTTTGGAATAGAATTATTTATGAAGCGTGAAGACCAAATTCACGTTCATATTTCAGGTAATAAATACAGGAAATTAAAGTACAATTTAAAGGAAACGACCAGACAAGGGTTTAAAAAAATAGTAACCTTTGGTGGTGCCTATTCAAATCATATTGCCGCCGTAGCAGCCGCCGGAAATGAATTTGGTTTCAACACGGTAGGAGTGATTAGAGGGGAGGAGCTTAAAGACAAAATAAATACTAATCCTACTTTGTTGTTTGCACAATCTCAGGGTATGGAATTTTATTTTATTTCCCGAAGTGCCTACAAAGAAAAAGATTCACATGATTTTATTGAAACCTTAAGAGCTAAATTTGGTCACTTTTATTTGGTGCCAGAAGGAGGTACTAACCAATTGGCGGTAAAGGGCTGTGAAGAAATAATTAGCCCAAAAGATCAAAAATTTAATTATGTGTGCTGTGCCGTTGGAACCGGAGGTACAATTTCTGGACTTATCAATGCTTCATCATCAGAACAGAAAATTTTAGGATTTCCAGTGTTAAAAGGAGATTTTTTATCTGACATAATTAGTAAATTTGTATCCAAGAAAAATTGGGAGTTAATTACCAATTATCATTTTGGAGGATATGCAAAAGTGAGCACTGAGTTGATTACATTTATTAATGAATTCAAAGAGCACTATGGTATACCTCTTGATCCTGTGTATACTGGGAAACTACTATTTGGCGTTATTGATATGATCCATAAAGGAAATTTTGCACCAAATTCAAAGATACTAGTAATTCATACAGGCGGATTACAAGGTATTACAGGGATGAATGAACAATTAAAATTAAAAAGATTACCTCAAATTAATGTATAGAAAGTTATTTTCAATAATACTACTGAGCTTCATAATTGTGAGTTGCGGTTCCAGAAAAAGATCTTCTCGAACTGTTGATACGCGCTTACCTAAACAAATAGAAGGGGTTAAAGAAACCACACCCAAAGAAGAAGAAGTTAAACCCGAAGCAATAAAAGTTAAACCAAGGGTTATTCAATCTACCGAAGAATACATTGCTGTGTATAAAGACATTGCTGTTTATGAAATGAAACAATATGGTATTCCGGCAAGTATAACGCTAGCCCAAGGGATACTTGAATCTGGATCGGGTAAAGGTACGCTTGCTGTAAAAGCCAATAATCATTTTGGAATTAAATGCCACGGTTGGCAGGGAGGCAAGATTTATCATGATGATGACGCCAAGGGAGAATGTTTTAGAAAATACAAAAGCCCTAATGAATCATTTAGAGATCATTCAGAATTTTTAGCAAACCGCAAGCGTTACGCCAAGTTATTTGAGTTGAATAAAGACGATTATCGTGGTTGGGCAAAAGAACTGCGAAGAGCAGGATATGCTACAGATAAGCGTTATCCGCAAAAGCTTATTGCGCTCATAGAAAGATATGATCTTGATAAGTTTGATGATAAATCTAAGAAACGAAAGAAACAACTTAACACAACAATAGTTACCTATACGGTGGCCAAAGGAGATACCTTATACTCTATCTCAAAACGATATAATCTTACCGTAAAAGAATTACAACAACTTAACGGATTGTCTGGAACCGATTTAAGTGTTGGACAAGTATTAAATATTCAATCGAAAGATAAAAATTAGATGATATACAAACGTAGTAGTGCGTTATTTGCAGCAGCAGAAAAAGTAATTCCAGG
>CAZAPO010000202.1:0-9804 GCA_964487005.1 uncultured Flavobacteriaceae bacterium
ATCTTCTCGTCTGTCATTGATCCCTTTCCATACCACATATTCGTAGGTGATACGTTTCTTGGTAGCTGCATACCAATATTCCAGGGCCTCTCTGAGGTCGTTCAAAGGAAAATGCTCATTGAATGGCATAATGGACGTTCGAACCTCATCAATTGCAGAATGCAATGAAACTGCAAGGTTAAACTTAACCTCATCATCAGCCATTTTTTTAATCATTTTTGGTATTCCCGATGTAGACAACGTAATGCGTTTTGGCGACATCCCTAATCCTTCTGGAGAAGTGATCTTGTCTATTGCTTTTAGTACATTATTGTAATTCATTAAAGGTTCTCCCATACCCATGAAAACAATATTTGACAATGGCCTATTGTGGTATAGCCTACTTTCCTTATCAATTGCTACAACCTGATCATAAATCTCATCTGGATTTAAATTACGCATGCGTTTTAATCTAGCAGTTGCGCAAAATTTACAGTCTAAACTACAACCAACCTGTGATGAAACACACGCTGTAGTTCGAGTTTCAGTAGGTATTAAAACAGATTCTACTACCAATCCATCATGCAGGCGTACCGCATTTTTCACCGTACCATCAGCGCTACGCTGCATATTGTCTACTTCAATGTGATTGATCACAAAATTGTCTTCAAGCATTTGTCTAGTTTGTTTGGAGATATTTGTCATATCCTCAAAACTATGTGCTGCTTTTTGCCAAAGCCATTCGTACACTTGATTACCACGAAAAGCCTTATCTCCCTGATTTATAAAAAAATCGCGAAGTTGCTCTTTGCTTAGTGCCCGAATATCTTTTTTTGTTATTGACATAGACAAAAAAGCCTCGTTTAACGAGGCTCTAATTTTTATATGATTAACATGGCATCGCCATAACTATAAAACTTATACCCTTCTTTAATGGCTTCGTCATAGGCGCGTTTTATAAAATCATGCCCTGCAAAAGCTGAAACCATCATAAGTAAAGTTGACTTTGGTGTATGGAAATTAGTAATCATGCAGTTTGCAATACTAAATTCATAAGGAGGAAAAATAAATTTATTGGTCCATCCTGAAAACTCATTTAAGGTACCACTCGAAGAAACCGAACTTTCAATGGCTCTCATCACTGTAGTTCCAACAGCACAAATGCGTCTTTTTTCTTTTAAACCAGAGTTAATGGTATCTGTTGCAATTCTATTAATCACGATTTCTTCACTATCCATTTTGTGTTTAGAAAGGTCTTCTACCTCAACTGGATTAAATGTTCCTAAACCAACATGTAATGTTACTTCAGCAAAATTAATTCCTTTAATTTCTAAACGTTTCAACAAATGCTTCGAGAAGTGTAAACCTGCCGTTGGTGCTGCAACCGCACCTTCATTCTTTGCATAAATGGTTTGGTAACGTTCTTCATCTTCTGGTTCAACCTCTCTTTTAATATATTTTGGTAGTGGAGTTTCACCTAGCTCAGTTAGTTTATCTCTAAACTCCCCATACGATCCGTCATATAAAAAACGAAGTGTACGACCTCTTGACGTAGTATTATCTATTACTTCAGCTACAAGTGTTTCATCCTCGCCAAAATAAAGTTTATTTCCTATTCTAATTTTTCTTGCTGGATCTACCAGCACATCCCATAAGCGTTGTTCTGCATTTAATTCTCTTAATAAAAACACTTCAATACGTGCCCCAGTTTTCTCCTTATTCCCAAAAAGTCTAGCCGGAAAAACTTTGGTGTTATTAAGTATCATCACATCATCCTCATCAAAATAGTCGATTAAGTCTTTAAATAACTTGTGTTCTATAGTTTGCTCTTTACGGTTTAAAACCATGAGCTTTGCTTCATCACGATGCTCTGAAGGGTATTCTGCCAACAACTCTGTTGGAAGTTCAAAATTGAAGTGTGATAATTTCATTGAGATGTTTATTTTTTAGAAGTCGCAAATATACAATCTGGAAATAGGGGTTGTCAAGTAAATGCCCTACTTTTTTACATTGACATCAAAAATCCAAGACTTTTTAGATCTTTCCAGAAATCTGGATAAGATTTTGAGACCACATCTGCATCATTAATTGTAAATCCAACTTTTAATGCCAATGGTGCAAACGCCATAGCCATTCTATGGTCATGATAGGTGTCAACATTTACATCTGAAACAAAAGGCTCAACCTTTTTTATAACTAATGATTTCTCAGTTATATCTACTTTAGTTCCAAACTTCTCAATTTCGGTTTTTAGTGCTACTAGTCTATCAGTCTCTTTAATCTTTAATGTATGTAACCCTGTCAAGTGGCAAGGTATTCCTAAACCTACACATGTAACGGCAATAGTTTGTGCTATATCTGGAGCATTTGTTAAATCTCTTTCAAATGCTTCTTGTAACGAATCGGATGTTTTTCTAAGGGTAATTTTGTGATCTTCAAAATTTGTTATAACGCCAAATTCTTCATAAATCTCAGCTAAAACAGAATCTCCTTGCAGGCTATTTCTTTTGTAGGCTGTTAGCGTAATTTCAGTGCCCACAGCACTCAAGGCAACTATACTATAAAAATAAGATGCCGAAGACCAATCAGACTCAACTACAAGCGTTTTTGAAGGTACATCAACCTTCGGGAAAACTTTAATTACATTGTTCTCAAAACTCGACTGAACTCCAATTTGGTTTAATAAACTTAAAGTCATTTTAATATAGGGTACAGACGTTATAGATCCATTAAGCGTTATTTGTAATCCTTGTTTTAATTTTGGTGCAATTAACAATAAGGCCGAAATATATTGACTGCTAATATTTGCAGCCAACTCAACAGCATTCACTGTTAATTGTTTTCCTTTAATTTTTAATGGAGGATATCCTTCATTTTTTTGATAGTTTATCTCTGCTCCAATTTCCTGCAAAGCTTCAACAAGAATTTTAATTGGACGTTCTTGCATACGTTGTGAACCAGTCAATGTAATTTCACTTCCTTCTTTTAACGAAAAATAAGCCGTTAGAAAGCGCATAGCTGTTCCTGCATGATGAATATCAATAAGATCTTCTTTTGACTGCAACGCTTTTGCCATCAATACTGAATCATCTGAATTTGATAGATTTTCAATCTTCAAATTTGGGAACAAAGCTTGTAGTAAGAGCAACCTATTCGACTCACTTTTTGAGCCGGTAATCTGGATGGAAGACTTTTCTACAATTGTTGATCTTTGAAGGGTAATTTTCATAAGTAGCACTCTTTGCTTTAAGAGGGCGTAAAGTTACTTTAACTTTTTGTTATTATGATGCCTATCGTGATCTCTTTTTGTTTTTAAGTCCATTTTTTTTTCAAAGGCCTGTTGCAGATCGACTCCTGTTTGATTTGCCAAACAAAGAACGACAAAAACTACATCGGCTAATTCTTCGCCTAGATCTTTGTTTTTATCACTCTCTTTTTCACTTTGTTCTCCATAACGTCTTGCTATGATACGTGCCACTTCGCCAACTTCTTCTGTAAGCTGTGCCATATTGGTAAGTTCGTTAAAATAGCGTACGCCATGATTTTTAATCCAATTATCTACTTCCTTTTGTGCGTTCTGGATGTTCAAAATTTTATTTTTTTAGTCCTAATTCGTTTTTGAAATTTCTAACAAATAATCAATACTCATCTTTAATAATTGATCATAGAATTATTAAAGTAATTATGCTCTTCTAATCGCAAGTATATTAGACAATATTATTTAATTAAAATAACTATTAGCAGAACTCAAATAACAACTTCATTTTTTAAATGAGTTCATCACTCCTTATTCTTAGTATCTATTATTATGGTAACGGGCCCATCATTTACAAGTGCAACTTTCATATCTGCACCAAATTCTCCCGTTTGTACTTTTTTCTCCAACATACTTTCAATCTGCTCGATAAAGCTTTTATATAATGGAATTGCAACATCTGGTTTTGCAGCTTTTATATAACTAGGTCTATTCCCCTTTTTAGTATTTGCATGCAATGTAAACTGACTCACCACAATAGCGTCACCGTTTACATCCAGTATTGATTTATTCATGACACCATTTTCATCTCCAAAAATTCTCAGGTTGGCAATTTTTTTCGATAACCAAGAAATATCTTCATCTGTATCTTCATTTACCACCCCTAGCAATACAAGCAATCCAATTTTAATATTTGCCACTTTTTTACCTTCTATGGTCACACTTGCCTCAGAAACTCTTTGTATTACTGCCTTCATTGTTAATCGTAATTATCAGTCCTGTATTGCTCATCTTCTCCCTCTAAAATACTCAAGTAACTTCTATACCTTGAGTAGGCTATTTCATTATTCTCTAGTGCCTCTTTTATTGCACACTTTGGTTCTTTAAGGTGCATGCAATTATTAAATTTGCAATGTTGTTTTAATTCAAAAAACTCTGGAAAATAATCTCCAATTTCCTCTTTATCCATATCTACAACACCAAATCCTTTTATCCCAGGCGTATCAATTATTTTTGCCTCAAAACTAAGATCAAACATTTCTGCAAATGTTGTTGTATGTTGTCCCAGCTGATGCTGTTCTGAAATCTCCTTGGTTTTTAAGTTTAGGTTCGGTTCAATAGCGTTTACTAAAGTTGATTTTCCCACTCCCGAATGTCCAGAAAACATGCTAACCTTTCCTATCATTAGCTCTTTTACTTTTTCAATATTCTTTCCTGTTTTCGCAGAAATACCAATACACGTATAACCAATTGATCGATACAAAGAGGCCAAGTACTTTACTTCAAGTAAAGTTTCTTCATCATAAGTATCTATTTTATTGAAAAGCAAAACTACCTCAATAGAATAGGCTTCAGCCGTTACTAAAAACCTGTCAATAAAACTCGTAAATGTAACCGGATTATTCATGGTAATAAGCAAAAAAGCCTGATCTATATTACTTGCTATAATATGAGTTTGTTTGGAGAGATTAACCGACTTTCTAACTATATAATTTTTTCGATCTTGAATTCGAGTTATTACACCTGTTTCTTGATTATTTTTTGTCTCTAGTTCAAAGTCTACATAATCTCCAACGGTAATTGGATTCGTACTTTTAATGCCTTCAAGTCTAAATTTACCTTTAATTCTACATTCATAAATCTTACCGTTAAGCGTTTTAACGGTATACCAACTGCCAGTAGATTTATAAACGAGTCCAGTCATTGAATACTTTTATATGGATTACAAAATAACAATATTCTCAGTAGAAAAAGTTATCTTCAAGCTTTAATTATTAAACTTCAAACAATGAAAAAATTACACCTCATTCTTTTATTAGTAATACTCATTAGCAGTGAAATTACTGCTCAAGTAGAATATAAGATTATTACAAGCGTAGAATCAATTGTACCTGCTGGGCTAGGTAGATCACGACTCATATCATCTGACGATCAACGAGATTATGAAGAATTTACCTCTGAAAGATCAGAAAACAAAAAAGAAGATGGAAGAAATAAATCTAAGAGAGGTGATATTCGTGTTAAGAATTTTGAAGAAACTAAACTGTTAAACTTCTACAACCTTGGAGGAATTAGATTTCAAAACATAGCGGCTAATGATGCTTTGGTGTCGTCAAAAATAAATAACTTAGTGGCTAATGGTTGGGAACTGGCCTTTGTAACCAGTGCCGTTGAAAGTAATGCAGGTAAAGATGATGGTAATGGAATTTTTATAACGCGGTATATTTTCAAAAGAAATATTGAATAATAAAAAAGGAGCTTAAAAGCTCCTTTTTTTAATTTTCTTTAAAGATTTTTTCTTGATGGTTAATCGATTCTTGGTGAATAGCCTTAAACATTCTTAGTACAAACTCTTCGCTTAACTTATGTTGTTCTCCTTCTAAAATCATTTTTCCCAAAATCTCATTCCAACGCTTTGTTTGTAAAACCGCCACGTTATTGGCTTTCTTTAGTCTACCAATACCATCTGACACCTTCATACGTTTCCCTAACATTTCAATTAACTGATGATCAATTACGTCAATTTGCGTACGTAAGGTATTGATGCTGTTATTAAATTCAGCCTCTGCCGAAGTTTCTTTTCTTATTTTTAGATCTTCCATGTATTGGATCAAATCAGTTGGAGTAATTTGTTGAGCGGCATCACTCCAAGCATTATCTGGATCATGGTGTGTTTCTACCATTAATCCATCAAAGTTTAAATCTAATCCAGTTTGGCACAGGTCAAAAATAATATCTCTTCTACCAGCAATATGTGATGGATCTAATATTAATGGAAGGTCTGGAAACCTGTTTTGAAGATCAATTGGTAACTGCCATTCTGGGTTGTTTCGGTATCTTGTCTTTTGATACGTTGAAAACCCTCTGTGAATAACTCCAAGATTTTTTACATCTGCTTTATAAAAACGTTCTACTGCACCAAGCCACAATGACAAATCTGGATTAACAGGGTTTTTAATTAACACGGGTTTATCAGTTCCCTTTAGTGCATCTGCAATTTCTTGCACTATAAACGGGCTAACAGTAGTTCTAGCACCAATCCATAAAATATCTACATCATGCTCTAATGCATGCTGTACGTGATTTGCGTTGGCAACCTCAGTAGAGATCATCATTCCAGTTTCTTCTTTAGCTCGTTGCATCCACTTCAAGCCCAATGCTCCAACGCCTTCAAAATTCCCAGGTCTTGTTCTAGGTTTCCAAATTCCTGCACGTAACACCGTAGCATCACTATCTTTTAATTGATGCGCTATTTTTACTACTTGATCTTCTGTTTCTGCGCTGCATGGTCCTGCTATTACTAATGGGTGTTCTAACCCAAAATCGTCTAACCATGTTCTAAGTTCTCTTTTGTTTTCCATAGCATTGTTTTTAAGCTATTCCTTTTAAAATTTGTTTAATATAATTAGTGTCTTTCATTTCTGTTTTTATAGCATCAAAATCATCATCCTCCATTAACTTTTTAAATTGGGTAAGATTATTAATGTATTCTTCTAATGTCTTGATCACATTAGTTTTATTTTGTTCGAAAATTGGCGTCCACATTTCTGGTGAACTCTTTGCTAGTCTAACCGTTGATTCAAATCCACTACCTGCCATATCAAAGATATCACGTTCATTTTTTTCTTGCTCAATTACCGTTTTTCCCAACATAAATGAACTTATGTGTGAAAGGTGAGACATGTAAGCGATGTGCTTATCGTGTGATTTTGGTTTCATATATCGAATTCGCATTCCAATATCAGCGAAAAGCTTTAATACTTTTTCCTGCAGTTTAAAAGCTGTTTCTTCCACTTCACAAATAATATTGGTCTTACCCTTATAAAGTCCCTTAATTGCTGCCGTTGGGCCAGAAAACTCGGTTCCCGCAATTGGATGTGTGGCTAAAAAATTTCTACGTTTAGGGTGGTCTTCAACCGCAAGACAAATGTCTTCCTTAGTCGATCCTACATCTACAACAACCGCATCATCTGAAACCAAATTTAATAGCTCAGGCAGCAATTTAACTGTTGCATCAACTGGAATCGCTACAATTACTAAATCTGCATGCTGTATATCTTGAAGAATCGCTTTTTTATCAATAACTTTTTCATCAATGGCAATTTGTAAATGTTCATCGCTATGATCAATTCCATAAATAGTTGCATTTTGGTTTAGTTCCTTAATATCTAAGGCTAAACTTCCACCAATCAGTCCAACTCCTATGACATATATATTATTCATATCACTCTCGCTATTGCTTCTTCAATATCTTCGGTTGATGCGCATAAAGAAAACCTAATAAATCCCTCCCCTTTATTTCCAAAAATTGTTCCTGGCGTAATAAAAACATAGTTGTTCTTTAGTATTACATCAATAAATTCTTCGGCCTTTACCAAAGGAGGTAGTTTCGCCCAAACAAATAGACCTGAGGCATTTTTATCGTAGGTACAACTTAATGCATCGGCCAACTTCCAAACTAATTCTCTACGTTGTTCATAAACACTATTAAGACTTAAATACCATAACTTTGAACACCGTAATGCTTCTATTGCTCCTTTCTGAATTCCATAAAACATACCAGAATCCATATTACTTTTTACTTTTAGAATATTGCTAATATGTTCTCCATTTCCCAATACCATTCCAACTCTCCATCCCGCCATATTAAATGTTTTGCTCAAAGAATTTAGCTCTACGCAAACATCCTTAGCTCCTTTGACACTTAATATACTTTTTGGTGAATCTGTTAAAATAAAACTATAAGGGTTATCATTGGCAATTAATATTTTATTCCTTTTGGCAAAAGCAACCAGTTCTTCATATGTTTTGTAATCTATTTGTGCACCTGTTGGCATATGTGGATAATTTAACCACATTAATTTTACCTTACTTAAGTCTTGTTTTTCAAGAGTCATTAAATCTGGCAGCCAATTATTTGCTTCATCTAACTCATAGAATACAGGTTTTGCCCCTAACAATCTGGTCACAGATTGATACGTTGGGTACCCTGGATTTGGAATTAAAACTTCGTCACCTTCATTTAGGTATGCCATTGAAATATGCATAATACCCTCTTTACTTCCCATTAGCGGTAGGATTTCTGTCATGGGGCTTAAATGCACCTGAAACTGATCTCTATAAAACTCAGCCATTGCTTCACGCAATTCTGGTAGTCCCTGATAACTTTGGTACTTATGTGCATTATTGTCTTGTAATCCTTCCACTATTGCACTAACAACCTTTTGAGGTGGTTGCAAATCTGGACTTCCTATTCCTAAATTAATTATAGGATTACCCGCAGCCTTCATGAGGTTAACCTCTCGTAACTTTTTAGAGAAATAGTATTCTTCTACTGTATGTAATCTATTAGCAACTTCTATCATAACTTCGCGTTTACATATTCTCCAAGTACTTTAAAATCTTCGGCCATAATTGTCATTATTGACTTGGCTTTGGCATAATCTTCATACGCCTTAAATGTTATATCGACAAAAAAGGCGTATTTCCATGGTGTATCGATAATAGGTAACGATTGTATTTTGGTAAGGTTTAATTTACAATCACTCATTACGTTAAGAATCGTTGCCAAACTACCTCGTTTATGATCTAACTGAAACTTAATAGAAGCCTTATTTATTTGCTCCTCTGGTATTTCTGAGTTCGTTCTTTTTACAATCACAAACCTTGTTTCATTATGTTTAATTGTTTGGATACTTTTTGCAAGAATATCTACCTGGTAAATCTCTGCCGCCACTGCTGGTGCAATTGCCGCAATGTGAAGTAACTGATTTTCGTGAATACGTTGTGCAACCTCAGCTGTATCTCTGTCTTCCACCAATTTGATATGAGGGAAGTCTTTGAAATATTTTTTACATTGTAACAATGCCATTGGATGTGAATATACCTCTTTGATATCAGCAATTGACTGCCCAGGTAAGGCCATTAAATTATGTTGAATATCTAAGTATTGCTCTCCTACTATATGTAATTGTTGACTATCTATTCGTGCATAATTTGGAATTATTGATCCTGCAATAGAGTTCTCTATGGCCATTATAGCAGCATCACATTCTTTGGCCACTAAACTATCAACTACCTCATCAAAAGTGAGGCACTCTTTTATAGCAACCGTCTCATCAAAATATTGCTTGGCAATAATATAATGGTTAGATCCTTTTACTCCTTGTATGGCTACAGATGCAATCATATTCAAAAAAAAAGTCTCGATTTACACCGAGACTTACATTTTAATTTATCTATATAAATTACATATACATAGCCTCGTTTCTTCCGGTAAAAAAGAAATAAAACCAATAATATGTAAAGTTTACTGTTCTCATTTTGTTATTGAAGTGGCTAAAGTAACC
>CAZAPO010000203.1:0-3807 GCA_964487005.1 uncultured Flavobacteriaceae bacterium
GAAAGGATCAATACGGTGAATGGTAATATGAATGATATGAATATAAGGATCTTGCTCGTTCTATTGAGCAATAGTTTTTGTAATTCTAATTTTAAAAGACGTAGCATTTTTGATTGATATTGGTTAGTTATTGTCTGTTAATTGAAGGAATTGTTCTTCTAGGCTTTCCTTACGTTTTACGAGATGTGAAAGCGTAATGCCTTTATCAAACATCTGTTTATTGAAGTCTGAAGCTTCCATAGGATTGTTTAAGAATGCGGTAATTAAATCTCCTTCAATCTTAACATTTTTTATTGCTTGATCATTCTCAAGCACAGTAACAAGCTCGTCATGTTTATCTGTCTTTAATTCGAAGAATCCGTGACTAGAAATCATTTCATCTACGCGTCCAGAGTATAATTTCTCACCTTTTCTTAAAACAACAACGTGGGTACATACTTTCTCAACCTCATCTAGTAAATGTGAGGCCAATAAAATAGTAGTGCCATTGCTTGCTATTTCTTTGATGATACTTCTAATTTGATGAATTCCTTGCGGATCTAGACCATTAGTTGGCTCATCCAGAATTAAAATCTCTGGGTCGTTTAATAGGGCAGAGGCAATCGCTAATCGTTGTTTCATACCTAACGAATAGGTCTTGAACTTGCTATTTTTTCGTTCTAATAGACCAACTATTTCAAGTTTTTCGTCAATTTTAGATTCTGAAACTCCTTTAATCTTGCATACGAGTTTTAAATTATTGTATGCAGACATATATGGATAAAAATTAGGACGTTCAATAATTGCTCCTACACGTTTTAGAGCATCATGCGTCGAGACACTTCCGTCAAACCAATGAAAATTTCCATGGGTACGGTTCACAACATTTAATACAACTCCTAATGTTGTGGATTTACCACTTCCATTTGGTCCGAGAATGCCATAAACATTGCCTTTATTAATAGTAAATGAAAGATCTTTGACTGCGGTTAGATAGCCAAATTTCTTAGTTAGATTGGTAATTGTTAAAATTGGTTCCAATGTAAATTGATTGATTAGTTATAAACGTAAGACGACGAAACCCGTAACTTGTTACAAAGGTTTTTATTATCATTATAAAAATACCTTACTTTTGAAATTAATCGATCTCATAGTATGAAAGACTTAAAAATATCAAAGAAAAAACCTTCTTTCCCTATTACGCAACAATTAGGAGACTACCTTTCTGAATATAAAAGGAATATTCGCATTCCAGTTTTTTATGAAGATTTATTGCGATTTCAAGGTTCGGTTGTGGTATATGATAAAGATGGAAATGATACACTATGGATACGTGTTTATTATAATGAATTTGAAAGAGAAGATATTGATTTAAGTCTAAAAAAAGTATATACTAATTTGCATTCTGACGGTAATGAGAAGACTATACCTTTTTTAAACATTGATGCTATTGATTATTGCACTTTTGGGAACTCTAAACCTTTTAGAGTTAAAGTGAGAAATGTGCTAAATGATAATTATACTTATTTCTATGTTAAAAAAGCAGATGCGTCGAGAGTCTATGGTTTAGAACTAGAACATATGCTTTCTCCTTATAACCTAAACTTTTTGGTGTATAAGGATACTTTAATTGAAGAACATATTGCAGGAATTCCGGGTGATGAGTTTATTAAGAAAATGTTGCCTTCTTGCACCGAGGCAGAGAAATCACAAATTGCGAAAGAATTTGTAAAATTTAATGAGCGATGTATGATTAGACTGTTAGGGGATATGCGTTCTTACAACTATGTTATTGTTCCAACACACGACTTTGATCATGTTGTATATAAAATTAGAGCCATAGATTTTGACCAGCAGTGTTATGAGGGTAAATTCAACATTTACAGGCCACAATTTTTTAAGGAAAATTTAAAAATGGTTGAAATGGTTTCAGAGAAGTTTCAAAAACAATCAATTGATCAATATAAATTGGAGGAACGTTCAATAGTGGCTAAACGTTTAATAAGTTATGACGATAGAATTGAAGAATTGCTGGCATGTATGATTGAAGACAATATATCTAAAGAAGATAATATAGACCTATTAAAGTCTAAAATTTACGAGTACACTAATGATATGAAATTTAAGCGTAGCAAAAATATGGGGGAGATTCTAAAAAATGCGCTCGATTTTGTAAAACGAAATTATGAGAATCATCATACTTCTGGATTGTAATCAATTCCAATTTTCATTAAAATCTAAATCGTCATAATCATCAATCTTTAGTTGATCAAATTCATCCAGATTCATAGGGTCCTCGGCTTCAAAACTTTTTTCTGGTGCTTCCATTGGTATTTGACCATGCACAAACATTAAATTAGGATAATCCATTCCTTCGGCTTCTTCAACAATTTCTCCTAATTCTACATAGAATGTCCACATGTTCAAGAAATCATAGACATAAATTAGTTTTGTTCTTTCTTCATCAACAATATCCTCGAGAACAATTTCACTCATTAATCGTACCGAGGTTGCGCCCTCACTCATATCAAAAAGGGAGATTTCTTCACCTTGATTCCATTCATCATCACTTACGTAGAACGATGCCATTTCGTTTCCGTCAAAGCCAAAAGATTGTGTAATAGTATTATGAAGATCTTCTAGGGTATCAGTTTTTCTAATTTCAATATCCCTAAATATATCTTCTTCGGTCATGTGATCTAAAATGATTCTAAATCTGTAAATCATGGCAAATGGTTCTTATAGTAAATTTATTAAATTTTTCTATTTAGTAAAGCGATGCATTGTAAAAGTCATTGCAGTCAATAATAAAAATGCCCCAACTTGATGCGCTACACCAAGCCAAACCGGAACTTGAAGTAAAATGGTTAGTACTCCTAATATAAATTGCAGCCCCACAAGCATGAGCAATGCCCTCACACCTTTTTGTTGTAGTTGTGTTAGTTCTAGCGTTTTTGATTTTCTCCAGATAAGTATCATAAATAATACAACAACATATGCTAAAATTCTATGAACAAACTGTACGCCACTTTTTCCTTCAATAAAATTTTTAAGTAACGGACTTTGTTCAATATAAACAGTTTCATGCATAAATTTACCTTCGCTCATCATTGGCCAATGGTTGTGAATAAAGCCTGCGTCTAAACCAGCAACAAAGGCGCCGTAAATAATTTGTACTAGTAAAACAGCATAGCCAATTCTAATAAGATTTCGCATACCGCTGTTTATTTGTTTTCTAAGTGGGAATATGATGTCTAAAGCAACCCAAAAGGTATATGCAAATGTGATAAAGGCGGTTGTTAAGTGAGCCGCAAGTCTATAATGACTTACATCTGGTCTATCAACGAGGCCACTTTTCACCATGTACCATCCAAGAAACCCTTGGAACCCTCCTAAAAATAGTAATACAATAGACTTTTTAATTGTTGGTTTGGTGAGTTGTCTTTTAACTAAGAAATAGATAAATGGAATGATAAATACAATTCCAATTAGCCTTCCTATTACTCGATGTAGCCACTCCCAGAAATAAATACTCTTGAAGTCTTCAATGGTAAAATGTGAGTTTAATTTCTGATATTCTGGATATTGTTTGTAAAGATCGAAGGCCTCCTGCCATTCAATATCATTCATTGGTGGAATTGTACCAGAAATAAGTTTGTAATTAGACATCGACAAGCCAGAGTGTGTAAGTCTGGTAATCCCGCCAACAATCACCATTACAAATATGAGTACACATCCTAAAAATAACCAATATACTACTTTCTTATTGTCTTTATTCATGTGCCTTTAGTCCTAATTTTTTGCCTTTCTCTAACATTAATTGAAAAG
>CAZAPO010000204.1:0-2518 GCA_964487005.1 uncultured Flavobacteriaceae bacterium
GATTAAAGACACTTTGAACATTGCCAAAACCAATGTATCCAAAACCAGTACTATGTCGACGATTAACTCTTTTCAATTAATCATATTTTGCATCAAAATTCTCTACCCATTTTCCTTGAACCTTCATCACTTGCTCTATAACATCTCTAGCAGCACCTTTACCACCTTTTTTATGAGAAATATACGTACTTATTTCTTTAATTTCGGGTGCTGCGTCTTGCGGGCAACATGGTAATCCAACCAATTTCATTACTGGAAGATCTGGAATATCATCACCCATATACAATACATTTTTAGTATTGATGCCATAAACATCTAAATACTCATCCAGTTGTTCAATTTTATTATGCGCACCGAGGTATATATCTGTTACGCCTAGTCCTCTTAAACGTAATCTCACACCTTCATTAGATCCACCGGAGATAACGCATACATTGTACCCTTTATCAACAGCTGTTTTAATGGCATAACCGTCTTTAATATTCATTTTTCTTAGCATTTCCCCCTTTGTGGTTACCGTGACAGTTCCATCGGTTAAAACACCGTCAACATCAAAAATAAATGTAGTTATATGCTCTAAATATTCTTTATAACTTTTTGCCATGTGTAATTTTAATTGATTTTGTCATTAATTCATAAATGTCTTTATGAATATCTTTTTCTAGCATCCTAAGGTGCTTTTTAATGGTTTTTTTATCGTTACGTTTTGCTGGACCCGTTTGCGCCATGTATGGTGAAATGGTTTCAATTTTCTTTGCAGTTTCTTTTATTAGCGGTTTTAAAATATTAAAATCTACACTTTGCGATTCTGTTATTTCATGACCAACGCGATACAACTGATTGGTGAAATTGTTTACATAAACCGCTGCGAGGTGCAATGCACTGCGTTGATCTGTGTTTACTCGATAGTATTTGCAATTAAGGGCTTCTGCTAGAGAATTAATTAAAGGGCGGTCCTCTTTACGCTCGGTTTCTACACATATTGGGACTTCAGAAAAATCTATTGCCTGGTCTTTTGTAAAGGTCTGTAAGGGATAAAATACACCTCTTCGATTTTTCTTGTCCAAGGTGTGTAAACTCATTGCACCTGATGTGTGAACAACAAATCGATTGGTAAATGAAAGCTTCGTCGAAACTTCTTCAATAGCATCGTCGGTCACAGCAATAATGTATATATCTGCAACTGTTAGATCATTAATTTTGTCAATAATCTGAACTTCATTTTGATAAGACTGCAACTTACTACTATCACGGTTATACCATTGTACAATGGCAACACCCTTAGCTTCTTTTAAGGCTCGATACAAATGAGTAGCAACATTGCCAGCACCAAGAATAACCGCATGAATCATACGGCTAAAATACGTATATATTTCAATTTAAATGATGAATCGAAATACTAAGCACATGACACGATCACAATATGATCATGGCCACTTCCTACAGTAGACGTTATCTCAACCGGTTCGTTGTTTTTTAACTTATCAAAATCGGTTGAACTAATAGTGATACTGTGTGAATGTCCTGATGTTCCATCAATAGTATATGTTTTTTCGGCACCAGAATTTACATCATCCCTAGAAACAACTAATGAATGTCCATGATTACCAGTAATGCCGCTAGCTCGGGCACCATTAGATAAACAATCAGGGTCTGATCCACCTCCCACCTGAGGAGGGGTGCTTTCGTTTGTAGAGCAACTTAGTGCAGTGTAGACTGGAACTGCTATTACTGCTGCTCCAATTACTTTTTTAATAAATGTTTTTCTATCCATTTTCTAGCAATTTTAATGAGATATTGACTTACCTTTGATACATGAAATTGGTCATTTTTGATGCAATTTCCTTTCAATGGCGCTCCTATAAAGTTAATAAAAATCAAATGAAGGTTGTGAAACGTGAAATTAAAAGTAGAGAAGAGGTATCTCTTTTGGTAGCTACATTTTACAAAAAAGTGCGTGTGAATGACACTTTGGGGCCCTTTTTTGCCAAAATTCAAGATTGGGATGAACACCTTGATAGACTCACAACTTTTTGGGAATCTAGCCTTTTTCTTAAGACCAAGTATTTTGGTGATCCTTTAAAAGCACATGTTAAGGCAGATCAAGAATTTAACCACTCAATTTCAGAATTCCATTTTGGAATCTGGTTAAATCTTTGGTATCAGACTATCGATGAATTATTTGTTGGTGAAGTGGCTGACAATGCCAAGCGACGTGCCAGAAAAATGGGAACATTTTTATATTTAAAAATATTTGAAGCTCGTCAAAAATAGGGTGGCATAAAAGCTTGTTAAAAGATTTGGAGTTGCAATTGGTTTACAAAGAAAAACACTAAATTTGCACGACTCTAAATTAAGGCTTAATTATGCTTAAGAAAATCACCAATATTCTTTTCTCGACAAGACTTACCGCGGTTTTATTTTTTGTTTTTGCGTTGGCCATGGGTATAGGAACCTTCATGGATGCTGGTCAAGATACGTCTCCAACTCCGTATTCAAGAACGCTAATCTATAATGC
>CAZAPO010000205.1:0-6863 GCA_964487005.1 uncultured Flavobacteriaceae bacterium
GAGCTGGTTACCGAATGAATGAGCAAACAAGCTCTTTAGGAGCGATTGCAGACTTCCAGGTCTCAAAGCAATTAAGAGTTGGATATGCCTATGAATATCCGTTTTCAGACATCAATCGTTTTTCAAGTGGAACACATGAAATTCTGCTAATGTTTGAAGTATTTAAAAGTAAACGTGTTAAATCTCCTAGATATTTCTAAAATATATGACTATGAAAGCAAAATTTTTACTCATAATATTAGTTTTAAGCAGCTCCATGACTTTTGCACAGTCGAAAGTTGCCGATAAATTCTTCGAAAATTACGCTTACGTGAGAGCAAGCGAATTATACGAGAATGCTGTTAACAATGGAGACGATAGTATGCACGTGCTTACCAGACTTGGAGGTTGTTATTATAATAATTCAAATGCCGAAAAAGCTGCCTATTGGTACAAAAGAGCATTAGATAAATATCAAGACGAAATCCATTCTGAATACTTGTACAAGTTCAGCCAGGTTCAACGTAGTTTAGGCAATAATGACGAGGCTGGAGCGTGGTTAGAGAAATTTAAGGTAGCACAAACAGAAGAAGATAGCCGTACAGATATTGATGTAAGTATTGCATTGTACGAAGAGTTATCATCAACAGAAAGAGTATATATAGAAGTAACCAATTTAGATGTTAATACCGAGTATTCTGATTTTGGTGGTTATGTGCACAACGATGTACTATACTTTGCCTCAGGAAGAAGTACAAGTGAAACTGGTAGTTCTAAAATATACGATTGGAATGAAGAGCCATTCTTAGATCTTTATCAGGTTGATGTTACAAACAACAATGGTTTGAAATCTTACGGAAGAGAAGGATTTATTCGAGCAGATCGTGTAAATACTGATCTTCATGAGGCATCAGTTGCCATTACAAATGATGGTAAGACTATTTATTTTACACGTGATAATGTAAATAAGCGAAATAGAAAAAGTTCTGACAAAAGCGGTACTACGCACTTAAAGATTTATAAAGCTTCTTTAAATGGTGGTGCTTGGGCAGATATTGAAGAATTACCGTTTAACGACGATAGTTTTTCTACTGGTCATCCAGCTTTAAGTCCTGATAATAAAACCTTGTATTTTGTTTCAGATAGAGAACAGGATGATGCTTTTGGTCAAACCGATATTTATAAAGTAAGCATTAATGAAGATGGTTCATATGGAGACCCAGAAAACCTTGGTCCTAAGGTAAACACAAAAGGACGTGAAATGTTTCCATTCGTTGCTAAAGACAATACACTCTATTTCTCATCTGACGGATATTTGAACTTAGGTTTATTAGATATTTATAAATCTAATTTCCTTAACGATGGATTTTCAGAGCCTAAGAATATGGGAGCACCTTTTAATAGTGGTGCCGATGATTTCGCCATATACCTTGACTCTGATGATGAAACCGGTTATTTCTCTTCTAATAGAGAAGGCGGAAAAGGAAATGATGATATTTATAGTTTCGCTGCTTATGAATGTAAGCAATCTGTAACTGGTGTAGCAAGAAATGCAGACACTCAAGAACCCCTTAATGGAGTTACCATTGAGATCATTGATGCTGCAGGTAAGATTATTCAATCTGTAGTCACAGGACCTGATGGATCTTATGCTTACGAAATAGACTGTAATACTGAATATACTATTAGAGGATCAAAACCTGACTATAAAGACGATGTGCAAAAAATGATTGCAAATAGCGAAAACAATTTTGAACATAATGTAGATCTTAATTTAATTCCATTGTGCTTTGAAGATGAAATAGTTATCAATCCAATATTCTTTGATTTTGATAAATGGAATATTAGAACAGATGCTAAAGTAGAACTTGAAAACATTGTAAGTGTTTTAAGAGATAATCCAACTATGGTTATCAAGATTGAATCACATACAGACAGTCGTGGTAGCGATAAGTATAATATGAAGCTTTCTGACAGAAGAGCTAAATCTACAAGAGATTATATTATATCTAGAAACATTGCTCCAGAGCGTATTGAAAGTGCCATAGGATATGGAGAATCTCAATTGCTAAACGAGTGTAGTAATGGTGTACGTTGTTCAAAAGCAAAACATCAGAAAAACAGAAGGTCTAAATTTATTATCGTTCAAGGTAAATGTAAAGAGTAGTAATAATGTTATAAAATCTATCCTATTTCTACATAGAAGAATAGTATTTACTTATTGGTTGGTTGTAAATCTGATTTATAACTTATTACACAAAAGCCGCTCAAAATTGAGCGGCTTTTCCTTGTTATTTAGGTACTCATAAATGGCCCAAATTATTTATACTACAATTCCAATTTACATCAGGTAATACTCAAAAGGGATGGGCAATTCCTCAAAATTCATCGATTATCTACCAAAAACCACCCTTTAACGTGCATTTCATCGATTATCTGCATGATAAATTCGACAAAATACATGTTTTTCATCGATTTTAACATTTCTTTAACAGTGTTTTTTAAGATGGCTGCTAATTTTACTGTCCCAAATCTTAATTAACCTACTGATGAAATTATCTACTTACTTGCCAGCATTGGCACTAATTGGGCTACTGTCACTTTCTTGTTCGACAGATGCCGTTGAAGAAAACAAAATTGAAGCGTTAACTCAGTCGTTTGTTCCAGAAACTAAACAGATTGAGATTGAAATTCTTGAGTTAATTAATAATCATAGAATATCTATTGGATTAAACGCACTAAACAATTTAAATACAATTAAAGCTCAAGCATATGGCCATACAGACTATATGATTAAAGAGCAGCAAGTATCACATGATAATTTCTTTGATAGAAGTAGAAGTTTAAAAAGTAACCCAGGAGCAACTGCAGTTGCCGAAAATGTAGCTTATGCATTTAGTTCGGCACAATCTGTTGTAAATGCCTGGTTAAACAGTGACGGCCACAGAGATGTAATTGAAGGTGATTTTACAAACTTTGATATCTCTGCCGAAAAAGACGACGCAGGAAAATGGTATTATACCAACATTTTTATAAAAAAATAGGTTAAGACAAGTAGTCAGTAAGGAATAAAAGGAGAACTGTTAATACAGTTCTTTTTTTTATGGAGATAATCTATCTATCATCCAGTTATAGTCTTCTTGCAGTGCATATCTTATTCTGTCGTGCAGCCTATTAGCCCTTCCTTGCCAGAACTCTATTTCTACTGGTCTCACAAGATATCCACCCCAATGCTTTGGCCTTGGTATTTCTTTGCCTTGAAACTCCCGCTCAAGTTCTTTAAGTCGCTTCTCAAGCCCTTCTCTATTGGGAATCACCTCACTTTGGTTTGATACAATTGCTCCTAATTGGCTTCCTCTTGGTCTGGACTCAAAATAACCATCGCTTAAATTTTCTAGTATTTTTTCTGCCTTCCCTTTTATGATTACTTGTCGTTCTGCCTTGTGCCAAAAGAATGATAAGCAAACATTAGGATTATTTTCAATAGCCAGTCCCTTTTCGCTTTTGTAATTTGTATAGAAAATAAAACCTTCGTAGGTGTATTTTTTAAGCAATACTACCCTACTCTTAGGGTATCCATCTAAACCAATAGTCGCAATGGTCATTGCATTGACTTCATCGGTATTATTGGCCGTATCTACTTCATAAAACCATTGTTGAAAAAGTTCTAGCGGGTTTTCTGGTACCAATTCCTTATCTAGAGTTCCTTTTTCATAAGACTTTCTGTAGTTACTAAGGTCATTCTTATCCATACTGCAATTTACAAGATTTTCAGAATTCAAAGGTCTTTCCTTCTTCCGCTAAGATTACGTTATCAAATATTTCTCTTGCTTCTGATATAAATTCACTTAAATCGTCATATCTCGTCGAGAAATGCCCCAATATCAAATTAGAAACGTTTGCCATTTTGGCAATGGTAGCAGCCTGCTTTGCTGTTGCGTGTTTCGTCTTTTTTGCAAGATGTTCTAACTTATCAAGAAACGTTGCTTCATGATACATTACATCTGCGTTTTTAACTATGGGTACAATGCTTTCATGGTAGGCTGTATCACTACAATACGCATAGCTCTTTGGTTTTGGACCAGCTAGTGTAACCTCACTGTTTTTAATTACAATACCATCTTCATTTTTAACATCAAATCCTTGTTTTAATTTTCTGTAATAAGCTCTATCAATTTTGGCATCTTCGACTTTTCCTATGTGTAACTTACGCTCATGAGGTTTTTCTTTAAACAAAAACCCATTTGTGTATACACGATGATTCAGGGGAATTGTGAATACTTCCACCCTATCATCTTCGTAGATTAGTTCTGATTTTTTTGATGACAATTCATGAAAAATGAGTTTGTAATTGGTCCAAGAGTCTGCAAGTTTCATTTGCAGGGTAATCACCTCTTTTAAACCTTTGGGTGCATAAATGTGTAAATCTGCCTCTCTTGTGAGTAATCTAAACGTAGAAATTAGTCCTGCTAAACCAAAATAATGGTCGCCATGTAAATGTGAGATAAAAATGTGTTTTATTCTGTTGAATTTTATACGATTCTTTCGCAACTGTACCTGTGTACCTTCTCCACAATCTATTAAGAACAAATTATTGCCCATGTCCAATACCTGTGCTGATGGGTTTGTGTTTTTTCGTGGGGTGGCACTGAAGCAACCAAGAACAGTAAGTTTCATAGCTAATTCTTCTTAAAATTACTTAAGTCTTCTTTACTAAACTTTCCTTTAAATGTAAATGCAAAAGGTGTTTCGCCATGTTCATTTAAATATGATAATCGTTCTCTGGCTTCGTGCGGAGTAGGAATATGCCCCACTGGTATATACCAAAATGCCATGTGCATTGCTTGCATTTTGCTAAACCATTCTTTCTTACGTTTAAATATGGCAACGTGATCTGATTTATAAGTAAAGTCAAACAGCGATTCTATATCTTTCCATACAGAAAGGTTGATAATTAACATATTATCTTCAAATACTCTAATTGCCGTGGCATTATCGTCATCTCCTTGCAATCTCCAAACAAAGCCTTTGGCCTTGTCTGCAATAGCATTTATTCGATCTAGATTATTAACAAAATCGGCCATTATGGGATCATCAATTGGAGCCAGCATTTTAGCGATATTCACTTGTGCTAAGTGATATTTCATAAGCCTAAGTCCCTTTCTATTTCTTCCATTTCAATGATATCATAGGCCTCTTGTAAAGTAGGCACTACCACCAATTCATCGGGCACCTCATCAATATCAATTTTAGCTGAAACTATAACAAATGAGTGCTCTTTATTTCTATGTTGATTAGATAATTGTAAAAACTCTAATAAATCTTCTGTTTTTAATTGTTCTAAAGTGGTAAGATTTACTACTATATTATCTTTTTGAAACCTAGGATATATAGCTTGTAACTTTTTTGCGAGCTCAATAATAGATACTGTTTCTTGGGTAATAATTGACACATTACCATTCTTATCAAAAATCATAGGCAATTACTTTATTTTAGAAGCGAGTAAATAAATCACAGCCATTCTAATAGCGACACCGTTCTCCACCTGATTTAAAATTATGGCTTGGTCTGAATCGGCTACATCGCTTGTAATTTCTACACCTCTGTTTATGGGTCCCGGGTGCATTATTGTGATTTCCTTATCTAGCGAATCTAATAATTCTTTATTTACACCAAACTGTTGTGTATACTCTCTCGTTGATGGGAAATAACTAATATCCATACGTTCATTCTGCACTCTTAACATATTTGCTACATCACACCAATTGAGTGCTTTACGTAAGTTTGTTTCAACTTTTACTCCAAGTTTATTTATGTATTTAGGAATAAGCGTTTTTGGGCCACATACCATTACGTTTGCACCTTGCAATTGTAAGGCAAAGATGTTAGAAAGTGCCACTCTACTGTGTAAAATATCTCCAACAATTACCACATTCTTGCCTTTAACTTCTCCTAGCTTTTCTCTAATAGAATAAGAGTCCAGCAAGGCTTGTGTTGGGTGTTCATGTGCACCATCTCCTGCATTAATGATACTTGCCTTAATATGGTTAGATAAAAATATGCCAGCTCCTGGTTTTGGGTGGCGCATAACTACCATATCTACTTTCATTGATAGAATATTGTTCACCGTATCTATTAAGGTTTCTCCTTTTTTTACTGATGATTGGGAGGCCGAAAAATTAATAACGTCTGCTGACAATCTTTTCTCAGCGAGTTCAAATGAAAGTTTAGTTCTAGTAGAATTTTCAAAAAATAAATTGGCAATAGTAATATCTCTAAGTGAAGGAACTTTTTTAATAGGTCTGTTAATTACCTCCTTAAAATGATCGGCAGTCTCAAAAATAAGATCAATGTCTTTTTTATTGAGGTATTTGATTCCTAATAAGTGATCAACACTTAATTCACTCATATGCTTATTTATTTACGAGATAAACCGAATCTTCACCGTCGTTCTCAATCCAATTTACCTTTACTTTTTCATCATTTATTGCATCTACCTGTCTCCCTCTATAATCGGGTTGAATTGGCAAATGTCTACTAAACCGTCTATCTATTAAAGTTAAGAGCTCTATTTCACTAGGCCTGCCAAATGACTGTATTGCAGTTAATGCAGCCCTAATACTTCTACCTGTATACAAAACATCATCGATAAAAACCACTTTTTTATTCTCAACCATAAAATCAATTTCCGTTGTATTAGCTTCTAATGGTTTTTCACCGCGCCTGAAGTCATCTCTAAAAAACGTGATATCTAAATGTCCTAATTGAACATTTTTTATGCGGTAATCTTCTTTTAAGACCTTACATAAGCGATCTGCCAAAAATTTACCTCTAGGTTGTATACCAACTAAAACTGTATTAGAAAAATCGTTGTGATTTTCAAT
>CAZAPO010000206.1:0-3820 GCA_964487005.1 uncultured Flavobacteriaceae bacterium
CTCACAAATGGTAATAAAGGATCTGTATTATGGTATTTTTCTGCCAATCCTAATGGTGAAGCAGAAATTGTTACAGTAATGTTACGTCAAGCAGGAAGTATTAAGAAGTTAAAGTGGGATTTGGACTTTGCCGAGATTATGATTAAGGGAAGAGCCTCGCGTGGTAACCTGGTAACCAAATATTCTATTAAGCGAATTGAGTTAAAAGAAAAAGGAGTAAGTACCTTAAAACCTCGTAAAATTTGGTTTGATGATACGGTTCAACGCTTAAATGTTGATGAAAGAGGCGAACTGGTTGGGGAGTTTAGAGGTGAGGATCGTATTTTAGTTATAACTCAAAAAGGAATTGTAAAAACCATAATCCCCGAGATTACAGCACGCTTTGATGACGATATGATAGTTATGGAGAAATGGATTCCTAAAAAACCAGTATCAGCAATCTATTTTGACGGAGATAAAGAGCGTTATTATGTAAAACGATTTCTTGTTGAGAATGAAAACAAAGAAGAAGTTTTTATTTCAGACCATAGTAATTCGCAATTAGAGATTGTTTCAACAGATTGGAGACCTATGGCAGAGGTCGTTTTTGCAAAAGAACGAGGTAAGGATCGACGTGAAAATCAAGGTGTGAATCTTGAAGAATTTATTTCAGTAAAGGGCATTAAATCACTTGGAAATCAATTAACTAGGTATAAAGTAAATCAAATTAATTTGCTTGACCCGTTGCCGTATGATCCACCTCAAGAAATTCCAGCAGATGAAATTGAGGTTATCGATGAGGAGGTGGTCAATGAAACACTCACTAACGAACAATCAAAAGAGAATAAAACAGAGGAAGTATCAGATAATAGCGCTAATAATAAGCTTCCACCACCAGACATTGAGATTGATGAAGAAGGGCAAATTACCTTGTTTTAGATTGTGAAGCAACCTTTTTTGTAATTATAGCGTCTTTTAGGGTAAACTACTCTTATGCCAACCTATAATCGACTTCATTACATAGACTGGATACGTGTATTAGCATTTCTAACACTTATATTATTTCATTGTGCTGTTCCTTTTGTTGAACACTACCATTGGGAGATCAATAATGCAGAAACATCACCAGGGCTAACCAGAGTGATTTGGTGGACCCATCAATGGCGATTACCACTATTGTTTTTTATTGCTGGTGTAGGTGTACGATTCTCTTTGAGAAAACGCAGTATTTTAAAGTTTACGGGAGAACGCTTTGTGAGATTGTTCATTCCATTAGTATTTGTGATGCTTTGTATTACACCAATTCAGGTTTATTTTGAATGGTTGCAGGAAGGAAAAGTTACCACTTCTTATTGGGAGTTTTATCCTTCTGTATTTGAGTTTGTTCCGTATCCAGATGGTGCACTCACATGGAGTCATATGTGGTTTGTAGCTTATTTGTTTGTTTTTACAATACTATTGCTGCCAGTGTTCTCTTTAACCAAAATTGTATGGTTAGACAAGTTTAAATTTATTGGAAATAAAATTTTTACCTACCCAATCAATCATTTGCTACTTGCAACACCTTTCGTGCTTTATTTTCTTTTGTTATTTATAGATTGGCCAGAACAAGGAAGTTTAATTGACGATTGGTTTGTGTTTTGTTCATCTATTACCTTTTACTTTTTAGGTTTCTTTTTAAGCGGTGTCACTTCATTTTGGGATAATTGTTTAAAATACAGACTACTTTTCTTGTGCATAGCGTTGCTCTTGGCTGTTTTCCTTATTCACAACTACTATTGGAATTGGCATGCCAACAAACCAACAATAAATGATAAGAGTTTATATATCTATGCAATCACTAACGGCATTCATATTTGGGCTATAATTCTAACGGTTATTGGTTATACTATGAAGTATTTGAATTTTTCGAATAAATACCTAAGATACCTAACAACAGCCGTATATCCCTATTATATTTTACATCAAACCATTATTGTTGCGAGTGGTTATTTTGTAACGCAATGGGATGCAGCTATTTGGATTAAACTGCTCGTATTGCTTTTTCTATGTATAGTAGGCGTATTTCTGATTTATCACTTTTTAATTAGGAAAACCGTTATTACAAGAGTATTATTTGGTGTTAAGTGGAATTTTAATTGGCGAAAACAACAATTACATTAATTAGGATCCTGAGCTATTTTTTTCCTTCTTACTTATTCTAAAATTAAGAAACTCCACAAATAATGAGAAAGCAATAGCAAAATATAAGTATCCTTTAGGAATGGCTCCAACCTCTGTACCAAAAATTGATGTGTGAGAGAGATGTGCAGCCTCTGTTATGAGCATAAATCCAATTAAAATTAAAAATGCTAGGCCTAACACCTGAATACTCGGATTTACATCTATAAACCTTCTTATTGGATTTGCAAACCCTATCATAATGATTATTGAAATTACCACGGCAATTATCATTAAGACCAAATTATAATTGTGATTATCAGATAGCCCATTGGTCATTCCAACAGCTGTTAATATGGAATCAATCGAAAAAATAAAATCGATTATTAATATTTGAACCACAGCTTGTGAAAAGGTATTGATGCGCTTTTTTCTAACCGATTGTTCATCATGCTCTGGCATTTCAACCTTTTCCCGAATCTCAGAGGTGCTTTTATAAATTAAGAATAATCCGCCTAAAAACAGAATTACACCCTGCCAGCTAAATGCAATATGCAACCAATTATTATCAATAGTATAAAAAGGTTCACTCAAACTTATAAGGAACGATACAAAAAACAGTAGCACAATACGTTGTACCATGGCTAAAACCAATCCAATATTGGTAACTCTGGTTCTTTGTTTTTCGGGAAGTTTATTTGCGGCAATAGAAATAAAGACAATGTTATCTATTCCTAAGATAATTTCTAAAAAAGTTAAGGTAAGTAAGGCCATAATGGCATCACTTGAAAGTAAGAAATCTAGCATTTATTCCTTAATTTTTATGGCTACGCCTTTTTGTTTCACAGTTTCTCCAACATACGAGTACTCAAAAGTATATGAGGAATCAGTAGTTGTAAGTATCTTTAAATGTATATCTTTTTTTTCTATCCTGTTTTTTGGATTGATTGTTCTAAAAACTACTTCGCAGTCATTTATCCATCTTACACTGGCAGAATCGGTGTTCTTCTCAAAAGTCTCGACTTGTATGTTATCTGTCCTTTGAAATCTTGAAACATAATCAACTCCATCAATTGTCACGGTACTCTTAAAAGTTCCAGTTTTAAAATCGTTGCAATTGCGTTCAATTTGGTAGCAACTTGACGCAAAAATTAGGAATACTAAATAGCGTAGTTTCATCTATACTAACTTAAGGTGCAAATTTAGTAAACTATATGTTAGTTATGGTAGTTTTTAAAGGTGCCATCTTTATAGAAAATGACAATTCTGTCAATTTCCTTTGTTGCTGAGCTATTAGCGATTGTGTTTTGTTCACTAGAGGGTACGATTTTTGAAGAAGGAAAACTCCCTTTTCCATTTAACAACCAATACATATCAACTTCTTCAAAAGAGGAGAGGATCTTCATAACAAAATCTAAGCTTGGTTTATTTCTCCCAGAAAGTATATGCGATATACTTGAACGTTGAACACCAATTTCTTCGGCAAAAGCAGCCATACTTAAACCGTAGTAGTCTAAAATTTGTTGTAATCTTTTTGAAAAATCAATGTTATTTACCATGTGTTACAAATGTAACGATTACAATTTCTATAAAGTATATTATTTTAATAATAATCCTATATTATTATAGATGTAAATTCAATATATAATTAATTAAAACTTTATATAAACGAATTTATATC
>CAZAPO010000207.1:0-20305 GCA_964487005.1 uncultured Flavobacteriaceae bacterium
AATACCGTGATTGTTTCTGTTGTTGCCATAGCAAATTGCGGATACAATGGTATTAACAATACCTCCTCAACCCCCTTACTTACTAACTCGTTTAAACATTTTTCAATGCTCATACTTCCGTAACGCATCCCAAGAGCAATGGGAAGATTAAGTTTAGAGGCAACCTTGGCCTGTAGCTGCTCTGAAATTACAATGAGCGGCGAACCTTCTTTCCACCATATTTTTTGATATGCCTTAGCTGAAGCTTTAGGCCTGGTATTTAATATAATTCCACGAACTATTAAGGACCTTGCCCAAAATGGAACATCGATAACTCGAGGATCCATTAAAAATTCATCTAAATACTTTTTTACGTCTTTTGGATCTGGGCTATCAGGTGATCCTAAATTTACTAGTAAAACTCCTTTTTTCATTTACAATTTATACTTGTGAAGATATTGACATAACATACTTCTTTGGTGTGGTACCATACTTTTTCTTGAAAGCAGCAATAAAATGACTGGCAGTACTGTACCCCACTTTTAGACCCACTTCATTTACGTTAAGATCTCCCGTTTCGAGTAACTTTCTTGCAACCTCCATTTTATAATCAAATAGAAAACCATATACGGTTTCTCCATACACCTTTTTAAAACCTTCTTTTAATTTCTTTAAGCTTAATCCTATTTCGTCTGCTAATTCCTGCAGGCTTGGTGGCTCATCCATTCTTTCAATAATAATGTTCTTAGCAGCTCTAATTTTTATGACGTTTGATTCATCTGCAAGAAATGGACAATGTTCTTTAGCACCTTCTTCTTCTCTATTAAAATAAAGGCTAAGTAGCTCGAAAGCCTTGCCCTTAAAATACAATTGTTGCATTGAAGGATTAAGGTTATAACTCATTAACTGATTGAGCACCACGGCCATTGATGGACTAATCTTACCGTCTTTATAATACTTTTTGTCCTTATTTTGTACATCCAAAAAAGTGATGTAATCGGCCTCATGAGAAAATAACCCATGAAATTTTTTTATTGAAACGAGAATAGAAACAATCCAAGTATTGGCTTTTAAATTGATGTTAATTGGAAGCGTTCTTTGTGGATTATATAATAATAGCGAGGTTTCCTCTCCAATATCAAGCGTATAGCGTCCTTCGTTAAAATTGAAGGTACTAAGCCCTTTCAAGCAAAAATGAAACTGTATAAATTCTTGCCCAATTTCTTTCTTAAGTAGTTGGTTTTCATCAGTTTCATTTTGACAAGTAAGTACAAAAAAATCATCTTCAAGGGTAATTTTATTGTATGAACTTATAGCGACATTTTTCATCGTACTTTCATTCTTAGTATGTGCCTCACTATTTAGATTCATTCTAAAGTAACAGTCATAAACCATGCAATATTACTACAAAAATATGACTTATATCATAGTTTAGCATAATTATAACATTGAAAAACCAGAAACGACACTTTAAGTTCTTTTAGCGTTATTTTTTTATAACTAACCTCAATACATTTGCGAGAAATTGCATTAAAAATCACATGCAGCAGTATAATATCTCAAAAGGGACTTCTTTCTATGCCATAGGTTTAAGCTACAAAAAGGCAGATGCTGAGGTGCGCGGTAGATTTAGTTTAGGTGATGAAAACAAGCTTAAGGTACTGGAACAAGCAAAAAAGTTTGGCCTGGAAAGCCTTATTGTTACCTCGACATGCAATAGAACAGAAATTTATGGTTTTGCGCAGCATCCATTTGAACTTATTAAACTTCTGTGCGATAATACTAGAGGTACGGTTGAAGATTTTCAAAAAGTAGCTTACATCTATAAAAATAGTGATGCCATAGCTCATATGTTTAAAGTAGGTTCTGGATTAGATAGTCAAATACTAGGTGATTTTGAAATTATTGGACAACTTAAAAATGCCGCCATATTATCTAAAAAGAAAGGGTTACTAAATACATTTTTAGAACGATTAGTCAACTCCGTTCTTCAAGCAAGTAAACGTATTAAAACTGAAACGCCTTTGTCTTCTGGAGCAACTTCTGTGTCGTTTGCATCAGTGCAATATATTTTAAACGAAGTTGAAGAAGTATCTTCTAAGAATATCCTGCTCTTTGGTACTGGTAAAATAGGTAGAAACACGTGTGAAAATTTGGTTAAGCATACACAGAATTCACATATAACTTTAATTAACAGGACGAAAGATAAAGCAGAGAAGGTCGCTGGAAAATTTAATTTGATTGTTAAAGAGTATGCACAATTACAAGAAGAAATATCAAAAACAGATATTTTAATTGTTGCTACAGGGGCTTTAAATCCAACCATTGACAAACTCTTAATTCAAACCACAAAACCGCTACTTATATTGGACTTGTCCATTCCGAAGAATGTCAATGAGAATGTAACAGACTTAGCTAATGTTTCCTTAGTTCATCTAGATCATTTATCAACTATTACCGATAAAACACTCGAAAAAAGAAAAGCATATATTCCTGTTGCTGAAAATATTATAGCAGAGGTTAAAAATGAATTTAATAGTTGGCTTGAAACCAGAAAATTTGCTCCAACTATCAAAGCATTAAAAGACAAGCTTCTAGATTTCAAAAAGTCTGAGATGGATGCTCAACGCAAAAAACTTCCTGATTTTAATGAAGAGCAAGCAGAAATTGTGAGCAATAATCTCATCCAGAAAATTACAAATCACTTTGCACATCATTTGAAAGAAGATGATATTCCAACAGATGAAAGTATTGACCTCATCAAAAAAGTATTCCAGCTAGAATCATTAAATAATGAATAGAACCATCCGTATTGGAACGCGTGATAGCGAGTTGGCTTTATGGCAGGCAAATACCGTAAAGGATCAATTAGAAGAACTTGGTTTTAAATCGGTACTAGTACCGGTGAAATCAACAGGTGATTTGGTCTTGAATAAACCACTATACGAACTTGGAATCACCGGAATATTTACACGAACCTTAGATATTGCAATGTTGAATCATGATATAGATATTGCGGTGCATTCGTTAAAAGATGTTCCAACCGTTCTTCCAAATGGAATTGTTCAAGCGGCAGTATTAAAAAGAGGAAATTTTAATGATCTTCTTGTATTTAAGAAGAATGAAGAATTTCTTGCTCAACAAGAGGCTGTAATTGCAACGGGTAGCCTAAGGAGAAGAGCACAATGGCTTAATCGATATCCAACTCATACACTTGTTGGTTTAAGAGGAAATGTCAACACAAGACTTCAAAAATTAAAAGACAATGCATGGAACGCGGCAATTTTTGCAGCTGCAGGCCTAAAACGAATTGGAATTAAACCTGAGAATACCCTTTCGTTAGATTGGATGATCCCAGCTCCTGCGCAGGGAGCAATAATGATCACCGCACTTGACACCGATAGTTTTATTAAAGAAGCATGTGCCCAATTAAATCACAAAGAGACCGAAATTTGTACAAGTGTTGAACGCACTTTTCTTAATAGACTTGAAGGTGGTTGTACGGCTCCTATTGGTGCTTTGGCGGTAATTAGGGATGACAACATTATTTTTAAGGGCATTTTGCTAAGTAAAGATGGTTCCAAAAAAATTGAGGTTGCTAAAAAAGTTCCCGTAGAATTTCATGAAAATCTTGGAATAGAATGTGCCGATTTTATCATTAGTAAAGGTGGTAAAAGACTAATGGATACCCTGAAAAGAGGAACTATTAAAGCCAATATCGTATCAACAAAGGAACTCACTAAAGATCAGGTCAGCCTATTTCACAAAAAAGTGGAAGTAAGTAGTAACGATTTCATACAAGTTAACACCAATAGAATTAGCAAATCTATCCTAAAATCTCCTATAGAGAATGTTGTTATTACTAGTAAGAATGCTGTTGAATCTATACTTACAAATGTTTCGGTTGACGAATTAGCATTTAATAATATTTATTGTGTTGGCAGGCGCACGAAACGTTTGATCGAACAGAAAATTGGCCCAGTAAAACATTCGGCAAAAAATGCAAAAGTACTAGCCGAATATTTGGCCAATCATATTAAAGGAGCTCAAGTCACCTATTTCTGTAGTGATATTAGAATGGATGATTTACCAACCATATTATCAGCCAATAATATTGCGGTAAATGAAGTATACGCCTACAGCACAAAATTTAATTCCATAAAGGTGGATAGTACCATTAAAGGAGCGATGTTTTATAGTCCCTCAACGGTTAAGAGTTATCTCTTGAATAACGAAGCTCAAGGAATTGCGTTTTGTATAGGAGCTTCAACCGCAAAAGAAGCAAAAAAGCACTTCAATGAAGTGCGTATAGCAAAAGTACCAACGGTGGAAAGTGTAATTGAACTTGTTAATGACCACTATGTATAATGATAATAAAATGATAAAGAACGATTTATTTTTAAAAGCATTAAATGGAGAAACGGTAAGTAGACCTCCTGTATGGATGATGCGTCAGGCTGGTCGTTACTTGCCTGAATTTATGGCAATACGTGAAAAGTACGATTTCTTTACACGCTGTCGCACACCAGAATTGGCAAGTGAAATAACTGTTCAACCAATACGTCGATACGGTATGGATGCCGCCATATTATTTAGTGATATTTTGGTAATTCCACAGGCAATGAATGTTGAGGTGCAAATGAAACCAAATTTTGGGCCTTATTTACCAAATCCAATTCGTACGCAACAAGATGTAGATAATGCTATTGTGCCAGATGTAACCATTGCCCTGGATTATGTATATCAAGCCATAAAGGCAACTAAAGAGCTTTTAAATAATGAGATTCCATTAATTGGTTTTGCAGGTTCGCCATGGACAATATTATGTTATATGGTTCAAGGGCAGGGAAGTAAGAATTTTGACAAAGCCAAGGCATTTTGTTTTACAAACCCAATTGCAGCACATCAATTGTTGCAAAAAATTACCGACACTACTATTGCTTATCTCAAAGAAAAGGTGAAAGCCGGTGTTAATGCTGTACAGGTTTTTGACTCTTGGGGCGGAATGTTATCACCAACCGATTACCAGGAGTTTTCTTGGCAATACATCAATCAAATAATTGAGGCATTAAAAGAAGATGCTCCTGTTATTGCTTTTGGAAAAGGATGTTGGTTTGCGCTAGGTGAAATGGCAAAATCCAATGCCTCTGCATTGGGGGTAGACTGGACATGCTCTCCCAAAAATGCACGCTATTTAACTGGAGGTAATATCACCTTACAAGGAAATTTTGATCCATCTAGGTTATTGTCACCACCTTCCGAAATAAAAAGGATGGTGCATCAAATGATAGATGAGTTTGGTAAAGACAAATACATCGTGAATTTAGGTCATGGTATATTACCAAACATTCCTCTTGAAAATGCAAAGGCATTTATAGATGCCGTAAAAGAATACAAGGTATAATTTGTTCATTATATGGATTTATCTTTTGATGGATACCGTTTAGAGTTATTAGCTACTCAATTAAATAGTGAGTTCTTTAATCTCATTGAGAAGAACAGGTCTTATATCAAAAAAGGATTTCCTAAAACATGTAGTCTTTGTTCAACTCTCGAGAAAACCAGAGATTTTGTTGCCAATGCAGTTCAAAAAATAACTAACCAGACAGAGTATTTCTATGTAATCAAAGACAATACTACCTTAGTTGGACTCATTCATATAAAAAACCTTGATAATGAAGTGTGGAAATGTGAGCTAGGCTATTTTATTGATGAAGATTACAAAGGCAAAAACATTACGAGTAGAGCAGTTAAAGAAATTATTGCGTTCTGTAAGAACCAACTCGAAATGAATAAAATTTACATTTGTACTTCTGGTGACAACATTGGCAGTCAAAAAGTTGCATTAAAAAATGGATTTGTAAAAGAGGGGGTTTTGCGTAATGAATTTAGAGATGCAGACAATAAATTACAAGATGTCCATTATTTTGGTTTAACCCCATTAAAATAAATATGCTTAAAAATATCTTTAATGGAATAAAAGCTTACGCTGGAGCCTTTGAGTTAATATCAAAACTCAAATTGTGGCAATATTTTGTTATTCCAATAATAATAAGTGTTGTAACGGCTACGGCAATTGGTCTATCTGCTTATGGATTTTCAGACAATATTGGTCAATTCATTGCTAAGATTTGGATCTGGGATTGGGGGAAAGACACCTTTGCCGTAATAAGCGAAATATTTGGTGGTATTCTTATTCTTGCATTGGGTTTAATACTCTACAAGCATATTATAATGGCCCTATCTGCTCCATTTATGAGTCCTGTTTCCGAAAAAATTGAGGCACATTTGATAGGGAAAAACCATGAGCATAGAAACACCACATTTGGGCAACAACTCTGGCGAGGTATTCGAATTAATGTAAGGAATCTTTGGATGGAATTATGGCTCACATTAGTAATCATACTCATAAGTTTCATCCCAGTAATTGGTTGGTTTACCTCATTACTCCTATTTGTAGTTCAAGCATATTATGCTGGATTTGGAAATATGGACTATACCCTTGAACGTCATTTTGAGTATAAAAAAAGTGTTGCATTTGTGAGAAAGCACCGTGGGATTGCTATTGGAAACGGAATTGTATTTATACTCTTTCTTTTTATACCAGTTATAGGGGTTATCTTGGTTTTACCACTTTCTGTAACAGCTGCATCAACAAAAACTTTAGAACTTTTAAATAGTGAAGGAGAAATTTTATAATTATATAGAGCACTTACAAGATAACATCACCTCTAAATTAGAAGGCATAGATGGTAAAGCATCATTTCAGGAAGATATTTGGAAACGCGATGAAGGTGGTGGTGGTCGTACACGCGTAATACAAAATGGAAACGTGTTTGAAAAAGGAGGTGTAAATATATCGGCAGTTCATGGGAAACTTCCTAAATCAATGCAAGCATACTTTAAAGTTGGTGATGTAGATTTTTTTGCTTGTGGCTTAAGTTTAGTAATACATCCAAAAAGTCCAATGGTACCTACTGTTCATGCTAATTGGCGGTATTTTGAAATGTACGATAATACTGGTGCCATCGTAGATAGTTGGTTTGGTGGAGGTCAAGACCTAACACCTTACTACCTTTTTGAAGATGATGCACGGCACTTTCATATAGTTTGTAAAAATGCTTGTGATAAACATAATAAGGAGTTCTACCAAAAATATAAGACTCGTTGTGATGAATATTTTTTCAACACTCATCGTAATGAAGCAAGAGGTATTGGTGGTCTGTTCTTTGATTATTGTAAAAAATCTGAACAGATGACTATGGAAGATTGGTATCATTTTGTTACCGAAGTAGGTGATAGTTTTCTTGAAGCTTATACCCCCATTGTTGAAAAACGTAAGAATCTGCCATATACTAAATCTCAAAGAGATTGGCAGGAAATTAGGCGTGGACGTTATGTTGAATTTAATTTAGTGCATGACAAAGGCACCTTATTTGGCTTAAAAACAAATGGTAGAATAGAAAGTATATTAATGAGTTTACCTCCACATGTGCAATGGCAGTATGATCATCATCCTGAAAACGGAAGTGAAGAAGAGAAATTAATTACAGTATTAAAGCAACCAAAAGACTGGATTAGCAAATAAAAATAGTTTTACGATGTTTCCATTAAGAAGAAATAGACGATTAAGAACCAATGACGCCATACGATCATTGGTTAGAGAAAATTATATCACTCCAAACGATTTTTTAGTACCCCTATTTGTGGCTGAAGGCAATGGGGTAAAAGAAGAGATTGCTTCTATGCCCAATTATTATCGCTTTAGTTTAGATCTTCTTGAAAAGGAAGTAAAGATTCTTTGGTCTCTAGGCCTAAAGGCGGTTTTACTTTTTGTAAAAGTACCTGATACTTTAAAAGACAATAAAGGAACGGAAGCCTTAAACCCCAACGGATTGATGCAACGGGCCATTAAAACAGTAAAAAATGCCTGCCCAGAAATGCTTGTTATGACAGATGTGGCTTTAGACCCATACTCTATCTACGGGCATGACGGAATTATAGAAAATGGTATCATTGTTAATGACGATACCGTTGATGTACTCGCCGAAATGAGTCTATCGCATGCAACTGCTGGGGCAGATTTTGTGGCTCCAAGTGATATGATGGACGGACGCATTTTAAGCATTAGAAAGGCATTAGAAGACGAAGGTTTTGTAAATACTGGAATTATGAGTTACGCTGCCAAATATGCCTCAGCCTTTTATGGCCCTTTTAGAGATGCCTTAGATTCGGCTCCTGTAGATATTAGTAATATTCCTAAGAACAAAAACACATATCAAATGGATATTGCCAACAGATTTGAAGCTCTAAGAGAAACGGAGTTGGACATAGAAGAAGGTGCAGATATTGTAATGGTAAAACCCGGTATGCCCTATTTAGATATTGTTAGAGAAGTTAAAAACGAGTTTGATGTTCCTGTAGCTGTCTATCAAGTAAGTGGTGAATATGCTATGATTAAAGCCGCAGCTGAAAAGGGATGGCTTGATCACAACCAGGTTATGTTAGAAAGCACCATGGCCTTTAAGCGAGCTGGTGCCGATATTATTGCGAGTTACTTCGCTAAAGATATTGTTAAATTGATTTCTTAACTTTCCAGTAGCGTAATTCTGGAATGTTTAAACAAATACTATTACTCTTATTTTTATGTTTAAATGTGGTTGCACATGGGCAACTCATGTATGACAGCCCAACCTCAGTAGGGTTAGATTCAACCTACATAAATAATCAGGTCGACTCAATAATGCAAAATGCCATTCAGGAAAAAGCATTTCCGGGAGCTCAATTATTAGTGGCCAAACAAGGTAAAGTAATCTTTCATAAAGTATACGGGTTTCACACCTATGATAGCATTCAAAAAGTTTCACATAATGATATTTATGACCTCGCTTCAGTAACAAAAATTACTGGACCTCTGCCAGCATTAATGAAACTTTATGAAGAAGGTAAATTAGATCTTGACAAACCCTTTAGCACCTACTGGAAAACATGGAAAAATCGTAATGACAAAAAAGATATAACGCTCAGAGAGCTCTTGGCACATCAAGCGGGAATGGAACCTTATATTGTTTTTTTAAACGAAGTTTTAAAAAAGGGGAAGTCAAAACAACGATTTATTCGCCGGACGAAACACAAACGATATTCAAAGATGGCATTCAGTGACATGTACATTAAAGATCGCTTTGTACACAAAGTTTATCGACAGATAAAACGGTCAAATGTTTCAAAAAATAAAGTATATAGATACTCAGGTCTTGCCTCCTTAATTTATCCACAGTTAATTGAAACTATTTCTGGACAGGATTACCAAACATATTTAAAACAAAACTTCTTTGACCCCCTGGGTTGTACAACTTTAACCTATAACCCCAATTTTAAGAACTTCCCAAACAAGATTGTCCCTACAGAATTAGATTCTATTTTTAGAAAAGCCTATGTTAAGGGGTTTGTACACGATGAGAACGCTTCACTTTTTGGTGGCGTTTCTGGTAACGCTGGTTTATTTGGCACCGCTGAAGATCTTGCAAAATATATGCAAATGCTGTTACAAAAGGGTAGCTACAATGGGAAACAATATTTAAAGGCGTCTACAGTGAACGAATTTATTCGTGTGCAATATCCAGAAAATGATAACAGGCGAGGTCTCGGCTTTGACAAGCCTTTAATTGGTAACGATACCTTACCTTTAAAAGAAGCATATCCTGCCCCTCAAGTTAGTCCATCTAGTTTTGGCCATTCTGGATTTACGGGAACCTTTGTTTGGGCAGATCCAGATCATGAAATAGTATTTATCTTTTTATCTAATAGAGTCTATCCTAGTAGGAGTCATAGAAATATTTACGATCTAAATATTAGACCTAAACTTCAACAGGTATTTTATACTTCAACACTAGAAAAAAGTGATTAATTGCCCTTCTTTGACAATTCGTCGAGACCAACTATACGGGTAAGATTTTCAAGTGGTTCATCTAACACCACGGCTATTTTATATAACGAAAAAAAAGTAAGATTACGTTGTCCCTTTTCAACCAAATTATAACTGCTTCTTGAAAAGCCGCAACGGTCAGCAATATCTTTTTGCCTAAGCCCCTTAAGCATTCTTAGAAGTCTCAAATGATTACCCAACAAGCTTTGAACTTCTAACTTTAGCTCTTGCTCTTCTTTATTTGCTTGAAACACTTAAATTTCGAATTTTGGAATTAATAGTACTTAAAACTAGTAAGTCTAGGTTGAACCATATAATTGTTCTGTCAAAAGCGTCTTTTTTTTCGATAAATTGTATTAAGTGTAGGTTTTTCCTTTAGCTGTTTTTAATCATTTTCCCTTATTCTCTTAGTAATTGAGCCATTTTGCTAAACAATACCCTAGATCAATTACCATCTTATTAACTAAATAATTAGTATTTTAGACCTCTAAATAAACACCATGAGTTTACTTATATTCTACGGAATAATCTCTATACTTTTTTCTTTTTTATGTTCCATTTTAGAAGCTGTGTTATTAAGTATCACCCCTACATTTATTAATGTTAAAAAAAGTGAGGGTAAAAGTTATGCCATTACACTGGAAGAACTTAAAAAAGACGTCGACAAACCCTTAATTGCTATTCTTACACTAAATACGGTTGCGCATACTGTTGGGGCTATTTTAGTTGGTGTACAGGCAAAAGTTGCGTATGCCGAAATATATGGTAATGAAACCAAAACCATACTAGGAATTCAATATACTGAAGATGTGATGGTTGGTGTCGTTTCAACGGTAATGACCATTCTTATTTTGGTTGCTTCAGAAATAATACCAAAAACCATTGGCGCCACTTATTGGAAACAGCTAGCAAATTTTTCGGCAATTGTATTAAATGGTCTTATTTTCTTCTTTAAGTGGACAGGGATTATTTGGGTATTGCGTTTATTTACCAAGCTATTTGGTAAGGCCACTCACGGTAGTGTATTAAGTCGTGAGGATTTTCATGCAATGACGCAAATTGCAGAAGACGAAGGAGTTTTTAAAGAATCTGAAAGCAAGGTTATTAAAAATATGATTGCTTTTAAAGATGTTAGGGCCAAAGATATTATGACCCCAAGAACGGTAATGAAAGTTGCCGAAGAAACGACTACGGTTGAAGAATTCTTTAAAGAAAATCAGAATCTGCGTTTTTCTAGAATCCCACTTTATAAAGACGATATTGATAATATTACTGGTCTCGTGTTAAAAGACGAGGTTTTCAAAGAAATGGCCAATGATAACAACGCTAAGCAGTTATTAGAAATAAAACGCAATATACTTGTAACCAATAGAGGGATTCCAATACCTCAACTATTAGATCAACTTGTAGAAAACAAAAATCATATGGCATTGGTGGTTGACGAATATGGTTCTGTAAGTGGTTTGGTTACTATGGAAGATGTTATTGAAACTCTGTTGGGAATTGAAATTATGGATGAAAGTGATAACATTGCCGATCTTCAAATGATGGCCCGTAAAAGCTGGGAGCGTCGCGCCGAGCGCTTAGGTTTGATTGAAGAAAAAAAAGATTCAGAAGATGAGTGAATGCTTTATTGAGTCTCCATTAGGAGTGACTAGAATAACTGGTGACACACATGGAATTTCGTCAATTTCGGTATTAAATACAGATCAAGAGATTACCAAGATTATCCCTGAAGAATTGCAAGAATGCGCTTATCAACTAAGAGAGTACTTTAACGGAACACGTAAAAACTTTGATCTAAAACTTAATCCTTCTGGCACTGATTTCCAGAAAAATATTTGGCAACTATTAAAAACTATTCCCTTTGGCAAAACTACTTCGTATTTGGAGCTTTCAAAAAAATTTGGCGATGTAAAGGCCATACGTGCAGTAGCCAGTGCAAATGGTAAAAACCCCCTTTGGATAGTTATTCCTTGTCATCGTGTTATTGGTAGCGATGGGAGTCTAACAGGTTATGCAGGAGGACTACATAGAAAACAGTGGCTTTTAGAGCATGAAAACCCGGTGAAGCAACAAAAGCTATTTTAGTATAATTTAGTATATTTATACGAATTTACTTTCGTAAAATGCTCTCAAAAATAAATTTAGAAAATATTCTTTTTTTGGACATAGAAACGGTTCCAGAAGTACAGTATTTTTCTGATTTAGATGCCACCAAGCAAGAATTATGGGAACAAAAATCGAGATATCAAAGAAAAGACGACTATTCTGCAGAAGAGTTCTATGAGCGCGCTGGTATTTGGGCAGAATTTGGTAAGATTATTTGTATTTCTGTAGGATACTTCAATCTTTATGAAGCAAAAAGAAACTTAAGAGTAACCTCATTTTATGGCCCAGAGATCAAGATTCTTAAAGACTTTAAGAATCTATTAATATCTCATTTTAGCCAGAACAAACATTTATTATGTGCCCATAATGGAAAAGAATTTGATTTCCCATACATCGCGCGCCGTATGATCATCAACAAAATAGAATTACCATACAAACTAAATTTATTTGGTAAGAAACCATGGGAAGTTCCTCATTTAGACACTTTAGAGCTCTGGAAATTTGGAGATTATAAAAATTACACCTCTTTAAAGCTTTTAACAAATGTATTAAACGTACCCTCACCAAAAGAAGATATTGATGGTAGTCAGGTTTATGATGTTTATTACAATGATAAAGATCTGGACCGTATTGTTAATTATTGCGAGCAAGATACAATTGCCGTAGCTCAAATACTCTTGAGATTGCGAGGTGATGATTTATTAATTAATGAAGAGATTATACATATTTAATGAGTGATTGCATCACTATGTAATCTTATAACATGAAAAATTTCTTTATTAAATACAAAAGACTCCTGAGGAGCCTTTTTGTTTTTTTAAAACTTACTAAAATGTTTTTAAATCTATAAGTAGGTTCAGGTAGATTTGGTGCAACATTCATAAGTTAAATTCATGGTAGATTTTGGGAAATCTATTATTAATGTTATGTTGATTTGGGACTGCTAATATGAAGTAAATTTTTTAATTATTCGTTTAAAAGACTTATTTATTCGATGAAATACACTTTTTTTTAACATTTGATACCATGTACGCCTTTTATGTAGTTTCTTTATCACGCAAAAATCAAACGAGATATCCCTCTTAATAGTAATTCTTTATTTCTATATTTGATTCACTACAAAATCGACAAAAAGACCATGAAAAAACTGTGGGAAGGTTCTAAAATATTTAAAGAGAATAGTCATTTAAAAAACTATAGTACCTGGTTAGAAGAAAACTATCAATTACAGTTTGAAAATTATAACTCATTATGGCAGTGGTCTACCTTACATATTGAAGAATTTTGGGAAAGCGTGTGGAAGTATTTTAAGGTTACCGCTCATACACCTTATACCAATGTTTTATCTTCTAGAAAAATGCCAGGGTGTAAATGGTTTGAAGGTGCAACCCTTAACTATGCCGAACATATATTCAAGAAAAATAAGCACGAACAAACTGCCATTATCTTTGGCAATGAAGCAGGTATTTATCAAGAAATTTCGTGGACAGAACTTAGAGATAAAGTGGCGTCAATGGCTGTTTATCTTAAGAGTTTAGGAGTAACTAAAGGAGATCGAGTAGTAGCATATTTACCTAATGTTCCTGAAGCCACTATATCTTTTTTGGCGGTGAACTCATTAGGAGCCATATGGTCTAGTACCTCTCCCGATTTTGGAACCGAGAGTGTTGTTGATCGATTTGCACAAATAGCGCCTAAAGTACTAATAGCAGTAGACGGCTACAATTATAATGGCAAACCTTACGATAAAACGGCAATTGTCAATGAGATTGTAGATCAATTACCTAGCCTAGAAAAGGTTATTGTTTTACCATACCTAAATACAGACGCACTAGGCAATTTTCCAAAAGAATTTGTTGATATTAATACCGTTTTTGAATCAAAAGGAAACCAACTAGAATTCACTGCTGTACCTTTTGATCATCCAATTTGGGTGCTGTATTCATCTGGTACAACAGGACTACCTAAAGCCATTGTGCACTCTCATGGAGGGATTTTACTCGAACACCTAAAATATATGGCATTTCATAACGATGTTCATGAAGGAGAACGTTATTTTTGGTTTTCTACAACGGGTTGGATGATGTGGAATTTTGTGCAGTCAGCATTACTCATGGGAGCATCAATAGTATTGTTTGATGGTTGCCCGACGTATCCGAAATTTGACGCCCTTTGGGCATTTTCAGATAAAGTGGGTATGCATCATTTTGGTACAAGTGCACCATATTTAGTAGCCAGTATGAAAAAACAGATTGATGCTAAAAATAATCACAGTTTGGCGACCATAAGATCCATTAGCTCCACTGGAGCGCCGTTGCCTTATGAGGCTTTCGAGTATGTTTATAGCCACATTAAAGAAGATGTATGGTTGTGTTCTATGGCTGGGGGTACAGATGTTTGTACGGCCTTTGTTGGTGGATCTCCATATTATGGTGTCCATGCAGGTGAAATACAGTGTAGAGCCTTAGGTGTTTCACTTTATGCCTATGATGAAAGTGGGAAACCCGTTACCGACGAATTAGGGGAAATGGTGATAGATCAGCCAATGCCATCTATGCCAATATATTTTTGGAACGATGCAGACAATAAACGCTATTTATCAAGCTATTTTGAAGATTATGCGGGTAAGTGGCGCCATGGAGACTTTATTAGGATAAATTCTAAAACAGACGGCTTAGTCATCTATGGGCGTTCTGACGCCACATTAAATAGGCATGGAATTAGAATTGGCACCAGCGAGATTTATCGTGCGGTAAATAAAATAGAAGCTATAGAAGATTCCTTGATTGTCAATCTAGAGCTTGGTGAAGGCAAGCATTATATGCCCTTATTTGTAAAAATAAAAGCGAGTTATACTTTAACAGATGCGATAAAAAATGCAATAAATCATCAACTTAAAACAACATACACACCCAGACATGTTCCTGATGAGATTATTGAAGTTACCGATATCCCTTATACCATAAGTGGTAAAAAAATGGAAGCTCCAGTAAAAAAGATTTTGCTAAAAATGCCAATTGAAAAGTCTATAAATATAGACTCCATGCGTAATCCAGAATCTGTGAAGTTCTTTATTGAGTTTGCAAATACTATTTAAAAATCAATTTCAGGATCGTCATCAATTCGTCCCTTTTGAAGTAGTTTTAGACTATCCCGATGTTTTTCGCAATCAATAATAATAGATAGTTGCTCTGGCTTCTCAAAAGGTTCTTGCGATACATTAAGGTTCTGGTCCTCGTAACAGCTTTTCATAAACAATGCCCAAATTGGTAAGGCCATAGCTGCTCCTTGCCCATAAGTAATGCTCTTAAAATGTGCTGCCCTATCTTCTGCGCCAACCCAAACACCCGTTACCAGATTAGGGACCATTCCCATAAACCAGCCATCGCTATGATTTTGTGTAGTCCCCGTTTTACCTGCAATAGGGTTTGAAAACTCGTACGGATATCCCGTTACAATTTCTTTATACACGGCCTGATCTCCAGCAGTATTATGTCGTAATCTTGTACCAGAACCACCCATAGTAACACCTTCAAGTAAATTAACGGTTACATAGGCCGCTTCTTCGCTTAAAACGTCTTTGGTTTCTGGTGAAACCTGATACAAGATTGTACCGTTCTTGTCTTCTATACGAAGTAAGGTTACTGGTTTGGTATAAACACCCTTATTTGCAAATGTTGAATAGGCTGCTACCATTTCATACACACTCAAATCTGGGGTTCCTAAAGCAATTGATGGTACGGGTAAGATATCTTGTTCTACCCCTAGGCTTTTTGCTAAATCTACAACTGGCTGTGGTCCAATCTCGTTTATTAACCTAGCCGTTACCGTATTCACAGAATTGGCCAGAGATTGTTTTAGGTTTAAATACCCCGAATAATCGCCATTGTCATTTCTAGGTGTCCATGACTCATGAAAACCGTGTTTGTTGGCTTCTATAGTAATTTGCGATCTCGGTAAAGTATCACAAGGTGATAAATGTAACTGGTCAATTGCCGCTGCATAAACAAATGGTTTGAAAGTAGACCCTATTTGACGCTTTCCTTGTTTCACCATATCGTACTTAAAATGACGATAGTTCATTCCACCTACCCATACTTTTACATGCCCCGTTTGAGGTTCCATGGCCATCATACCTGGTCTTAAGAAATGCTTGTAATAGCGCATAGAGTCCATAGGTGTCATTACCGTATCAATCTCTATTGGTTGTCCATCTTTCCACCCAAATATTTCCATTTGTCTTTCAACATCAAACGACTTAATAATTTCTTCATCAGATTTTTTCAAGTCATACTTCATATGTCGCCAACGCTCTGATCGTTTGATAGAAATTTGCATCAAGGTATCAATAGCCCCATAGGTAAGGTCTAAAAATGGTGCCGTAGGATTACGTCGCTTGGTATTTTGATGAAAAAACTCTGCTTGCAACCTTGGCATATGTAAAGCAACAGCATCCTCTGCATGCTTTTGCATGCGCGAATCAATAGTGGTATAAATTTTCAACCCATCTTTATAGATGCTATACTTTGATCCGTCTGGCTTTGTGTTATTAGGGTCATTCACCCATTTTTTTAACTCTTCTTGTAAATACGCCCTGTAATACGTTGCTGTACCGTCATTATGGGACTGTGGTGTATAATTTAAATCTAAATCGGTGGCTTGTAATGAGTCTTTAACCGTCTCTGTAATATAACCGTATTTATGCATTTGAGCTAAAACCACATTACGCCTAACTAAGGTTTCTTTTGGCCTTCTTCGAGGATTGAAATAAGAAGAATTTTTAAACATCCCAACCAACATGGCAGATTCCTTGAGGTCAAGTTCTTTAGGCTCTTTGTCAAAATAAATTCTTGCTGCAGAACGTATACCATCGGCATTGTTTAAAAAATCGTAAATATTGAAATACATCGCTACAATTTCTTCTTTAGTATACCTTCTCTCTAATTGTATAGCGAGTACCCATTCTTGGGCCTTTTGTAAAATTGCATTGGTAGTACTTTCTTTATCCCTTACCCCAATAAATAATTGTCTTGCCAGCTGTTGGGTAATTGTACTCGCCCCACCTTTTTTACCTAAATACGCAAATGCTCTTATGGTACCGCGCGCATCAATTCCAGAATGATCATGATATCTAACATCTTCGGTGGCTATTAATGCATCTACTAAGTGCTGTGGTAATTCACTGTAATCAACAGGCGTTCGGTTGTCGTTAAGATAAAACTTCCCAAGTGTCTCTCCATCAGCCGAAATAATTTCACTGGCTAAATTTGTTTTCGGATTTTCTAAAACTGTTGGATCTGGCATTTCACCAAACACTCCCCAGGCTGCTAACTGAAATAAAAGAAAAAAAGCTAGCACACCACTACCAAATAGTATCCAAAACCATCGTATATATTTTGAAAAAATAGCAGTGTTTGTTACGTTTTTCTTTTTTGTTGCCATATTAGTTGTTTGCTTGTGTTTTTTCTATTCTAAAACCAACGTCTGTAATGCCTTCTAAATTTTCAACCCCATTTACTTGGCCATTGGCTCTCATTGCGTGTTGAATTTTTACTAAGTAATCACCAGATTCATCAAATATAAAAGGCGCCTCATGGCCCTTATACCAAAGTTTATTTTCTTTTACATCAGAAAAACCTGTTCCTAAAAATTCGCCATTCGCCTTAGTCATTTGATACTCGATGGTATCTTTCATAATCTTCCCATTAGGAAAATTCATCTCGACGATCAAGAACAAATTACTATACCTGTATGCACTTGTATTACGCAAATTCACAAATAGATTATACACATTTGTTGAATCTGGTGGTGTGACCTTAAACTCAATTATTGAATCTTTATGCCACTGATTTGGTACAGTTTTATACTCATCAAAAACTCTGTTGGAATCACAGGAAACAAATCCCAGTCCAAGAACAACAATAATCCCCAATAATCTATTTTGCATTCTTCTGTGGCCTTCTTTTGTTTCTGCTTCTATTATTTCTACGTTTTCTTTTACGTTTTGGACTATCAAAACGTGTTAAACTATCTTGACCTACAACGTTCTCAAAATCTGTTTTAGTGTCTTCAATTAATTCATCTGCGTAGTCTTCAAGGTTTGGTGCCTTTTTATTTTTCTTGTTTAGAGCAACTATTTCACTGGCCTGAGAAGCCGTTAATTTATGCCAATGCATCCATTCTCCTTCGTAGGCGTACCACATATGTCCTTTAAAAATGTCTGTCTTCTGGCAAACGGCCACGCCTTTTTCGGTCTGAAGTTTAATATCTGTTTTCGGAAATTCTTTAAGGGCTTCTAAATAGGCATCGAGCTCATAGTTTAAACAACACTTAAGTTTGCCACATTGTCCTGCGAGCTTTTGAGGGTTTAACGACAATTGCTGATACCTCGCTGACGAAGTGCTCACCGATCTAAAATCTGTTAACCAAGTAGAACAGCATAATTCTCTACCACATGAGCCTATACCACCAAGCCTCGCTGCTTCTTGACGAAACCCCACTTGTTTCATCTCAATCCTGGTTCGAAACTCTTTTGCAAATACCTTGATTAATTCTCTAAAATCTACCCGATCTTCTGCTGTATAATAAAAAGTAGCCTTGCTTGCATCTCCTTGGTACTCGATATCTGAAATTTTCATTTGAAGATTAAGATCAATGGCAAATTGTCTTGCTTTAACCTTCATGTCTTCTTCTTTATCTCTGGCTTTCTGCCAAATATCAATATCTTTTTGTGAAGCCTTTCTGTAAACTTTGTAAATTTCTTCTGGGTTTTCTCCTACATTTTTTCGTTTCATTTGAACCCTTACAAGCTCTCCTGTAAGTGTTACCATTCCAACGTCATGGCCTGCTTGTGCTTGTGTAGCTACAACATCGCCCATGCTTAATGTTAAATCTTCTGTGTTTTTATAGTAGTTTTTTCTTCCGTTCTTAAATCGAACTTCTACCCAATCAAAAGGTTTCTCGCCATTTGGAAGTGACATGTTTGAAAGCCAGTCAAAAACAGTTAGCTTATTACAGCTATCTGACCCACATGTTCCATTATTCCTACATCCCTTTGGTTGACCGTTTTTACCAGTTGAGCAACTGTTACAAGCCATATGTTATTATATATTGAATTCGCTAATAAAATATACTGCGAATGGACGTTAGTGTTTCTTTTAAAAAAGTAAAGATAAGATTATTATACGTACTATAAAACTACCCTTATTTATTAGATGTTCTTAACGCTAATAATGTTTACAGGGCATGCTTTTGATGCATTTTGACATTCGTCATAAATCATATCATCATTAGATTTTAAGGTATAGAACCCTTTTTTGTTTTGGGCGTGTAATAGCACCGATTTTCCATCTTTTTTTGACATTCGAAAATGCTGAGGAGCCATCTCGACACAATAGTTACACCCAATGCACTTATCTCGCTGCAAGGTAATAATGACCATTATGCTTCTACTTTATTTTCTACAATCTTATAGAGTTTGTCTGATGGACGAATCCTAAAATCTAAAGGTATTGTAATTGAATCTCCTTTAGATCCTTTGGATTTATGCTCGTCATTGACTAACATTTCCTTTACCTCAAGTTCTTTTGCTCCGGTGGTAGGTCCAGTTATTAAAATGGAATCGCCAATACTTATGTCGAAAGCCTCAATTTTAAACTCTCCAATTTTCGCTTTAGGGAAAAAATGCATCCCTTTACCTATATAAACCTTCTTCTGGGTAGCGTGTGATCCAGCTCCTTTACTCCATTCACCCAATTGTTGACCTAGATAATAGCCATTCCAAAATCCACGGTTATAAACCTTTTCAAGTTCTTGCATCCATGAGATTACCTTTTCTTTATCATAAGCGCCATTGGCCACACTATCTATAGCGTCCCTATAACACTTTATAACTCGAGCGACATATTCTGGTGCACGGCCTCTACCTTCAATCTTTAGTACTTTTATTCCGGCGTCTGCAACTTGGTCTAGGAAATCAATCGTACATAAATCTTTTGGTGACATGATATACTCATTATCAAGTTCCATTTCAAACCCTGATTCTTGATCAATAACCGTATACTTTTTTCTACAATTTTGCTTACATGCTCCTCTATTAGCCGAAGAGTTATGTGAGTGAAGGCTTAAATAACATTTGCCCGATACTGCCATACATAATGCTCCATGGCCAAAGATTTCTATTTCAACCAGACGCCCAGATGGACCCTTGATCTGTTCTTTTTCAATTTGTGTTGTTATATGCTTAACCTGTCGTAAACTTAATTCTCTACTCAATACCATCGTATCGGC
>CAZAPO010000208.1:0-4656 GCA_964487005.1 uncultured Flavobacteriaceae bacterium
GAGCACAAAACCAAGGAGGGATTTCTAATGAATTAATTCTTGGTGCATTAGCAATTTTATTTGTGCTACTTGCACTAGGGTTAATAATGGTAAATCGTACCTTACGTAGATTTGCCGCAGCAAACAATGTTGAGATTCCGGTTGAAGCACAAAGAAAACCATTATGGAAAGCGTTTGTACAAAACCAATTCTTAATGTTATGTACAGCAATTATCTTCCTATTGGCAAGTGCTTATTTTGCATTTGGCTATTTTATGCAATTAGGAATAGATCAAGGTTATCAACCAGTTCAACCTATACATTTCTCGCACAAGATTCACGCAGGAGACAATAAAGTTGACTGTAAATATTGCCACTCTTCAGCGAGAGTGAGTAAGACTTCAGGAATACCATCATTAAACGTATGTATGAATTGTCATAAAACCATTTATGAATATAATGGTGAGACCACAGCAGAATACTCAAAAGAATTTTATGATGGAGAGATCAAGAAGTTATACGACGCCGTTGGTTGGGATGATGCAAATCAAGAATATACAGGAGATACCAAACCTGTTAAATGGGTTAGAATTCACAACCTACCAGATTTTGCATACTTCAACCACTCGCAACACGTAACGGTTGGAGGTATCGAGTGTCAGACTTGTCATGGTCCAGTAGAAGAAATGGAGATTATGTATCAGCATTCTTCACTAACAATGGGATGGTGTATTAACTGTCACCGTGATACTAATGTACAAGTTAAAGACAACGAGTACTATGCAAAAATACACGAAGAGTTATCTAAGAAATATGGTGTAGAGCAATTAACAGCCGCTCAAATGGGAGGCTTAGAATGCGGTAAGTGCCATTATTAATAATTAAAGAAGTTAATTCAAATATATATGTCATCAAACAAGAAATACTGGAAGAACGTCGCTGAGCTGGATGCAAAGAACAGCGAAAGTATAGAGGCGTTACAGCATAAAGAGTTTGTGCAAGAAATTCCTGTGGATGAGTTTTTAGGTGATAAAAACACTTTAGAGTCGTCATCAACTACACGTCGTGATTTCTTAAAGTATGTTGGATTTAGTACAGCAGCAGCTTCATTAGCAGCTTGTGAAGGTCCAGTTAAGAAATCAATTCCGTATGTAGTGCAGCCAGATCAAATTATACCTGGTGTAGCAAATTATTATGCGACGACTATAGCCAACGGATTTGATTTTGCGAGTATCTTGGTTAAGACTCGTGAGGGGCGTCCAATAAAAATAGAAAATAACGACCTAGCTGCCACCAACGGGAGTGCTAATGCAAGAGTACAGGCTTCAGTCCTTGATCTGTATGACAGTTTAAGAGTAGCAGCTCCAATGAAAAATGGAGAAGATAGTTCTTGGGTAGAGTTTGATGCAGATACTACACAATTACTTAATGGAATACAAGCGGCAGGGAAAGATATCGTATTGTTAACACAAACATATGCGAGTCCATCAACAGCTAAATTAATTGCAGAATTTAGTGCAAAATATGCCAATGTACGTCATGTTGTATATGATGCAATTTCAGAATCGGCAGCAGTAGAGGCATTCCAAAACACCTATGGAGAAAGAGGATTAGCTAATTACGACTTCTCTCAGGCAGCAACAATTGTTTCCATTGGAGCAGATTTCCTAGGAGACTGGCAAGGTGGAGGTTTTGATGCAGCTTATGCAAAAGGACGTATTCCAAAAAACGGAAAGATGTCTCGTCATATTCAGTTTGAGTCAAACATGACCCTTTCTGGAGCAAATGCAGATAAGCGTGTACCATTAAAACCAAGTGAACAAAAACAAGCATTAGCGAGTTTATATAGCAAAATAGTTGGTGGTTCAGTCAATACAAACCTACCTGCACATATAGAAGAGGCTGTAGCAAAAGCGGCTGCAGAATTACAAAGTGCTGGTAGCAATGGAGTTGTAGTAACTGGTATTCAGGATGTGAATGCACAAACTGTGGTACTTGCAATAAATGAGGCTTTAGCAAGTAAAGCTTTTGATGCAAGCACAGCAATAAAAACAAGACAAGGAATTAACGGTGAAGTATCACAGTTAATTACAGATATGAATGCAGGGAATGTTGGTGCACTTATTATGAGTGGAGTAAATCCAATGTATACCTTACCAAATGCCGATGAGTTTGCTGCTGGATTAGAAAAAGTAAACATGAGTGTTGCTTTCTCAATGAAGCAAGACGAAACAGGAGCTAAAGTGAACTATTTGGCAGCTGCACCACATTACCTTGAGTCATGGGGTGACGTTGAAATGAAGAAAGGACATTTTGCACTTTCACAACCAGCCATTAGATCACTATTTGACACAAGACAGTTTCAGGAAGCATTATTAATGTGGACAGAAAACGATAAGTCTTATCACGATTACATAAAAGAAAACTGGGAAACCAATATATTAAATGGAGGTTCGTGGAACCAAGCATTACATGATGGTGTCTTTGTAGGTGAAGCAACAGCTGAAGAGGCTGCAGCAACCGAAGACCAAGCTACTGTAGATGCTGGAGCGGCAGCCAGTGCATTAGCAAGTGCCACATCAAATGGAATTGAGTTAACGCTATATGCTAAAACAGGAATGGGTGACGGACAGCAAGCCAATAACCCATGGTTGCAAGAATTTCCAGATCCATTATCAAGAATTACTTGGGATAACTACTTAACAGTTTCAGAAGCAGACGCAAAAGAGTTAGACCTATTTCTAGATGCGAGTAACTTCTTTGTTCAAAGTAGTCATGATGCCACTGGAGGATTGAATGGTAAATATGCTGAGGTAACTGCTAATGGCGTTACCGTAACAGTTCCAGTAATTATACAACCAGGTCAGGCTAAAGGTACTGTGGGACTATCATTTGGTTATGGTAGAACAGAAGGTATGAAATCTGAAATGCAAACAGGTGTAAATGCCTATCCATTATATGCTAATTTTAATGATGTACAGGATGTTACAGTAACTTCGGTTGGTGGTAAACACGAGTTTGCATCAGTTCAAATGCATAATACTTTAATGGGTCGTGGAGACATTATTAGAGAGACAACGCTTGAAATTTTTAATACAAAAGACAAAGAATATTTCAACCCAGTTCCAGTGGTGTCATTAAACCACAAGGAAACACCAGTAAGCAAGGTAGATCTATGGGATGAGTTTGACCGTTCAATTGGACATCATTTTAACTTATCAATAGACTTAAATGCCTGTACTGGATGTGGGGCCTGTGTAATTGCTTGTCACGCAGAGAACAATGTTCCTGTTGTAGGTAAAGAAGAAGTACGACGTAGTCGTGATATGCACTGGTTAAGAATTGACAGATATTATTCTTCAGAAGACACCTTTGAAGGTGATGACGAAAAGAAAGACAATATTAAAGGTCTTGGAAGTTCGCTATCAAGTTTTGGAGAAATGGAAAGCCCTGCTGCTAATCCGCAAGTGGCGTTTCAACCAATTATGTGTCAGCACTGTAATCACGCTCCTTGTGAGACTGTTTGTCCAGTAGCTGCAACTTCTCACGGACGTCAAGGTCAAAACCATATGGCATACAACCGTTGTGTAGGTACACGTTATTGTGCAAATAACTGTCCGTATAAAGTACGTCGTTTCAACTGGTTCTTATACAGTGAAAACGATGAGTTTGATTTCCATATGAACGATGATTTAGGTCGTATGGTAATTAATCCAGATGTGACTGTTAGGTCGAGAGGTGTTATGGAGAAATGTTCAATGTGTATTCAAATGACACAAAAGACCATCCTTGACGCAAAACGAGATGGTAGAGCAGTAAGACCAAACGAGTTTAAAACGGCATGTTCGGCAGCTTGTAGTTCAGGAGCAATGGTGTTTGGAGATATTAATGACAAGGAGAGCGATATCGCAGCACTAAAAGAAGATAAAAGAGCGTATTACTTGCTAGAAGCGGTAGGTACACGACCAAATGTGGTGTATCAAACCAAAGTAAGAAATACAAACGAAGCATAAATAAATTAATTAAGAAACAATTATAAAAGGATTATGGCGTCTCATTACGAAGCACCTATTAGAAGACCTTTAGTTACAGGCGAAAAATCGTATCACGATGTTACAGTTGATGTAGCAAGACCTGTTGAAGGGAAAGCCAATAAGCAGTGGTGGATAGTATTCTCTATTTCATTAGTTGCTTTCCTATGGGGATTAGGATGTATTATTTATACAATTTCCACAGGAATTGGTACATGGGGATTAAATAAAACCGTAGGCTGGGCTTGGGATATTACTAACTTCGTATGGTGGGTTGGTATTGGTCACGCAGGAACACTTATTTCTGCAGTACTATTATTATTCCGTCAAAAATGGAGAATGGCAATTAACCGTTCTGCAGAGGCAATGACAATCTTCTCGGTAATTCAAGCAGGATTGTTCCCAATTATACACATGGGTCGTCCGTGGTTAGGATATTGGGTATTACCAATTCCAAACCAATTTGGATCACTATGGGTGAACTTTAACTCACCATTACTTTGGGATGTATTTGCGATCTCTACCTATTTATCGGTATCACTAGTATTCTGGTGGACTCGGTTATTGCCAGATTCCGCAATGATTAGAGATAGAGCCGTTAAGCCTTTCCAAAAGAAAATATCCTCATTACTATCATTTGGATGGT
>CAZAPO010000209.1:0-3361 GCA_964487005.1 uncultured Flavobacteriaceae bacterium
AATGTCTAAACAGGGCATTGATTATGTCAGAAAAAACATCTTTGGCGGCGTGCTAGTAACAGATGATATCGGGATGTTCGCTCTTCATGGCGAAGTCGGCACAAAGAAAGCATTGCTAAAGCGCGTTGCCGCCATGGCTAATAAAGGAGATGATTGGACGCGCAAATATGGCGACTTATTTGCTGAAAAATTTAATGCAGATATCTGTAAAATGCCTGCAAATGAAGTTTTGCAATTTTGTCAGCAAGAAGAAGCTATTATTGAAGAAGAGTTCTTGCACTCGCTGGCAGTTGTGAGTAAACTATCGATTGAAGCTGGCTGTGACTATGTTTTGCATTGCAGTGGTAATTTAAAAGAAATGCAAGCTATCGTTTCGGCCTTTGAGACCACTTTTGTATAAACTATAAAAAAATACAAATTATAAAAATATAAGGAGAATATAAAATGACATATTGTGATAGATCTAATCAAGAAAAATATCCTTTTGAACTGCCCGAGTTACCATTCGGCAAAGAAGAGTTTAACCCACATTTTTCTGCAGAGACTTTTGACTACCATCATGGCAAGCACCATAACGCTTATGTTACAAATCTGAATAAGATGCTAGAGAGCAACCAAGAGATGATGGACGAGGATCTGGAAAAGATAATCCACATGTCTAAAAATTCTAATGCAGCCATTTTCAATAACGCTGCTCAGATATGGAATCACTCATTCTTCTGGCATTCAATCAAGCCAAACGGCGGTGGCAAGCCAGAGGGTGATATGCTAGATCAAATTGAGAAGGATTTTGGCTCTTATGAGAATTTCGAGACTGAGTTCAAGCAAGCCGCAATGACGCAATTTGGTTCAGGCTGGGCCTGGCTTGTATATCACGACAACAAGCTGCAAATAGTCAAGACGGCTAATGCTGACACCCCTATTACAGATAAAATGCACCCTATACTCAATTGTGACGTTTGGGAACATGCATATTATATTGACTATCGTAACAAACGCCCGGATTATGTTTCAGCATTTATTGATCACATGATTAACTGGGACTTTGCTGAAATGCATTTAAATAGAGCTAAGCAATAAACAAATATGAAAGTAGAATGATGACTTTTGCAGACATCATAAATCTTTGATATACGTTAGAAATTACATAAATATGCTAGTACGCTGGAATAGCTTCTATTGTAATTATCGTAATTCCAATTCTAAGAATAATTTAGTATCAACCCTGCATATAATACTCAATTAAGTGAGTTATTTTATGTTTGAAAACAATAAAGTAAATAATATATAAAAGAATTTTCATTACTTATATCAAATTTTAATTGATATAATTTAATTTTTTAAAATAAAATATTTACTTACAAAAATTTATTTTTTTTATTACTTATCATATTTTTTCTTATAAACAAAGATATAAAATAACTTATACATCAGTGTGTACTTGGATAATACTAAATGAGAAGAGTTTTATAAACATCAATACTCTTCTGTTAGAAAACGAAATATTATTTTACCGTGAACTTCCTAACAAAAGAACAACAAGTATTTAGTCCGACGTTAAAAACACTTAAACCCTATGTAAACACTGGCTTTTAAGGCTAAAAAATGATATAATAAACCCCCAGAAAATCATTATATTTGTTAAAAAACTTGCAAAACTGGGAGTAAAAATGCAGCCAAAAAAGCACCATGATAGCGGTCAATTTAGTCTTATCGCGCCACGTTTAGACACAATTATCAATATGCAGCATGAATTAGTGCATCTGACAAACCATATTGAGTGGGAAGAGTTGGAAAATCATTTTGCAAAATTTTACAGCAAATTTGGTCGTTGTGGTGTTAATACCCGACTAATGGTTGGCCTTCATATATTAAAACATATCTATAATCTGTCTGACGATATGGTCTGTGACCAATATGTCGTTAACCCATATTATCAATATTTTTGCGGTGAAGAATTCTTTCAGCATGAGTTAAAAATGGAGAGGTCATCAATGACACATTGGCGCAATAGGGTTGGAGGAGAATCACTGACAAAATTACTGCAAGAAAGTCTATCTGTAGCTTTGAAGAGTAAAGCACTAAAGGCTAGAGACTTAAAGAAAATATCTGTTGATACAACAGTTCAAGAGAAAGCTATCCAATATCCAACTGAAGCGGCTCTACATTATAAAGCCATAGAGAAATTGAGTAAGGAAGCCAAAAATAATGGCATAAACTTAAGGCAAAGTTACATAAGAGTTGGAAAAGCTGCAATGATTAAAGTTCAAAGATATCGCCATGCAAAACAAATGAAGAGAGCAAAAAAAGCTATGAACAAGCTTAGAACCTATCTTGGCAGATTACTCAGGGATGTGCACAGAAAGTCTGATAAAATGGAAGGCTCTTTAAAAGAGGCATGGCGCAAAGCTTATAAAATCAAAAACCAAGAGATAAAGGAAAGTTATTATCATGGCATGCTCCAGAAGTAGAGTGCATATCCAAGGGAAAAAGCCACAAGCCTTATGAATTTGGCTTCAAAGTCTCTGTCATCAGTACAGCCCATAGGAGCAAAGTCGGTCAGTTTGTTTTAGGAGCAACTGCATTGCATGATAATCCTTAAGATGGCCATACTCTAAAACCAGCAATAGACGAATATGAGGAAACAGTGGGAGTCAAAACCGAAAGAATATATGTTGATAAAGGTTATAGGGGGCATGACCCATCACTAAAATTGCATACATACAAATCTGGTCAAAAACGTGTATCTCCAGCTATCAAAAGGGAAATGAAGCGACGAAGTGCCATTGAGCCTGTGATTGGTCATATTAAAAATGATGGTCGTCTTGGTAGAAATTATCTCAAAGGCAAAAGCGGAGATATTATCAATGCAAGGCTTGCAGCGGTCGGATACAACTTTAGATTAATATTGAAGTGGTTTAAACTTCTTTATGTCTATTTTTACTTCAAAAATTTTTGCTCAAAAATACAAAATAACTTTAGGCCAAAAAATTTTTTTATCAATTTTAAGCTGGTAGACTAATTTTTAACGTCGGACTAAAACTGGTAGTTAGATAAGACTTCAGAGATTCAGCTAATATAGAATAGATATGTTCCACTAGTTCGATATATGAGTTCTGCTTTTAAGTTTTAGCAGTAGCTCAGTAGATAATCCTGTAACTGAGGAAATAAACTTAATATCAGCTTTTTGTTTCAACATATTAATGGCTGTTTGTTCAATACCTTTAGCTTTGCCTCTTTTCTCACCTCTAGCCTCGCCTCTAGCTTCACCTTCTTCTATGTATGTATCAGCGATAGATTTCATTATATTTTCTCCATCTTTTTCACTAGGTAAGTTATCTAATATTATCTTCCGCACTTC
>CAZAPO010000210.1:0-8572 GCA_964487005.1 uncultured Flavobacteriaceae bacterium
ATCTGTAACCCATATGTTGTCTTGATTGTCAACTTCAAGTCCGTGTGGCATTACAAACAAATTCTCTCCCCACGATTTTAAAACTTCACCGGTCTTTGAATCGATTTCTGATATTGTAGTTTCTTCAATGACCGGAAGATGAGAAATAGAATTTGTTTCCCAAAGTCTTCCTGAGCGATGAAAAACAATGATGTTTCCTTTACTATTAAGCCCCAATCCAACAGGAGTTCCTAAATTAAAATCATTGGGTAGCTTAGGCCAATCTTTATCTAGAGCATACACATTAGAATTGTTGAATACTTCTTCTGATATATTCTTTTCTGAGTCTTTGCAACTTAACATCAAAACTGCTGCAAGTACGAAGGGAGAAATATTTTTAATAAGTTTCATTATTAATATGTGATTGTTTTGTAAAATAAGTAGCAGATGGAAACGGGAAGCAATTAAAGATAAGGCAATTTATTTGAGATTTAAAACATAATAATGTCAACCTAATTTTTAACAATCAACACATTAAATTGTTTTTCCTAACTTTAGAGAAGGCACATGTCATAAATACTACTAAACCTGTACTTGTCATTTTATTTAAAATCAAAACTTTTAATTATGAACGCATTGTTATACCGATTATTAGAAACACAAAGCTCTTACACCCAATTAATAGCACGCGTCGTTCTTGGCGTAGTAATTTTTCCTCACGGTGCTCAGAAAATGTTAGGTATATGGGGCGGACATGGATTGCAAGCTGTAATCGATTCATTTAACCAATGGTTTGGTATTCCAAACTTCATTACCGTTTTAGTAGCACTTGGAGAATTTGTTGGTAGTATATTTTTAATAATTGGATTTTTCTCAAGGTTTGCTGCGGCTTCTATAATTTTAATAATGCTAGGAGCGATTTATTATGTAGTTAATGATCATTTCTTTATGAATTGGTATTCTGAGCAAAGAGGCGAGGGGTTTGAATTTCATTTGTTGGCCATTGGACTCGCAATCATTGTGTTGCTGAACGGATCAGGCAAGTTTTCTATCGACAACTTTTTGGTAAAATTTCTTAAGAAGGATTCATTGAGAATTTCACAATAAAAAGTTTAATGAACCGAAGAAATTATATTAAGACTGTCGTATTGGGTTCTGTATTACCCATGAGTGTTCCATGTTTGGGAGTGTCAAGTTTGAGTGCAAATTTTAGGGCTAAAAAAGCGGTTTCATTTGCTAGTGAATGGCATTTATGGCCTAATATGAAATGGGTTGGCCCTCAATACTGGGGAAACAGATTACAAGATTGGGAGCTGGAAAATGGTCGAGCCATTTGTGTTATAAAAGGCAAAAACAGGACATTGCATTTACTCACAGTCCAAAACCCTAATGGTGATGCTCCTTATAAGCTGGAGGTAACAATTGAAATTCTTGAAAAGGCCATTATTAAAGGAAATGATAAGGCCTGTTTTGGTGTTCGACTTGGGGCTAAAGGGAATTATGATGACTACAGATCGGCAGCTGTTTTTGGAGAAGGTTTGGACGTTGGACTAGATGAGCTAGGTAATTTGCAGATAGGAGAGCAAACTCATACAACTAATCTTGAAGATATCCCTACCACTTTTACTCTTAAAATTGAGATTCAAAATAAAGATAGCAATACGCAATCAATGAAGGTATCCGTTTTGGATCCTTCTTCTAATTTGGTACTGTTTTCGGTAACTGATGTTGCAATAGTAAACGAGCAATTGGCGGGTAATTTTGCCCTTATCGCACATAGTGATGTTAAAAATAATAACGACTACGGTTCAGTTGTTGGATTTAGCAATTGGCACATCAATTCGCCTTCATTGTATTCAAACAATAACAATATCTTCGGTCCCATTTGTTTTGCACAATACACCTTAAATCGACAGAAATTGAAACTAACAGCACAATTGTCGCCTGTTGAAAAAATTAAGGGACATAAGGTTTTATTGCAGATCAAGAGAGATAGTAGTTGGATAACGTTGCAAGAAAAGCAGCTTCTTAATGCTGGTAGATCAGTAAATTTTGCCGTTGATAATTGGATTTATAAAGAAGCTATACCCTATAGAGTTAGGCTACAATTACCCTTAAGCGATGGTTTGTATCAGTACGATTATGAAGGTACAATTGCGGCAGAACCAATTCAAAAAGAGGCTATTAAAGCGGCGGTATTTAGCTGTAATTTTCACTATGGTTTTCCAGATACTGATGTGTTTGAAAATGTTTCAAAATTAGCGCCAGATATGTGCATGTTTTTAGGAGATCAATTTTATGAAGGGACTGGTGGGTTTGGCGTTCAATATTTTGGTGATTTTGATAAAACGTGCCTCGATTATTTGAGGAAATGGATGATGTTTGGGTGGTCTTATAGAGAAATATTTAGACATATACCATGCGCTATTATCCCTGATGATCATGATGTTTATCACGGGAACATTTGGGGCGTAGAGGGCAAACAAGCAAATACGGTTGATGGCTACGGAGCTAAGGCTCAAGATAGTGGCGGGTATAAAATGAACCCAGAATGGGTAAATATGGTGCAATTTACGCAAACGAGTCATTTACCCGATCCGGTTGACCCCAAACCTGTTTCAAATAACATTGGTGTGTATTTTACGCATTGGAATTATGGTGGAATTAGCTTCGCAATTCTAGAAGACCGAAAATTTAAATCGGCACCTGCACAAGTACTACCTCAAGAGGCTGAAGTTTTTAATGGTTGGATTATGTCTGATACCTTTGATATTAAAGCATATAATCACCTTGAAGCAGAATTGTTGGGGAAACGGCAGGAACAGTTTTTAGAATCCTGGGTTCATGATTGGTCACATGGAGCTCAAATGAAAGCGGTTTTATCACAAACTAATTTTGCTACGGTAGCTACCATTCCAAAAGAAGCAAAAACCGGCTCAGTGATTCCAACGCTCTATATACCCGAAAAAGGAGAATATATTAAAGGTGACAAACCAACGGTAGACATGGACTCAAATGGATGGCCAGTACCTAAGCGTAATAAAGCAATTGAAATTTTACGAAAAGGGTATGCTTTTCACATCGCTGGAGATCAGCATTTAGCAACGTTCATTCAATATGGATTAACCGAATTTGGTGATAGCGGCTTTGCCTTTGCTGGACCCGCATTAAACAATATTTGGCCAAGAAGGTTTTGGCCACCTATAAATAGTGAAAATCATACTTACAATAAACCTGCTTATATGGGTAATCATTTCGACGGATTTGGAAATAAAATGACTGTTAAGGCTGTTGCCAATCCGCACAATATGCATAAAGAACCTGCAATTTTGCATAGTAGATCGGTTGGTTATGGACTGGTAACTTTTAATAAAAAGGATAGAACTATAAAAACAGATTGTTTCAGGCGCTTTGAAGATCCTACCCAACCTAATGCTCAGTTTCCTGGTTGGCCTCAATTAATAAAACAAGAAGATAATTTTGGCAAAAAAGCTAAAGGATATTTACCAACTATAGCAATAAGTGGGTTAACTAAGCCAGTTGTACAGATAATTAATGAAAAGACAAATGACATTGTCTATTCGTTACGTTTACCTTCAAATACATTTAAAGCAAAAGTTTTTGATACTGCAACCACCTATACCATAAAAGTTGGTGAACCCGATAGCCACCTATGGCAAGTCAAACGAAACATACAAATAACAGATAAGGAACAGCTCAAGTATTATTTTTAGTTATTCTTCATGTTTCCAGAATTGCCATTTTCTAGAAATTAACGTTTAATATATCACCAGAAAGTTGCAAGAGTTGTAACTCTACCAATTTGGCGTCATACTTTGCATTATTTAATGCGGTTTGAGAATTTAATAGGTTTATTTGCGCCTGTCTAAACTCAATAGAGGTCACTTGCCCTAGCTTATATCGCTCTTGAGTTCTTTCAAAATTATTTTGATTAGTGGTGACATTTTGCTCCTGAGCATCTAGAACAAAAAGTGCATTATTGTAGGCTTCATAGGTGTTCTTTAAAGTATTAGCTAGGGTCTCAACCTGTTGCTCTTTAAGAATCTTTTGATTTTCTAAGGCAATCTTGGCGTTAGCTACCCTTGTTTTCGTGGCTCCACCATCAAATAAATTCCATGAAAGACTAATACCTGCATTTAAACCGGTTGCATTTGAACCAGCGGCAAAGGCGGTTGCTGGGTTCACATTTTTATTCCATCCGTACGAACTATTAAGATCAACTCTTGGTAAAAAAGTAGCACGGTTTATCTTAATATTAAATTCACTTATAGCAATATTCTTATTACTTTGATCAATTAACACATTACTCTCTTGTGCCTTTGTTAGTAGCTCTTCAAATGATAAGAGCGTTATAAAATCGACATCCGTTTCAACATTGTAATCAGTATCATTATTAATTCCAAGAACAATGTTTAGGTCACGTTTTGCATTTAAGTATAACTGCCTTGTCGAGATGTAATTAATACTGTCGTTGTTCACATCTACTTCGGCATTGAGTAACTCAAGTTTTGTAGCTTGACCATACTCGTACTGATATTCTGCTCGCTCCAAACGTTGCTTTGATACTTCTAAGGCTTCTTTTAAATTACTCGTGTTTTCATACAAGCGTGCAATCTGAAAATATACATTAAACAATTGCAGGTGCATGTTCTCAATGGCCTCTCTTGCCTGTAATTCTGTAAGATTATAGGTTTCTTTAAGCTGCTCATAGTTATACTTTCTACCCAAACCATCAAATAAAGTGTAGTTTATATTAACCGAGGCATTATAGCTTTTTGTTTCTGCACCATCTACGCTTAAAACATTTCCATCTTGAAATTCTATTTCTTGGTTGCTATTATTATAGTTGGCGCCTGCATTGGCAGTAATGGTAGGTAAATAGCCAGAATTATAAATGCTTGAATTGTTTTTTGCAATTTCTAAATTGTTATTTGCTACACGAACCCCGTAATTATTTTTAAGGGCAATAGCTATTGCTTCCTGTTTGGTAAGCACCTTTTGTGCATAACCAAACTGTATACAAAGAACTAATAATAGATAAGTATATTTTCTAGTGTAATTCATCGTTTTCATAATTTGATTCAATAATCGCTCTTTCAACTTCTTCTCTTGATATTTTATTTCCAGACGGAAGCCATTTTACAAATACCTTAAAATAATTTGAGATGGAAAGTAATAGCGGTAACATCACTAATGTTAATACTGTGGCAATACCAATACCGTAGGAAATGGATACGGCCATTGGCTTTAAGAATTGTGCTTGCATACTACCTTCTAACAATAATGGAGCTAAACCAGCAATAGTTGTCAAGGAGGTCAAGAAAATTGCTCTGAAACGAGATTTTCCTGCTTGGATTAACGCTTCATCAAACTTCATTCCTTCGCGTAAATATCCATTAAACTTCCCAATAAGTACCAGACCATCGTTAACCATAATACCCACCAGAGCAATAATACCTAACCATGATAAAATGTTTATTTGAAATCCATGCACATAGTGTCCAAATGCCACACCAATAATACTAAATGGTATCATAATCATTAGCAGCAATGGTTGGCTGTAGGTTCTAAAAGTAAATGCAATAACCATGTAGATTAAAATCAAAATAATTGGAATTACTACTTTACCAGAGTTCATTACTTTTGAAGCTTCTCTGTTTTGACCCTCATAAGCGGCAGAAACAGTAGGGTACTTTGACGATATTTCGGGCATTATTCGTGTTCTAATATCTTCTAAGATGTCAGTTGCACTGGCATCGGTAGAGGTAAGGTCAGCTGTAATTTGAATCTCTCTTTTACCTTCTAAATGATTTATCGCAACATCACCGCGTTCAATTTCGTAGGTAGCAATTTCTTGAAACGGTACCTTAGCTCCAGATGGTGTGTTAATCCACATATCATCTAGGTTTTTCATAGATGATCTATCTTCCTTTTTATAACGAACCCAAACCCGTATTTCATCCTGACCACGCTGAAAACGTTGCGCTTGAAAACCAAAGAATCCAGCGCGAACTTGGCTCATTACATTTAAAAGGTTAACCCCTAAAATATTAGCCTTATCTTTTAATTGAATTCTTATTTCTTTAATACCAGCCGGATCATTATCGGAAATATCTTTTAAGACAGAATTGGTGGTTAATTCGGCCTTTAATTCGTTTTTAGCTGCTTTAAGCTCCTCAATATTGTTACCTAGTAATGATACAGCAACCGGAGGTCCCCCAAAATTGGTTCCAGACCCAAAAATGAGGCTCTCCACTCCAATTATACTGCCAGTTTCTTCCCGAATGGAGTTGGTAATTGCTTGCGCAGAAAAATCTCTTAATTCACCAGGCAGTAAATTTATTGTAAGCGTGGCATTAGAGGTGCCTGGGCCAATTTGTTTAATAACATTTTGTACAACTTGATCGTCACCAGATTGTCTTTCTGTAAAGTCTTGATTCACCAACCATACTTTTTCTTCGATATTGGTTATGATTGAATCGGTAATTCTCTGGTTAGTTCCTTGAGGCATTTTTAAATTCACGACCACGGTGTCACTTGCAATATTTGGAAAAAATGAAGTTCCTACTATTCCACCTCCAATGGCTCCAATGCTAAAAATAAGTAAGGCAACAGGTATGGCAAGACCCAAAACCTTATGCTTTAAAAAGAATCTTAGATACGGCAAGTAAAAGGCATCTCTTAATTTAATGAGCCACTTATCGGAAGTTGCGTTGAGCTTTCTAAAAATGACATCAACTCTATTATATTTTCGTCCTTCGCGTTGCAATGCTTTTGAATGGGCGACGTGGGCTGGTAAGATAATAAGCGCCTCAACCATAGATACTAACAAGGTTAAGGTAACTACAATGGCGACCTCACTAAAAAATTCTCCCAAGCGTCCATCTAAAAAGAAAAAGGTTGAAAACGCGATCATTGTTGTTAACAGTGCAGAAACCACAGGTGGTAACACTTCCATAGTTCCATCGATTGCAGCTCTAATAGGTGATTTACCCAATTCGTAGTGATGATAAATATTTTCACCAATTACAATTCCGTCATCAACGAGAATTCCAATAACAATGATCATCCCAAATAGCGACAATACATTGATAGTAACACCCATTTGGGCGGCAAAAATAAACATCCCAAAAAATGAAATTGGGATTCCTACTGCAACCCAAAAAGCCAATCGGGCGTTCAGAAATATGGCTAAAAACAACAGCACAAGGAGTACTCCCATGGTGGCGTTTTCAATCAATAAATTTGTACGTTGCGTTAAGGTAATTGAACTATCACTGGCAACATTTAATGTTACATTATCATGTTGCTGATTAAATTTATCAATATAGTTTCGCACATCTTCGGCTGATGCGATAAGATCTTCACTGTTAGTATTGTTTACTGTAATACTTATAGCTTTTTTACCATTAAAAAACACTCTGTCTGGAGTTTCAGACCAGTCGTCTTTAACATTGGCTACATCTTGCAACCTAACAATAGTGCCATTAGGTTGTGCCCTCACGATAATATTGTTTAGTTCGCTGGCATAATAGGAACGGTTTCGCGCTCTAATCAAATAATCTTCCTCAGAGGTTTTAATATTTCCGCCCGTAATCAAGATATTGGTATTGCTAACGGCATTTGCGACATCCTGAAATGATAAATTATAGGCGCGAAGATCATTCTCTCTAACAGATATAGATATTTCTTCTTCTGGAAATCCAGAAAGTATGACTTGCGAAATTCCTTGAATCCCCCTAAGGTCGTTTTCTACCTCTCTGGCATATTGCTTTAAGGTAGATAAAGAAATGTTCTCACCACTTAATGTAAAACTAATAGTAGGCCTCATACTCTCTACCTTGGCAATAACGGGAGGTTCCATACCGCTTGGAAATGAAGGCACTCTATCAACCGCATTTTTCACATTGGCTAAAACTACATTTACATCTTCTCCCTTAACTGTTTCAACACTAATGGTTGCCGAATTCTCGCGTGATACAGAGGTCACTCTGTCTACACCCACAATGCCTTTAAGGTTATCTTCTATCTTTAACACAATGCCTTCTTCCATTTCTGATGGTGAGGCACCAGGGTAGGTGAGGTTAATTTGAATTAATCTCGACTCTGATAACGGAAAAAATGATGATTTGATTGATTTAGCGCCGAGGGCTCCAAAAACAATAAAGGCAATAATGAGCACATTTACAGCTACCGGAAATTTTATGAAATAACTTATTACTTTCTTCATCACTGCTTGTCTTCAAATATTTTTACTTGCATTCCATCATAGGCTCCAGGTGTAGGCTGTGCTAATAATACCGTTCCGTCTGCAATTCCTTTAATAACCGCATGATCTGCAGAAAAGTAAACAGGCTCAACATTTATTAGGCTAAGAACAGAGTCTTTTACAATAAAGAGCTGCTCATTATTAATAAGTAACTTTCTAGAAACCTCTACGGCATTACTTTCACTTTTTGCCATTAATTGGGCTTCTAGATACATCCCTTCTTTTAAGTCTTCATGTGATAGCTGCACAAATGCTTTTATAGTTTGAGAATTGGTGTCAACCTTGCCATTAACCCTGATGACA
>CAZAPO010000211.1:0-6875 GCA_964487005.1 uncultured Flavobacteriaceae bacterium
GCTCAAAATGACAGTATTTCATTGCTTACTAGTGATGTAAGAATGACCATGAACGCCAGTGATCTTGAAGATGCTTTTGGTAGGGTGCGATTTAGAAATACCTTGTATCAAAATGAAAATAACGAATACTATTTCAAAGATTTTGAGATCACATCTACCTTTGAAGATGATATTAGATATGTAGAAATTAATAGTCCAGATATAGTACGAGGGAGTATGAGTGGGAAGTTTTTATTTAGAGACATCTTTAAACTTGTAGATAATTCGCTAGGTAGTATTTACGCTAATTATCAACCACATGATATTATTGACGACCAGTTTATCAATTTTAAATTCGACATTTACAATACCATTGCAGAAGTATTTGTTCCAGATTTAAGCTTGGGCAATAATACCTTTTTAGAAGGAAGAATTGAAAGTAATGCAAAGAATTTTGAGCTTACGTTCAATTCACCTCAAATAAAGCACAAGGATATTTTTATAAACGATATTCATTTAGAAGTAGATAATAATAATCCAGTTTATAACACTTTTATCCAATTAGATAGCGTAAGCACAGGCTACTATGACGTATCAAAGGTGAACTTAATTAACGTAACCAAAAACGATACACTGTTCATCAAAACCGATTTTAAAGGAGGTAAATTTAATAATGACAACTTTGATCTAAATCTTTATTATACCATTAATGAAGAAAACAAATCGGTGGTAGGTTTTAGAAAATCAAACCTTACTTTTAGAGATAATGAATGGTACATTAATGAAAATAAAGACAGGTTTAATAAAATTGAATTTGATAGAGCATTTAATGAAATACAGGTGCGTGCCTTGCGTGTAAGTCATGAAGAAGAAGCCATTAATTTGTATGGAGTGGTAAGAGATTCTACTACTAAAAATATCAATCTAGATTTTAAAGATGTAGAGCTGGCAAAAATTACCCCTGATATAGATAGTTTGGCCTTAGCAGGAAATGTTAATGGAAAGCTTAATATTACTCAAAACACAGGTATCTATGTACCTACCTCCAATATTACGATTGATAATTTTAAGGTAAACGACTTTAACCTTGGTTCATTCAATGCGAATATTACAGGAAATCAATCATTGACTAATTACACGGTAGACGTTAGTTTAAAAGAAGATGATACAGAGTCCTTGGCCGTTACTGGAAATCTTAACTTCTCTGGAAATAATTCTACCATTGATCTCGATGTGAATTTCGAAGAGTTCATGTTAAACCCATTGAATCCATTTGGAGAAGGCGTCATAGACAATATTAGAGGAGAATTATCGGGATATGCGAAAGTTTCTGGTAGATTGCAACGACCTCAAATTAATGGAGAATTGAGCTTAGATGGTGGCGGACTTAGTATACCTTATTTAAACATAGATTATGCTTTTGAAGATGAAACCCAAATTGATCTTGAAAGGCAAAGTTTTATTTTTAATAACGCAAGATTAACCGACTCTGAATTCTTCTCACGAGCTACCTTAAGTGGAAATATTGACCATGTTAATTTTTCAAACTGGAGATTAGGATTAGCAATTAATTCAGATAGACTTTTAGTTTTAAATACTGATTATCAGGAAGATGCATTGTATTATGGTCGTGCTTTTGTTGCTGGAAATTTAGATATTAATGGCCCCACAGACCAATTGGTGATCAATGCAGAGGTGTCGTCAGAAGAAGGAACCGTATTTAACATTCCAATGACAGACACAGCCACTTTTGGTAACAACTCTTTTATTCGCATAATTAGCGAAGAAGAAAAATTGGCACAAATTAGTACCGAAGGAACCTTGATAGAACAGGTGAAGGGTCTAGAAATGAATTTTGATCTCGATGTGAATGAAAATGCCGAGATAGAAATTATTATGGACAGAAGTACCGGAAGTTCAATTAAAGGGCGTGGTAACGGACAATTATTAACTCGAATAACCACAAATGGAGTTTTTGAAATGTATGGGGATTTTCTGGTAACAGAAGGAACCTATAATTTTAGTTATCAGGGAGTGATCGAGAAAGAGTTTAATGTATTACCAGGAGGTACATTGGTATGGGAAGGAAATCCATTACAAGCTCAGATAAATATAGAAGCGGTTTATGATAAGATTCGGGCAAATCCATCGGTTTTATTAGAAAACCCAATCAACAGAAGTATTCCGGTAGAGGTGAAAATACATCTAACAGACCAGTTAGAAAAGCCTACAATCGACTATGACTTAAGCTTCCCGAGTGTGAATTCTACTTTAAATTCAGAATTACAATACAGGCTAAACGATAGAGATAGTAAAGAACTACAGGTTATTTCACTTTTGGCAACTGGGTCGTTTAGAAGTGAATTAAGTGATATAGCATTAGGGCAAGATGTAGTAGGGCTTGTGTCAGATAGAATACAATCAGTTTTAAATGAAATAATATCAACAGACGGAGGTGCTGTAGATTGGAACCTCGTTTTTGATCCAGGACAGGCAACACCAGATTTTGAAACTGATGGACAAATTGGTGTTGAGTTATCAACACAACTTAGTGATAATATCTTAGTCAACGGACAAGTAGGAGTACCAATAGGTGGCGTAAGTGAAACCGTAATAGCAGGTAATTTTGAAGTAGAAATGCTTATTAACGAAGATCGCACACTGTCACTTAAGTTCTTTAATAGAGAGAATAGTATACAATATTTTGGAGAACAAATTGGATACACACAAGGAATAGGATTATCATACAACGTAGAATTTGATAACCTCAAAGAATTATTCCAAAAGATATTTAGTAAAAAGAAGGCTGCAGATAACATTGCAGATGACAAAGACTCCAGATTTAGCCCAAGCTTTATCAACTACAAAAAGGCGGACGCCAAAAAAACGACAAAGGTCAACAATTAAGGCAGCTTTTAGGCTGTTAGGCTACGAAAACGTTTGAGCGCACTTTAGGTTAAATTATGGTAAACTTTGGCCATTTAATAGGCCAAGTTTAGTAATTTTACATCACAAAAGATTAAGACTGAATATGCCAAAAGAAATTCGCAAGATTGCTGTAATGACCTCTGGTGGAGATGCACCAGGTATGAATGCAGCTATAAGATCGGTAGTTCGTACTTGCGCATATCATAGTATTGAATGTGTAGGTATATATCATGGTTATGACGGTGTTATTCAAGGAGACTTCAGACCATTAAATGCCAGAAGTGTAAAAGGTATCATCAACAAAGGAGGTACTGTATTAAAATCGGCAAGATCCAAAGAATTTAGAACCAAGGAAGGAAGACAAAAGGCTTACAACAATTTAAAAGCCGAAGGAATAGATGCATGGGTAACCATTGGAGGAGACGGAACTTTCACAGGAGCCCTAATTTTTAACCAGGAATTTGATTTCCCGGTGATAGGTATTCCAGGTACCATAGATAATGATATACACGGTACTACACATACCTTAGGATATGATACTGCTTTGAATACAGTAGTAGAAGCTATAGATAAAATTAGAGACACTGCAAGTTCACATGATCGTTTATTTTTTATAGAAGTAATGGGGCGTGATGCAGGGCATATAGCTTTAAATGCAGGTGTTGCTGGTGGTGCAGAAGAGATATTAATACCAGAAGAAGATCTAGGATTAGATAGATTATTAGAGTCATTAAAAAGAAGCAAGCAAACTGGTAAAACCTCGAGTATTGTAATAGTAGCAGAAGGTGATAAGATAGGTAAGAATGTTTTTGAACTTAAAGAATACGTCGATGAACATATGTCGTATTACGATGTACGCGTATCGGTTCTAGGACATATACAAAGGGGAGGATCGCCATCATGCTTTGACCGTGTATTAGCGAGTAGAATGGGTGTGAAAGCAGTAGAAAGCCTTTTAGAAGGTAAGAGCAATTTTATGGTAGGACTACAGAATAACAAAATGGAGTTGTCACCATTAGAAAGTGCAATAAAAGGAAAATCAAAAATAAATTTAGAATTACTACGTGTATCAGATATAATGAGCACCTAATTAAAAACAAGTAAATAATTAACACAAAATGAAAATAGGAATTAACGGATTTGGTCGTATTGGAAGATTAGTATTTAGAGCGACTGTGAACAGACCAGATGTAGATGTAGTAGCAATTAACGATCTACTAGACGTAGAGCATTTAGCATATTTATTGAAGTACGACTCGGTACATGGCCGTTTTGATGGTGATGTAGAAGTAAAAGACGGACATTTAGTAGTGAATGGGAAAGTAGTAAGAATTACAGCAGAAAGAGACCCAAAAAATTTAAAATGGGACGAGGTAGGAGCAGATGTGGTTGCAGAGTGTACAGGTATCTTCACTACGCTCGATACGGCGCAATATCATATAGATGCTGGAGCAAAAAAGGTAGTGATCTCAGCACCAAGTAAAGATGCACCAATGTTTGTAATGGGTGTTAACCATCATGAAGCAAAAGCATCAGATAATATAGTTTCAAATGCCTCTTGTACAACAAACTGTTTAGCTCCAGTTGCTAAAGTAATTAACGATAACTTCGGAATTGCCGAAGCATTAATGACAACAGTGCACGCCACAACAGCAACTCAGCTTACTGTAGATGGACCTTCAAGAAAAGATTATAGAGGCGGTCGAAGTGCATTACTAAACATCATTCCAGCTTCAACTGGTGCAGCAAAGGCAGTAGGTAAAGTAATTCCAGAATTAAATGGAAAATTAACAGGTATGGCCTTTAGAGTACCAACGGCAAATGTTTCTGTGGTTGACTTGACGGTTAAAACAGATAAAGCTACGTCTTACGAAGAAATTAAAGCAGCGATGAAAGATGCAGCGTCAGGTTCATTAAAAAATGTACTTGGGTATACAGAGGAGTCTGTGGTATCTCAAGATTTTGTGAGCGATGTGCGCACCAGTATCTTTGATGCAGGGGCAGGAATTGAGTTAAATTCAAATTTCTTTAAGATTGTTTCTTGGTACGACAATGAGTTTGGATATTCAAACAAATTAGTCGACCTCGCATTACATGTAAATTCACTTTAATTGTTTTCAATATAAAATAAGCCGTTAAGTTTTTTAATGGCTTATTTTTTTATCTTCCCTTTATGATTTTAATTGTAGACAGCGGTTCCACAAAATGTGATTGGCTAGCCATAAATAGAGAAGGCGAGCAAGTTCTGGAGAAAATGCGTACTAAAGGATTGAATCCAGCGATATTATCTAGGGAAAAGCTAAAACGAAGAATTCTAAAAAACGAAACCTTAATAGCCAATAGTAAAATGGTGTCGTATTTATTCTTTTATGGCGCAGGATGTGGAACAGAAAAACCGCGAGAACTCTTAAGATCGGTCTTAGAAGAAATTTTTACTAATGCGCAGGTTGTTGTAAAAGAAGACACTTACGCAGCTGTATATTCTACCATTGCTAATAACCATGAAGCTGCAGTAGTTTGTATTTTAGGCACAGGATCAAACTGCAGTTATTTTGATGGTAATAACTTGCACCAGCGTGTAAAGTCATTAGGATATACACTAATGGATGATGCTTCTGGTAATTATTACGGAAAACAGTTAATTAGAGATTACTATTTTAATCATATGCCGGAGGAACTAAAAGTTTCATTTGCAGAACGTTACAATATGGATTCTGACTATATAAAGTTTAATCTTTACAAAGAAGGGAATCCCAATGCATATCTGGCCAATTTTGCCGAATTTATGTTTTTAAACAAAGAATCGGCCTATATACAAAAACTTATCAAAGACGGTATTCGCTTGTTTACTAGAAACTACATCATGCAGTTTAAGGATGTCTTAGATAGCGTGCCAGTGCATTTTGCTGGGTCTATAGCCTTCTATGCGCAAGACGAAATAAAAGAAATTGCTCAAGAAATGGGCTTTACAGTTGGTAATTTTCAACGAAGACCAATCGAAGGATTGGTAAAGTACCACATTAGTAATTTGTAGTAACTTCTCGATGAGAAATTGTATATAGCAAGTAGTAAGTTACAAACTACTTCACTGCAATCATACTAATTTCAACATTTACATTCTTAGGTAAACAAGCAACTTCTACGGTCTCTCTCGCTGGAGCAGTAGCATTATCAAAGTAACTGCCATACACCTCATTAATAGCTCCAAAATTATTCATATCACTAATAAAAATGGAAGTCTTTACCACATTTTCAAAAGTCATATTAGCAGCAGCTAATACGGCCTTCATATTTTCCATGACGAGTTTCGTTTCGGTAGCAATATCATCCAAGACTAATTCCATGGTATTCGGGTCTAAGGCTATTTGACCAGATGTGTATAAGGTATTGCCGCTTAGTACAGCTTGATTATAAGGCCCAATAGGAGCCGGGGCTTTATCGGTGGTAATTATTTGCTTACTCATTATAGTGTTGGTTTATAATTGTCGATCTCGTTGTCTACGTTGTTCGTATTTAATATCACGTAAAATACTTGATTTAATTCCAATAAAGAAATTCCATTGTTTATTGGCACTAAACGGAATCCATGAGAAGTTCATGCGCCAACTTTGTAAGTCTCTTTCAAAACGTAATTGCGTATAGGTAATTCCTTTATTCTTTAAATCGTAACCAGAAGAAGCCCCAATGGTCCATCTTGGTGCAATATCAACATCACCAGAGAACATCAAAGAATGCGACGAAATTTCGTTTTGTCTTCTAGTGTTATTATAGTTAACGGTATACGCCAGTCTAACATTCCATGGAATTTTATAGGAATATAGCTTACTAGGTTTGGCTTCTTTATCATCACCTTGCTCGCTACCGTCGGCCAGGTCTTTATCAGAAAAATCCATAGGACGCCCAAACAGATCGTCATCACGGCCCCCGCTTCGCCTTGATTCTTCTTGTGCCCTTTCACTAGTTCTGTC
>CAZAPO010000212.1:0-3980 GCA_964487005.1 uncultured Flavobacteriaceae bacterium
GTGTTAGACCATACATTGCCGATAAAATTGGCGAACAATATTTGAATGACCTCTTAGGTGTATATAACCAATTTGAAGCTATCGATTTTGAAGCCTTACCCAACCAGTTTGTATTGAAAGGTGTACATGGCTGTAATTTTAATTTAGTTGTAGAAGACAAGTCTAAACTAGACCTCAAAAAAACTAAGAAACTTGTTAATAAGTGGTTAGGTAGAAATTACTACTATAGGTCTGGTCTAGAATGGGCTTATAAAGATGTTCCTCCGCGAGTAATTGCCGAAAAATTTTTAAAAGAAGAAGGTAAGAAAGTATTAAACGACTATAAATTTTACTGCTATCAAGGTATAGTAGATATGGTACAGATTGATTTAGGTAGAGGTGATGAGCATTATCGATGCTACTATGATATGCAATGGAATAAGCTTCCAATTACAAAGGGAAAAGTCAAAATGTATCATGCAGATTACCCCAAACCTGAAACCTTGGAGGAAATGGAAAGATTAGCAAAAATTCTTTCTGAACCATTCCCATTTGTTAGAGTTGACTTCTATTCTGTAAACAATAAAATATATTTTGGTGAAATGACTTTTTATCCTGGAGATGGTCGACACGATTTTAAACCCGAAGGATATGATAAAATTCTTGGTGACAAAATAAAATTACCCAACATCCCTGAAGGTAAAAGATATATAGACTGCTTGAGCTAGTTTTTTTTCTCTATTCCAAAATCAGTCCAGACTTTCCTTTCTTTTTTAGTAGTAGCTCTTATAGCTAAATTCTTATTGATAGATTCAGCTGTTTTATAGCCTCTAGGATGATCTAAATGCAGGCAAATTGCGCTATATCTTATTTGTTTCGATTTAATACCTTTATTAAAAAGACGTTCACCTAATTCACGATCTTGCCCACCATATTGCATACGCTCATCAAATCCATTAATTCCAACAATATCTTTTTTCCATCCAGAGGCATTATGGCCATTCCAACTAGCATTTGTTGGGGTTACCATATTTAATAGCTTCTCAGTAAATCCAGAAGCCGTTAATTTGTTGTTTTTAAATGACGATTTCAGCCCATTTGCTTTTAACCAATCAACATTAAAACAATCTTGAGACAAAATGTCTTCTTTAGTTATCATTTCTGATATCTTCATGGGTAACATAAAATAACCACCAGATAAAAAATAACCATCCTCTCTATTGTTTATATGAACTTCAATAAAATCTTTTCTAGCCATACAATCACCATCACTCATTAATATATAATTGGAGCTACAAGCAACAATTGCCTTGTTAAGTATCATCGATTTCTGAAAACCATCGTCTTCATGCCAAACATGTTTAATGGGGTAATGAACTTCTTTCTGCAATCGTTCGATTAGATCGAAGGTAGGTTGTTTAGATCCATCATCAGCAATAACAACTTCAAAGTCACGATAGGTTTGTGCTTCATAACTCCAAAGTACCTTCTCTAACCAAGCTTCAGAATTATAGGTACTAATTATTACAGAAATGTTAGGTTTAGCCATAGAAAAATTAAAGATTGGGGCAAAAATAATTATTTTTACCAACAATTAAATGCCCATGCATAAGCTTACCGCTCTTATACCAGTAGGAAACGAAATTCATAATATCGAAAAGGTAATTGCTTCGGTTAGTTTTGCCGATGAAATTCTGGTTGTAGATAGCTTTAGTACAGATGGCACCTATGAAAAAGCTCAAGAGCTGGCCACAAAAGTTATAAGAAGAGAATATAAATATTCGGCTTCTCAAAAGAATTGGGCCATACCACAAGCAAAACATGAGTGGATATTATTAGTAGATGCAGATGAGCGTGTTACTCCTGACCTAAAAGAAGAGATTTTAAAAATTCTTCAAAATTCCACCAATGACATAGTTGCATATTGGATTGGCCGGAACAATCACTTTATGGGTGAAAGAGTTAATTATAGTGGTTGGCGCAACGATAGCGTTATAAGACTTTTTAAAAGAGACTATTGCAAATATGAAGACAAACACGTTCATGCAGAAATTATTGCCGAAGGTAAGATTGGTAAACTAGACCAAAAATTATATCACAATACTTATGTGACTTTCGACAAATATGTTGAAAAAATGAATCGATATGCTTCTTGGCAAGCCAAGGATTACGATAAAAAAACTAGTAGATTAACACCTTATCACTTTGTAATTAAACCCTTTTGGGGGTTCTTCAAACATTATTTTATTCAAAGTGGTTTTAGAGATGGTGTTGTTGGGTTAACCATTGGGTATATGCAAGCCTATGTTGTTTTTATGAGATATGTGAAGCTATGGTTATTAAGAAAGAATAGAAAGTAACCTATTTCTTCCAAAATTTTAGTCTTCTCTTTAAAGCCCTCTTTTTATAAAACTTCTTTTGATATGATTCTGTTAGGGTCCACATTAAGTTAAACACCTCTAAAAAGGGTTTGTTTATTAACTTACTGTATTCTTCACTCATTAATTTTACCATAGATTCATGAACAGTTAGCCTCTCAAAATTTTTAATCCGAGAAACATAATTTAGTGGTTCAAAACGCATTCTATTTAGATCAACCAAATAGAATTCATAGGTATCACCCACCTTTTTAATAAGTGTATTACCTGGTGAATGATCTAAAAAATGAACGTTATTCTCATGCATTTTAAATGTGAACTTAGTAAATGCTCTCACTATTTTTTCATGATCTGGGTACTTTAAATCTCTAATAAGTTCTCTATATGTTAGATCATAATCTAAATGCTCACTTATGTAATAACTTCTAGTAAACAATCCAAATTTTGAGTACTCATAAAATGCAATAGGTTTAGGAGTTCCAATTCCCATTTTTAACAAACGTTCTGCATACTCAAAGGACCTTTGAGCTTTACTTTTTCTAAAATATTTATAGGCAATTTGATTAAAAATGTTTGGGACTTGAAACGATTTAATATTTATAGTCTTGCCTTCAAGATCAAAAGTTTTTATGGTATTTCGTTTCTCATTTCCGAGCATCGTCCCAGTCGATTTAAAATTGTGCACAAAAGCATCAATCTGATTCTCTGCCGCCAAAAAGGATTTGTCGAATTTCTTTACCATGCCGCAATATTACAAAGTTTTAATTCAATGTTGAAAACTAATAGTAAATTTGCAGGCAAAAGCAGAAGTAAAACGCAAGTACTTAAATGAGCACACAATTAAACGAAGAGGTCAATAAAACAATAGATGTACTAAAAAAAGGAGGTATAATCGTGTATCCAACAGATACAATTTGGGGTATAGGTTGCGATGCAACAAATTACGATGCTATTAAGCGAATTTACCAATTGAAAAGACGTGAAGAATCAAAATCAATGATTTGCCTTGTTAGTGATTTTAAAATGCTCAATCAGTATGTAGAAGAAATTCCAGAAGTGGCATACGATATATTAAAATATGCAAACAAACCAACAACCATAATTTATGACAGACCACTTCGCGTTGCCGAAAATATTATTGCAGATGATAATACTTTAGCTATTAGAGTAGTTAGAGATGGATTTTGTAATCAACTACTTAAAAAGTATAAAAGACCCATCGTATCCACTTCAGCAAATATTAGTCATCAACCTTCACCAAAAAGCTTCAAAGAAATAGAGCAAGACATTTTAAAAGGTGTCGACTATGTTGTAAATTTGCAGCGCAATAAAATAAATGGTAAAGCTTCATCAATTATTAAACTAACAGGTGATGGAGCAGTTACAATTATTAGAAAATAGCAGTAATATTTCGGACGCCAGATTCTGATCAACAATTGGAGTTTGGAATTTGAAAATTGGAGTTTAATATCCATGAACTATAAAGAAGCACTAGAACATCCTATTTTTTCAATTATCTCCAAATCGGCATTAGAATTAGGCCTTGATAGTTACGTGATTGGTGGTTTTGTTAGAGATTATATCCTTGATAGAGGAAGTCATAAAGATATAGATGTTGTTGCT
>CAZAPO010000213.1:0-3735 GCA_964487005.1 uncultured Flavobacteriaceae bacterium
ATTTAAACGTTATTTCTATCAATCTGATATTGATGAGTTTGAGAAGTATAAAGAAGAACTCGATGATCAAATTATGGCCTATGACCTGTCATTCTTTGATTTAACGCATGAGCGTTTAATTCAACGAATAGAAGAGTCAAAAGAAATGTATAAGCAGGTGTTAAATACACCGTTTGATTTCACATTGGAGGAAACCTTTGATACCGATTATGAGGCACAATCTTATGCCAAAAATAAAAAGGAAATGAAAGAGCGCTGGCGTAAGCAGCTCAAGTTTTCAAGTATTGCTAACTACCATGATTTAAGTGTCGAGCAGGAGCTTACACAGGAGCGCCTAGAAAACATGAGCGATTTAGAACGTGAAAAATCATTGGCCGATGAAGGTAGAGACTTTGTGGTAAAATCAGAGAGCGAGCGAGAAATAGAAGCGCGTGATGCTACCAAACGTTCACTTGATGAAATGTATGATTTTATTGATGATAGAAGGAGAGCAGATTGGTTTTCTGTATACATCAACGCCATTGTAGAAGAGTTTGATCCGCATACTTTTTATTTTGTGCCAGATGACAAAGACCGCTTTGATGCAGAAATGTCTGGAAGATATGAAGGTATTGGTGCGAGATTGCAAAAACGTATGGACAATATTATAGTGAACGAAATAATTTCTGGCGGCTCTGCATGGAGACAAAACAAATTAGAGGTAGGAGACATTATTTTAAAAGTACGACAAGAAGATGAAGAAGAAGGTGTGAATATTGTTGGTATGCGTTTAGATGATGCGGTTAAGTTTATCAAAGGGCCAAAGGGTACTAATGTGATTTTAACCTTGAAGAAAGTAGATGGTACCATTGAAGATTTAAGGATACCACGAGACGAAATAGTATTAGAAGAAACCTATGCAAAGTCATCGACGGTTCAAAAAGAAGGTAAAACTTTTGGAGTGATCAACTTACCAAAGTTTTACGTAGACTTTGAGAACTATAACAAACGTAATGCAGCGAGTGACATTAAAAAAGAAATAGAACGCCTAAAGGCCGAAGGGATGGAAGGACTGGTTCTAGATCTTAGAAATAATGGAGGAGGTTCTTTAAAAACGGTGGTCGATATGGCTGGGTTGTTTATTAAAGAAGGCCCTGTTGTACAGGTAAGAACTACAGGAGAGCCAAGAGAGGTACTGAGTGATAAAGATCGCTCTATTGTATGGGATGGCCCGCTTGTGATATTAGTTAATGAGTTATCGGCATCGGCCTCAGAAATATTGGCAGCAGCCATGCAAGATTATAAACGTGCTATAGTACTTGGAAGCAAGCAAACCTATGGTAAAGGAACCGTACAAAATGTATTAGATCTTAACCGTATGGTAAGAAATAATACCAGCGGTGATATGGGAGCGCTTAAGTTTACCACCCAAAAATTTTATAGAATTAATGGTGGCTCAACCCAATTAGAAGGGGTAAAGAGTGATGTTGTGGTACCAGATAGATATAGTTATATAGATATTGGAGAAAAGGATCAAGACAACCCACTACCATGGGATAAGATTGCTCCAGCAGAATATACAGAGTGGAAAAGCTATTTTGATTATAAAGAAACCATCAAGAAAAGTACAGAACGTATGCAACAAAGTGAGCAGCTTACCTTAATTGATGAGAATGCAAAATGGATCAAAAAGATTAGAGATCGTACAGATTTCTCATTAAACTATGCCCAGTACAAAGCGAAGCTAGATAGTAACGAAGAAGAGGCAAAACGGTTTGATAAGTTAGCCGATTATACCAATAACCTAACCTTTAAATCATTGCCATACGAAATTGCTATGATGGAACAAGATTCTACACTTAAAACAAAGCGCGAGAGATGGCATGAGAGCTTAAGTAAAGACGTTTACATAGAGGAAGCATTAAATGTATTAAATGACCTTAAAATGTCTTATGAGGTCAAGATGAAAGTAGCGTCTACCATCAAGAATTAATAATTAGATCATAAATAAAAAAAGCGCCTCGATTTCGAGGCGCTTTTTTTTGTTGTTTATTTTCCAGCTCCAGGAGGATATTTCTCCATGATACTTTTTACAAACGCTTTAATTCTTTCTTCTTTCTTTTCCATTGATTGGGTTGGTATATGCCCAATCCCAGACCCTTGCCATACCAACTCTTTTTTATTGGCATCAATAAGGTCAATAAATAATCTTCCCTCGGTAGAACGCGTCACTGATGTATTGTTAAAATCGTTCCAAAACCAAGGATTCCATCCCCAACCCCAGCCAAAGCCATAAGGTCCCCAGCCATTGTTGTTGTATACATTAATTTTTTCTCTGGATTTTGTAAAAATACTCACCAGTAAGTCGGGATTATTAGATTTTGTAAATCCTTTAGCCAATAATTCAGACTCAATCGCACGAAGAATTCGTCGTTTGTCAAGGTCGCTTATTTGCGCTTTGTCAACACCAGATTTAAAGAATGCAAAGGTTTTATATTCACCAAAATTTGCTTCTCTATCATAATCTGAAGCAACTCTCACCGAAACACAGGAGGTAGCAAAAACAAGAACAAAAGCAACCGACAGAAATTTAATAGACTTTTTCATAACAACTTTATTTATGGTTAAAACGCGTTTAATAAGCTATCATCAACAAAATTTGGAAGTGTAACTCTTAAGTTGGGTTCTTCCTTCATTGCTCGCTTTATGGCAAATATAGCCTCCTCGTTTCTTGCCCAACTTCTTCGTGAAATGCCATTGTTTACATCCCAAAAAAGCATTGATTTTAAGCGCCTTTCGGCATCCATACTACCATCAAGAACCATACCAAATCCGCCATTAATAACTTCTCCCCATCCAACACCACCACCATTGTGAATACTTACCCAGGTAGCACCTCTAAAGCTATCACCAATAACATTGTGAATAGCCATGTCTGCAGTAAACTGTGATCCGTCGTAAATATTAGACGTTTCTCTATATGGCGAATCGGTTCCAGAAACATCATGATGGTCACGACCAAGTACCACATAACCAATCTCATTTCTTGCAATAGCATCATTAAAAGCCTTCGCAATTTTCATACGCCCTTCGGCATCGGCATATAAGATTCTGGCTTGTGAGCCAACCACCAATTTGTTTTCTTGAGCACCCTTAATCCATTGAATATTATCGGCCATTTGCTGCTTAATTTCTTCAGGACTGTTTTTCATGAGTTCCTCAAGTACATTGCAGGCAATAGCATCAGTTTTTTGAAGATCCTCAGGCTTACCTGATGTACACACCCATCTAAATGGACCAAAACCAAAATCAAAACACATAGGTCCCATAATATCTTGAACATAACTCGGATAGGCAAAGTCAATACCATTGGCAGCCATAATATCTGCACCAGCACGAGAAGCTTCCAGCAAGAAAGCATTACCATAGTCAAAGAAGTAAGTGCCTCTAGCCGTATGCTTGTTTATTGCTGCGGCATGACGACGTAGTGATGCTTGCACTTTGGCTTTAAATTTCTCTGGAGCATTGGCCATCATTGTATTGGCCTCTTCAAAAGAAATTCCAACAGGATAATAACCTCCTGCCCATGGGTTATGTAAAGAGGTTTGATCGCTACCTAGATCAACATGTAAATTGGCTTCGGCAAATTTCTCCCAAACATCAACAATGTTCCCGTGATAAGCAATAGACAGGGTTTCTTTTTGTTCTTGAGCCCTTTCAACCCGTTGAACCAGTTGGTCTAGATCATCTATTACA
>CAZAPO010000214.1:0-4865 GCA_964487005.1 uncultured Flavobacteriaceae bacterium
GAAGCCTATATCCCAGTTTCTGGTACTTATATAGAAAAGGATCTATCCATTAATGAAGAAATTGAAAAACTACGTTTAAGTACAACCTCTTCCCTTTTGTCTGGAAGACGAGATGTGCTGGTGGTAGCTTCGGTTTCTTGTTTGTATGGAATTGGAAACCCGGTGGAGTTTCAAAAGAATGTAATTGAACTTGAACGAGATCAGGTTATATCCAGAACTAAACTTTTGCACCGTTTGGTTCAAAGTCTGTATTCTAGAACAGAAGGAGAGTTTACGCACGGCAATTTTAGAATTAAGGGAGATACAGTAGATGTATATCCTAGTTACGCAGATGAAGCGTATAGAATTCACTTTTTTGGTGATGAAATAGAAGACATCGAAGCATTTGATATCAACACCAATAAAGTCATTGAGCGTTACGACCGTTTAAATATTTATCCCGCAAACATATTTGTAACATCACCTGAAATTCTTCAAAATGCGATTAAGGACATTCAAGACGATTTGGTGAAGCAGCATGATTATTTTAAAGAAATTGGAAAACACTTAGAAGCCAAGCGATTAAAAGAGCGTACCGAGTTTGATCTAGAAATGATACGTGAATTAGGCTATTGCTCTGGAATAGAAAATTATTCAAGGTATCTCGATGGGCGACAACCGGGTACAAGACCTTTCTGTTTATTAGATTATTTCCCAGATGATTTTTTAATGGTTGTAGACGAAAGTCATGTAACCATATCGCAAGTACATGCCATGTACGGTGGAGATAGAAGCAGAAAAGAAAACTTGGTTGAATACGGTTTTAGACTTCCAGCAGCACTGGATAATAGACCCTTAAAATTTGAAGAGTTTGAAGCACTTCAAAATCAAGTAATCTATGTTAGCGCCACTCCGGCAGATTACGAATTACAAAAGACTGATGGTGTTTATGTTGAACAAGTTATTAGACCCACTGGGCTCCTTGACCCCGAAATAGAAGTGCGCCCTAGTTTAAATCAAATTGATGATCTAATAGAAGAAATACAGCAGCGCGTTGAGAAAGATGAGCGCACTCTTGTGACCACTTTAACAAAAAGAATGGCGGAAGAGCTAACCAAATATTTAGCTAGAATTCAAATAAGAGTACGTTATATACACAGTGATGTAGATACGTTAGAGCGGGTAGAAATAATGCAAGATTTGAGAAAGGGGTTATTTGATGTATTGGTTGGAGTAAACTTGCTACGTGAGGGTTTAGATCTTCCAGAGGTGTCATTGGTGGCAATACTTGATGCAGACAAGGAAGGTTTCTTAAGATCACAACGCTCGTTAACTCAAACTGTTGGGCGAGCTGCCAGACACGTTAGTGGTAAAGCAATTATGTACGCAGATAAAATTACTGGAAGTATGCAAAGAACCATTGATGAGACAAATTATCGTCGATCAAAACAAATGGCCTATAATGCCGCCAATAATATTACCCCGCAGCCATTAAACAAAAGCCTGAGTAATGCACTTTCTAAAAACTCGGTAAGTACCTATTACTATGAGCAACAAGCTTTAAAAGCTGCCGAAACAGAAAGCGAATATCTTACTAAACCTGAGCTAGAAAAAAAGATTCGGGAAAAACGCAAACTTATGGAGCAAGCTGCCAAAGAATTAGATTTTGTTTTAGCAGCACAAGTAAGGGATGAAATTAAGGCTTATCAAACCAAATTAGATCAGTTAAAAGTATAGTTTTGCTATAGTTTGCTTTTTAGTTGTACTGAGTTTTAAATATATCTATTAAAAAATCGGGCGGAATGACTTTCTGAGGAAAACTTTCCATTAAATCCAATACTTTGGTAATGGCCTCGTAACCAAGTCCCATTCTCAACCCAAAATTGTGAAGTCGAATCATATCTTTTTCATCAACTTCTCCGTCTAAGTTCATAAGTAAAACCAATCGATGAAACTGCACGATACGTTCGCTATGCGATTTAAGGTGTATATGCGTTACAGGATTGTCAAGTAAATAGTCAAAATCTTCCCTGGTTATTTCAAGCTGTTTAGCTACTCCAAGTAAGAAATTGTACTCTATTTCTTTTAAGCTATTATCAATTCGGGCGAATGCTATCATTTCGGACAGCAGACTTAACTTTTCAACACGATTTATCATAGCCGAAGGTGAATTAAATAATTTATTACATAAAAGTAGAGATAATTGACCTTTTATAATCGTCGATATAATGTATCTCATCGAAAAAAAAATAGCATTTTATCATGCATTTTTTGGAGTTTACATGTTAAAACAGGTTTAACTATTTGATTTTCAGATTTTTATATATTTTTATTTAATATACTAAATTGAATAATTGTTCGTTGCGTTTTGACCCAAATCGATCAAAAACAATATTATCATATGTTAATAAGAAGCATTAAAAAACTCCTAAGGTTTTCTTAGGAGTTTCAAGACTAATTCAAATGAAGATTTTAATCTTCTGGAGTGACTCTTACAGGAACTATAAATTCTCCTTCAAGAGTTTCAAAAGACTCTGATAATTTCTGGTAGTTTAATCTACTTTTAATATAGCCCACAATGCTGCTATCTTCAGAGTCTACTGATAATACAACTAATTCGTTGTTCTTATTTAATACCAACCTTACGTTAGCGGTAATTTCATTGTCGATTACAAATCCTGGGTCTTTAAGAAGTTTTCCAATACTATTTGTAATAGTTGCAGATTCAGTTGCGCGATCTTCCGGGTTAGTACTTGCCATAAGTACACTGCTAAATGTTAACGCTGCTACTAGCAGTAAAGCTTTTAATTGTCTCATAATTGTTCGTTTTTAATTGATTGATAAAAATTGATTGACATCTAATAGACTGACTATAAAACGTAATTGTTACAGTGTATTTTACGAATTAACTTATGTTTAACGTTAATTAATACACAATTAACATTAGACATGGTTGGTGAGGGTCAAAAATTAGGCAAGAAAAAAGAGTAGTGAAACCCACTACTCTTTATAATATATATGTATATGTTGTCTAAGCTAGAACGGCCTGAACCTTATCGGCAGCCTCTTGAAATTGAACGGCACTTTGAACATCTAAACCAGAGCTATCAATCAATTCTTTTGCAATATCTGCATTAGTACCTTGAAGCCTAACAATTATTGGCACTTCAATGGTTCCCATATTTTTATAAGCATCAATCACTCCTTGTGCAACACGATCACAACGAACTATACCTCCAAAAATATTGATTAAAATAGCCTTTACGTTTGGATCTTTTAAAATAATTCTAAAAGCAGCTTCAACCCGTGCAGCATCGGCTGTTCCTCCAACATCTAGGAAATTTGCAGGTTCTCCTCCAGCTTGTTTAATTAAATCCATAGTAGCCATTGCTAATCCAGCTCCATTTACCATGCATCCAACATTTCCATCAAGATCTACATAATTCAAACCGAGAGCACTTGCTTCAACTTCAATTGGATTCTCTTCTCTTATATCTCTCAATGCTTGGTAATCTTTATGGCGAAATAAGGCATTATCATCAATAGTAACCTTTGCATCAACAGCCATAATCTTATTATCGCTTGTTTTTAATACAGGGTTGATCTCAAATAATGATGAATCAGATTTTATATATGCCGTATATAATGACATAACAAACTTCACCATTTCTTTAAAAGCCAAACCAGACAATCCTAAGTTAAATGCTACTCTTCTTGCTTGAAATGGTAATAAACCAACAGCAGGATCAATTTCTTCAGTAAATATTAAATGCGGTGTTTCTTCGGCAACGGTTTCGATGTCCATTCCACCTTCAGTAGAATACATGATCATATTTCTACCGGTTGATCGATTTAATAATACAGACATATAGTATTCTTCAGTTTCTGATTCACCAGGATAATATACATCTTCCGCAATAAGTACTTGATGAACTTTCTTACCCTCAGCTGAAGTCTGCGGGGTGATTAGGTTCATTCCAATAATTTGATCAGATATTGTTGCAACCTCATCGATGCTTTTAGCAAGCTTAACACCACCACCTTTACCACGTCCACCAGCATGAACCTGAGCTTTAACAACGTACCAGCTTGTACCAGTATCTTCGGTTAATTGCTTTGCTGCAGTAACAGCTTCTTCAGGGGTTTGAGCAACAATTCCTCTTTGAACGCGTACTCCAAAACCACTTAAAATGTCTTTTCCTTGATATTCGTGTAAATTCATAATTTGCTTACTAAATTTTGATGCGGCAAATGTAAATAATCGCTCTTAATTTCGCTAATAATTTCATTAGTATTGATGTATATATTTTTTAGATAATAAGCTAGTGTTATATATTTAACAAAAAGTTTAATTAATTGAAAAATCGAAAGTATTATTTGTTTTTTCTCACAATAAAATATCTTTGAACAAAATATTTAGAAATGAACCATTCGCAGCTTTTAAAAATCGCTAAGGATTATGGAAGTCCAGTATATGTTTATGATGCTCACAAGATAGAATCGCAGTATAAAAGACTTACCTCGGCTTTTAGTCAGGTAAATAGTCTAAGAATAAATTATGCTGCTAAGGCTTTATCGAATGTTTCGGTGTTAAAATTTTTAAATGGTCTTGGTTCTTGCTTAGACACAGTTTCTATTCAAGAAGTAAAATTAGGACTTTATGCAGGTTTTAAACCTGAAGATATTATATATACACCAAACGGAGTGTCTTTATCTGAAATAGAAGAAGTAGCAAAACTTGGTGTACAAATTAATATAGATAACCTTTCAATTTTAGAACAATTTGGAAGTAACCATCCAGACATTCCTGTGTGTATTAGAATAAACCCTCATGTAATGGCAGGAGGTAATACTAATATCTCAGTAGGTCATATCGATTCTAAATT
>CAZAPO010000215.1:0-2937 GCA_964487005.1 uncultured Flavobacteriaceae bacterium
AGGGGCCGCTGGAACAGGTTTCAACGGAAGATATGGATGCTAGCTGGGCACTGAACGTGCGCGCTCACTTTGTTGCGGCCCAGGCGGCCGTTGCACCGATGAAACGCCAGGGCGGCGGGAGCATAATCATCACGGCATCGAATTCCGGGATTCAATATGATCGCGAGATGATTGCCTATTCGACCACGAAGCACTCTGCAGTCTCGATGACCCGGCAGATGGCGGCGGACTACGCAAAAGACAACATACGATTCAATGCGCTATGTCCGGGGTTTGTTGATACGCCCTTCAATGCCGGTTTTGAGGTTCAAATGGGCGGCCGCTCTGGGCTCGAGAAATACATCTCCGAAAACATACCAATGGCCAGGTTCGGCACGCCAGGCGAGATCGCGGATGCCATCGTTTTTCTGGCTTCGGACATGTCGACCTTCGTGACCGGCCATGCTTTGGTCATCGACGGTGGCGAGTGTATCTAGGCCTATCACCTACAGGAACGGATTGGCTCGGGCCTCGTTCGGCATGACGGGAGGAACGTAGTGAACAACGGATCTAACACCAACCGGTGGCGGCGTTTTTCCGAATGGGACGAAAGGATGCTGCGCCACGATCTCTTTGCGGCCGAGGATCCTGAGTCAGGGTTCTCGGTTTTCAAGAGCCCTCATGATCCCGAGCCGGGCGCCAAGGTTTCGGACGGCCGGATCGTGAGCCTGGATGGTACCCCCGAAGAAGAATTCGACATCATAGACGAATTCATCGCCAGGCATCATCTGGATCCCGAAGTCGTTGAAGAAGCGATGGCACTAGATGATGGAGCTGTCGCCCGAATGCTGGTCGACATTAACGTGCCGCGCCCGGAACTGGAGAGACTTGCCCGAGGAATGACACCGGCAAAGCTGGCCGGCGTTGTGGGTCATCTGTCATCCATCGAAATCGCCTTTGCCTTCTACAAAATGCGTCAGCGCAAGACCCCGGGCAATCAAGCGCATGTGACGAACGCCAAGGACGATCCGCTGCAACTCGCGGCCGACGCGGCGACAGCCTCGGAACTGGGGTTCGACGAAATCGAAACCACAACGCGAGTGGCATCGAATTCCTGGGCCAATGCCATTGGCTGTACGGTGGGTGCAGCGGTCGGCCGTGGCGAAGTACTGGTTCAATGCTCCATTGAAGAGGCTGAAGAACTCCAGGTCGGCATGGCGGGGTTTGCGACCTATGCGGAAACGATATCAGTCTACGGCACCGAGAAGGCCTTTGTTGACGGTGACGATACCCCCTGGTCCAAGGCGTTTCTGACGGCCTGCTACGCATCGCGGGGCATAAAAGCCCGTTGCACGTCGGGGGCCGGAGCCGAACTCCTGATGGGTTTCCACGACAAAAAGTCGGTTCTCTACCTTGAGGCCCGTTGCCTCTGCCTGCAGCGCGCCATGGGCATTCAGGGTACTCAAAACGGTGGTGTGGACGGCGCAGCGCTGACGGCCTCGATGGCTGGTGGCGTACGCGAATTGATGGCTGAAAACCTGATCGCTGTCTGGCTGGGACTCGAATGCGCAACCGGAAATGACCAGCGTTCCAGCGAAAGCGAGATACGCGTTGGTGCCAAGATCACGCCGTTTCTGCTGACCGGTTCCGACCTGATTACCAGTGGCTTCGGATCGATAAAGAAGTACGACAACTCCTTCAACGCGGCCCTGTTCAACGGTGAAGAAATCGAAGATTGGTTGGCGCTGCAACGCGACTACGAAGTTGACGGCGGTTTGACGCCATTGGACGAAGATAAGGTTTTGGGACGCCGTATACGTGCTGTCGAGGCGATGGCCGCGGTATTGGAAGAGCTTGACCTTGCCAAACCCACCACTGCGCAGGTGCAATCGGTAATTTTCGCATCTGGATCCGATGAAACCGAAAGTTTCTCGGCTGGGGAGGTGACACCGATAAGCCGGGCAATCAAGGATCGAAAGTTAACGGCGGCGGACGTCGTGCGTGCGTTGGCGAAACGCGGGTTCCGAGAGGAGGCCGAGAATCTGCTGTTCATGCTCAAGCAGCGGGTCACAGGTGACTATCTGCAAACGTCGGCCATCTTCCGCGACCGAAAGATCATTTCGGCCCTGAACGATCCGAATGATTATAGCGGTCCCGCCAGTGCCTATAAGATGAGCAGCGAACGGTGGTCCAAGGTGCAGGACGTCCGCGGGGTTCTTACCAAGAGTCGCGTGCTGGCAACGGAGGCGGCGGATCGTCAGAATTACCCGCAGTTTCTTGCCGAAATCGGGTCGGCGGTCACAGGAACAGACCCAAACGAAGTGGTTATTGGGGTCAGCCCGGCTTTTGGTGTCGAAATCTTTCGGACAACAGCCGGGCATTTGTTGTCAGATGTAGTAGACGCTCTTGTCGATGGCGTGGAACAGGGTGGCGGAACAGCAAGGCTGATAAGGGTCAGACATTCGGCCGATACCTCGTTCATTGGTTTGTCTGCGGCCCGAATGGCTGGTTCAGGGATCGGCATAGGGATCCAGGCAAAAGGTACCGCGGTCATGCATGGCTCCGATCGAATGCCGCACTACAACATCGAACTGTTTTCCAACGCGCCGTTGGCGACAATCGACCACTACCGCACCCTGGGCTACAACGCTGCACGTCGCACCTTCGGCGAAGAGAAAGAGCCCGTTGTCATTCCTTTCACTGGTGAAGCCATGGCCGCGCGATTTCATGCCCGCGTCGCAATTCTGTTCGCCATCGAAACGGAGCTAACCGATGAATCCGCAGAACCGGTTCAGCTCTCGCGAATTCAGAAAGGTAACTGAACAATGAACGCCAAAGAATTATTTCCGCTCGCCGAGAATGCACCGGACCGCGTGAAGACCCCCACCGGAAAATCGCTTTCTGATTTAACGGTTGACGGCATCCTGGCAGGTGACATCACTCAGGAAGATCTCGCTA
>CAZAPO010000216.1:0-11825 GCA_964487005.1 uncultured Flavobacteriaceae bacterium
GGTTTTACCAATATCAGCTTTAAACATATCTGCGATTGCGGTTGGTGCTGGATGTGGTGGTAAAAAACCATGGGTCACAGATAATGATGCTAACATTGGTAACCCTACATAAATGAGCGGTAAGCCAGTTGAGGCTGCCACCGTAAATACTAACGGAATTAAGATCACAAAGCCTACCGAATAAAACATTGGTATTCCAACAATAAAACCTGCCAAAACAACTGCCCATTGAATATATTTCAATCCAAACTTAGCAACTAGACTTGAGGTTATTCTTTGGGCGGCTCCACTATCGGCCATCAGTTTCCCAAGCATCGCTCCAAGTCCTAATATTAATACTAGAAAACCTAACGTATTTCCAATGCCAGATTGAATTGAAAGAATAATACGCTCTAGTTCCATTCCTTGACAAACTCCAACAAAAATGCAAACTATTATAAATGAAATAAACGCATTGAGTTTAAAAAGTGTTATTAGGGTAAATAACAATACAATACCCAATACTACTATTAATAGAGCCATAATAAAATTGTTGGTTAGTAATTATTAGTTAGTTAGATTGAATTTATTAAATATCAGTACTTCTAATAAATAAATTCTACCAGCAACCATTAAATGAAGCTAAACAGATTAATAAGGCTGCTATTTAATTTAACAACACACCTAAACCAACCATTGACACCTTGTAATTATAATCTAGTAAACTCTCTCCATAACCATGAAACGTATGCAATTTAAAGGCAAGATTTGAATTTACATGCCAGTGCAAATCACTTTGAAATCCTCCCCTACTATTTTCTCCAAATCTTAGTGAGTGCCTTACAATAGAATACCAAGAAAATTTCCCAAAATGGTAGTCAACCACTAGTTCTCCACGCCCTAAATAATTTAGTATCTCAGGGTTATCATCTTCAATGGCATCTTCACTCAGTCGAATCCAAGGCCTTATTAAAACGGATAAGTTTTTTACTTCAAGGCCAGCTTCAAAAATTATTCTATTCCAACTACGTGAAAACGGATTAGCACGACCATTACTTTGATGATTAAATGAAACTCCAATGTGTGTTCCTTTTAAACCAAAAAGTGAATAGTCTGTTGAAATAATAGCCATTATCTCTGGTTCATAATTAGTCTCTCTAAAGGGTCTCGAGATGGCACCATTAAATATTTGCCATCTTGAAGATTGCGTATAGGCAGCCCAAAGATCTACAGAAGAATTAAAAACATTATTCCAAACCCTTGTTTTAAAACTTAGCTGAAATTTTAATTCTTGATCAGTAAACCCTAGTGAAATATCATTAAAATTTATTGGATTTTCGGAGGTAGGTATATTGTTAATCCCATTGTTGTAGTTTGTAAAGGTCAAAAAGATAGGTTTGTAGGCTTCAATTTGAAAATTTCCTTGGGCATCATCATTTAACAACCAAACCTCATCCCAAGATTCCCATTGAGTAACGGTTTCATCAACCTTGCTGTCTTGCGCTAGAATTACATTGCACCAAACGGTAATAAAAACAATTAATAAATACTTTATTCGCATGTTAGATTTTTAAATCCCTAAAATAAAAAAAAGCTGAACAAAACTGTTCAGCTTTTTTTGTCGGGGTGGCAGGATTCGAACCTGCGACCTCCGCGTCCCAAACGCGGCGCGATAACCGGGCTACGCTACACCCCGAAAAGAGGATTGCAAATATAGTTTTTTCTTTTAATATCAAACAAAAATTTATTTGTATTTTCCCTTCTAAATTCTAGACCAAAATGAAACACGCTTATTACTTAATTTTATTACTACTTATTTGTTCTTCTTGCAAAGAAGAAACCAAAGAAAAAAACATATCGCTAGTAACCTCTTCGGTAGCGTCATATGACCATGAAGTGGTTGTTTCTAATATGGAAATACCTTGGGGTTTTACTTTTTTACCAGATGGATCAATGCTCATAAATGAAAAGAAAGGAGAACTTATTCATTTTAAAAACGGCAAAAAAACAACTATAAATGGATTACCAGAAGTAGAAGTTTTAGGTCAAGGTGGACTAATGGATATTGAATTGCATCCAAATTATGAAGAAAATGGCTGGATGTACCTTTCTTATGCTTCAGCAACGGGTGAAGGTAATGGTGCTAATACAGCAATAATGAGGTGTAAATTAGAAAATAACACGCTCACAAATAAAAAGGTACTATATAAAGGATCTCCTAATAGCAGACGCGGTCAACATTTTGGATCAAGAATAGTATTTGACAATGAAGGGTATCTATATTTTACGATAGGTGATAGAGGAAATAGAGATGTAAACCCTCAGAATATTGAAAGAGATGGTGGAAAGGTCTATAGGCTTCATGACGATGGTAGAATCCCTGTCAGTAATCCATTTGTAAAAGAGCGGTATGCAAAACATGCCATTTACTCATATGGACATAGAAACCCTCAGGGGATGGTAAAACATCCAACAACTGGGGCCATTTGGACACATGAGCACGGACCAAAAGGTGGCGATGAAATAAACATTGTAGAATCTGGTAAAAACTATGGCTGGCCAAAAATAAGTTACGGAGTAAATTATAGCGGTACTAAATTTACAGATCATACAGCGCTTCCAGGTATGGAGCAACCAATTCATCAATGGACACCTTCAATAGCGCCTAGCGGAATGGCCTTTGTTACAAGTGATGTATATCCAGACTTAAAAGGAAACTTATTAGTAGGTTCCTTAAAATTTCAATATGTAGCACATTGTGTTTTAGAGGGTTCTAAAGTGGTGCGAGAAGAACGTATTTTAGAAGAATTAGGACGCGTAAGAAGTATTGAGCAAGGACCTGATGGTTACGTCTATGTAGGAGTAGAAAATGTTGGTATTGTTAAACTTATTCCGAAGAATTAATCGTAATTTTGTAGGATACTTAAACCTAAAAAACTTTACATGTTAATTATAGGAATTGCAGGAGGAACTGGTTGTGGTAAAACTACCGTTGTGAACCAAATTCTGAATGAATTACCAGAAGGAGAAGTTGGTGTTATTTCACAAGATTCATACTACAAAGACACCTCTCACTTAAGTTATGAAGAGCGTGTAAAAATTAATTTTGATCACCCAAGATCTATAGATTTTGAGTTATTAGGGGAACACCTTCAAGCATTAAAGAAAGAGCAGCCTATAAATCAGCCTGTATATTCCTTTGTTCAACATAATAGAACTGGTGACACTATCTTGACCCATCCAAGAAAGGTAATGATAGTAGAAGGCATACTCATTTTTACCCATCCCGATTTAAGAGATATGTTTGACATCAAAATTTTTGTTCATGCTGATAGTGATGAACGATTAATTCGTAGGTTAAAAAGAGATATAGCAGAAAGAGGAAGAGATATAAACGAAGTACTAGACAGATATCAATCTACCTTAAAACCTATGCATGAACAGTTTATTGAACCCATGAAAGAATATGCAGATATTATAATACCTAACAATAAATATAATACGGTTGCGGTTGATATTGTAAGAACCATTATTAACGAAAGGCTTTAATGTTAAAATTAGATGCAAAATATAAGCGTATTTTAAAACCATTTAAAAATGTGTTTTTTCTCATCTTTGTTGTTTTTGCGGTATGGATGCTTTTTTTTGATAGTAATTCATGGTTTATTCATAACGAACTCAATAATGATATTAGTGACTTAGAGAAGGAGAAAGAATATTATAAAAATGAAATTGAAAAAGATCGCCAAGAAATTAAGAAATTAAAGGATGAAAAAGGGGTTGAAAAGTATGGTCGCGAGCAGTATCATATGAAAAAAGAGAATGAAGAAATCTATTTAATTGAGTACGAGGATAGCGTGAAAAATAAAAATGACAATGACTAAAGGCCTATTCAGTGATTTTGATCCCGTTTCAGCAAAAGCCTGGAAACAAAAGATTCAATTAGACCTAAAAGGTGCAGATTATAACAAGACCTTAATTTGGAATTCACTAGAAGGAATAGACGTTAAACCCTTCTATCATAGTGAAGATATTAATCACAAAGATTTAAATGTTTCAATTACTCCACACTGGACCATTTGTGAGAACATTTTAGTTACTAACGAAAAATCTGCTAATGCTCAAGCACTTAACGTAATTGAAAAAGGAGCAGAATCGATTAGGTTTAATTTAACTGAAGAGGATATTAACTTAAATGAGCTGTTAAGAAATATTAGCACTCCCATATATATTAAGTTAGATTTTCTTTCTAATACACTTGTAGAGCAATTAGATAAATATGCATTAAGCAATCAAAAAAATATTGCCGTTGAAATAGACATTATTGGTCGCCTCGCTAAAACTGGCAATTGGTATTCTGGACTGAAAGAAGACCATAAGGTATTGAATACAATTGTGGCAAACTGCAAAGCATTAAAAAGCCTAATTAGTATTGACGTAACAACTTATCAAAATGCAGGGGCAACCATTACCCAACAATTAGCGTATGCCTTAGCACATGCAAACGAATACTTAAATCATTTTAATGGTAACTTAGATAAACCTATGGTATTTAAGTTTTCAATTGGCTCAAATTATTTCTTTGAAATTGCCAAATTAAGAGCCTTTAGGTTATTGTGGGAGACACTAAATTCTGCATATAACCAAAATATGGAGTGTCACATTGATGCTATACCAAGTTCAAGGAATAAAACGCTCTACGATTACAATACAAATTTATTAAGAACAACAACTGAGTGCATGAGTGCCATATTGGGTGGTGCTAACACAATTAGCAACCTCGCCTATGATTCTATTTACCACAATCACAATGAATTTGGAGAACGCATAGCTCGAAATCAATTACTCATTTTAAAACATGAAAGTAATTTTGACAAGGTACAAAACCCAACATCAGGAGCATATTATATAGAAGAACTAACAGAACAATTAGCTTCAAAATCACTCCAATTATTTAAGAATATAGAATCAAATGGTGGCTTTTTAAAACAGCTTAAAGTTGGCACCATACAACGTAAGATTAAAGAAAGTGCTAACAAGGAACAGGAACTCTTCGATAATGAAAAAATAGTACTACTAGGGACAAATAAACATCAGAATCCAGAAGATAAAATGAAGGGTACAATAGAAAAAAGCCCGTTTATTGAAACTAAACCTCGTAAAACATTAATTGAACCGGTAATAGAAAAAAGACTTTCAGAACAATTAGATAAAAATCGTTTAGAAAAAGAAAAATAGCAAATGAACCAATTAAGATCAACATTTAATAATTGCATTGTCGTCCTCATGGCGATTACACTTTTAAGTTGTCAACAAAATTTAACCTATAAGTATAGTGACAAAGAGGAAGTTTTCAATTGTGCATCAGTCAATACCGCACTTTATAGCGAAGCTTTATATGCCTTTGAAGATTATATTCTTGAACATTATGTTGCAAATCCACCAAATACACCGTCACAGGCATACGCATTTTATTGGGAAATTGCCGTTAGAGATTTAATGCCTGCTCTAGAATTAATTGACGATCACATGATTCAAATCATTGAGGTCTTAAAAAAGGATGAGACATTGTGGACTGAAACAAATGGACAAATTTCCCTAAATCCCGAGCATCCCTTGCTGACGTGTATTCAAGAAAACATGATAAATGATAATAGTAAAGAAATATTGAAGAATTTATTAGAAACCAAAACATTTAGACCAGAGATATTCAAAACACATATTGGGTATCAGGGCAAAAATTTGATTAATGATAAAGCCTTAGCAACCTATTTTGCATTGAACAATTTCTATGCAAAAGTTTTGAATGTTGACTTTAATACCATAGAAAGAAAAACATCTAATTCTGTCCAAAATCTAGAATAAAATGAACTTTAAACACTATCTATTTATACTGCTCTTTTCTGCAGTGCTGGTTGGGTGTAACGAAATGACCTCAAGTACAGCAACCTCTAAAGATAAACCGTCGATTGAAGGTAAGTATCACTTTCTTGAAGATACAGGCACCAAAATTTACTTACCTAGTAGTTTTGAACGCTATTCCCTTACTCGTTATCAGCGTTTACTGGACTCTTTAACAACAAAAAGAGAATACAAAGTAGAGACCGAGAGATTAAATACTTTGAGTAAAATGGATGGTTCGTTGTATATTTATTTTGATTCAATATCAAGATCTACGTATACCATAAATACGATGCCATATTACGAATTTACGCGCAATGATGCTTCGCAAGTTTTGTCGATGATAAGAGCTAATAATGAGCGTGTAATGAAAAATAGTGATGCAAAATTTGAACGTATAACTGCAAAATATGGTGGAACAACCAAGCAGCAACTATTTAAAGCAATTTATAAGGTAACAGGTAAGAGTATGAAAAACGATGTTTTTAATAACTCATATATTATTTCAAGCAATGAGAAAACAGTTTTCATACAATTAGCTACAGCCGTAGAAACCGATTTTGATCCGTATATAGAAAAAATGGTCATCAAATAATGAGAAAAAACGTCCAAGATCTTCAAATTAAAAAAGTAAAGACCGTTACCAGCGACTTAAAAACTTTTGAGACTGCTGAAGGAATTACCATTAAATCTTGCTATTCTAAAAATGATAGCGATCATTTGGAGCATTTAGATTTTATTGCTGGTATAGCACCTAATTTAAGAGGACCCTATAGCACCATGTATGTTCGTCGACCTTGGACCATAAGACAATATGCAGGTTTTTCAACTGCCGAAGAAAGTAACGCATTTTATAGGCGTAATTTAGCGGCTGGACAAAAAGGACTATCGGTTGCATTTGACTTGGCGACACACAGAGGTTACGACAGTGATCACGAAAGAGTTGTTGGAGATGTAGGAAAGGCAGGAGTTGCTATAGACTCTGTTGAAGACATGAAAATACTCTTCGATAAGATTCCGTTAGATAAAATGTCAGTTTCCATGACAATGAATGGAGCCGTACTACCAATAATGGCATTTTATATAGTTGCAGCAGAAGAGCAAGGCGTGCCTTTGAATGAACTAGCGGGAACCATTCAAAATGATATTTTAAAGGAGTTCATGGTACGTAATACCTATATCTATCCTCCCACACCATCAATGAGAATTATTTCCGATATTTTTGAGTATACCAGTAAAAACATGCCGAAATTTAATAGTATTAGCATCTCTGGTTATCATATGCAAGAAGCAGGAGCTACTTGTGATATAGAACTGGCATATACATTGGCAGATGGATTGGAATATATTCGGAAAGGAATAGAAGCAGGAATGGATATGGATACTTTTGCCCCACGATTGTCATTTTTTTGGGCCATTGGTATGAATCACTTTATGGAGATTGCTAAAATGCGTGCCGCACGAATGCTTTGGGCAAAAGTGGTAAAACAATTTAACCCCAAAAATCCAAAATCACTCGCACTAAGAACACATAGTCAAACAAGTGGTTGGAGTTTAACAGAACAAGACCCGTTTAACAATGTAGCTAGAACATGTATTGAGGCAGCCGCAGCAGCCTTTGGTGGAACCCAATCATTACATACCAATGCCTTAGATGAAGCCATAGCATTACCAACAGACTTTTCTGCTCGCATTGCACGTAATACACAAATTTATCTTCAAGAAGAAACCAATATTACCAAAACAGTAGACCCATGGGCTGGTAGTTATTATGTTGAAAACCTAACCCACGAAATAGCGAAAAAAGCATGGACTCTAATTGAAGAAGTTGAATCACTAGGTGGAATGACCAAAGCCATAGAAGCAGGAATTCCAAAAATAAGAATTGAAGAAGCTGCAGCTAGAAAACAAGCAAGAATAGATTCTGGTCAAGACATTATAGTAGGAGTCAATAAATTTCAATTAGCAGAAGAAGACCCACTGCATATCTTAGAAGTGGATAATCAGGTGGTAAGAAAATCACAGATCAATCGCCTAAACCAGCTTAAAACTGCACGAAATAACGAGAAGGTATTAATTGCACTTAATAATTTAACGGAAGGCGCACGATCAGGAACAGAAAATTTATTAGCTTTAGCAGTATCAGCGGCACGAGAAAGAGCGACATTAGGTGAAATTAGTGATGCACTAGAGCTAGTTTTTGGAAGATATAAAGCTGAGATTAAATCGTTTTCGGGAGTGTATAGTAGAGAAATTAAAGACGATAATTCATTTAAAAAGGCACAAGCCCTAGCAGATTCTTTTGCCGAACAAGAAGGACGCAGACCAAGAATCATGATTGCCAAAATGGGTCAAGATGGTCATGATAGAGGAGCAAAGGTTGTTGCTACAGGATATGCAGATGTGGGCTTTGATGTAGATATTGGTCCGTTATTCCAAACACCTCAAGAAGCCGCGAAGCAAGCCGTTGAAAATGATGTGCATATTTTAGGTGTGTCCTCTCTAGCAGCAGGACATAAAACATTGGTTCCACAAGTGATTGAAGAATTAACCAAATATGGTCGCGATGATATTATGGTCATTGTTGGAGGAGTAATACCTAAACAGGATTATCAATTCTTATTTGATGCAGGTGCTGTCGCCGTTTTTGGTCCGGGTACTAAAATTAGTGAAGCAGCCATAAAAATCTTAGAAATTCTGATTGATTAGATGTATTTCACCTTTCAATATAGGTTGATTCTTTGTTAACAAGTTCCGTTTTTAAAACTCATAAATAGTTGTATTTTTACCCTTGTTAAAACCAAATCGTTTAATGGGTAAAATAATCGCAATTGCTAACCAAAAAGGAGGAGTTGGCAAAACCACTACATCTGTAAATTTAGCTGCTTCACTTGGTGTTCTTGAAAAGAAAGTACTCTTAATTGATGCTGATCCACAGGCAAATGCAACATCTGGTTTTGGTGTAGATGTAGCCGCAGTTGAAACGGGCACCTATCAACTTTTGGAACATACTTGTTCTGCAGAAGAATGTATTGTTGAAGTAGATTCGCCCAATGTAGATATCATCCCCGCACATATTGATTTGGTTGCCATAGAGATAGAATTGGTAGATAAGGAAGACAGAGAGTATATGCTTAAAAAAGCGATAGATCATTTAAAATCTGCCTACGATTATATTTTAATAGATTGTGCACCATCATTAGGTTTGTTAACACTTAATGCTTTAACTGCGTCAGATGCCGTAATAATTCCTATTCAATGTGAGTATTTTGCATTAGAAGGACTTGGAAAGCTTTTAAACACCATTAAAAGTGTACAGCGTATTCACAACGAGAATTTAGACATTGAAGGCTTATTATTAACCATGTATGATTCTCGATTAAGACTATCAAATCAAGTAGTTGAAGAAGTTAGAAAACACTTCAACGAAATGGTTTTTGAAACAATAATTCAGCGAAATGTAAGATTGGGTGAGGCACCTAGTTTTGGAGAAAGCATAATTAACTACGATGTAAATAGTAAAGGAGCAACTAATTACTTAAGTTTGGCAAAAGAAATTATTACTAAAAACGGAGAATAATGGCGAAGGCAACTAAAAAACAGGCTTTAGGAAGAGGACTTTCAGCACTCTTAAAAGATCCTGGTAATGATATTAAGTCTGTAAAAGATAAAAATGCCGATAAAGTTGTAGGAAACATCATTGAAATTGAGTTGGACGCCATTGAAATAAATCCGTTTCAGCCAAGAACAAAATTTGATGAACCTGCCTTAAAAGAACTAGCTTCATCAATAAAAGAACTTGGGGTTATTCAACCAATTACCGTTAGAAAAACTTCATTTAACAAATTTCAATTAATATCGGGTGAACGCCGCTTGCGAGCATCGAAACTCGCAGGATTGTCTACCATACCAGCTTATGTACGGTTGGCTAACGATCAAGAATCACTTGAAATGGCCCTGGTAGAAAATATTCAGCGTCAAGATCTAGACCCAATTGAAATTGCACTTTCATATCAGCGTTTAATTGATGAAGTGCAACTTACACAAGAACAAATGAGTGAACGTGTGGGCAAAAAACGTTCAACCATTTCAAACTATCTGCGTTTGTTAAAACTAGATCCAATCATCCAAACAGGGATGAGAGATGGTTTTATTTCAATGGGACATGGTAGAGCAATTATAAATATTGAAAATCATAATGATCAATTAGATATTTACGAGAAGATACTTTCCAATAATCTATCAGTAAGAGAAACAGAAAATATTGTTCGTAATTATCGATCTACTAAAGAGGTTCCAACTATTAGTAAAATAGAAACACCAAAGTACATTAAAAAAGGAATTAAAGAAATTTCTGAATACTTTGGACACAAGGTTCACGTTAAACTATCAAAAAACGGAAGTGGAAAAATTACGATACCATTCCACTCTGAAGAAGATTTTAATAGAATTAAAAAATTAGTAAAACGTGACAAGTAAGCTCTTATTAGTGCTCTTAATTTTTGTTACTACCTTAGGTTATTCACAAACAACTGAAAATTCTACCGAAGGTAATGTAGAAGAAATGAATGTAGTAATTCAAGATACTGTGAGCACTTCATCATTCGATCCATTAACACCATCAAAGGCAGCCTTTTATTCAGCAATCCTTCCAGGTCTTGGACAAGCGTATAATAGAAAATACTGGAAAATTCCTTTGGTTTATGCGGGATTGGGTACCGGTGTTTATTTTTACTTAGACAATAACAAGAAATATAACAGATATCGAGATGCTTATAAACGTCGTCTTGCAGGATTTACAGATGATGAATTTTTTGGAAATATTTCTGATGATGGATTGATAAGAGCGCAACGTACCTTTAGACGTAACAAAGATATCTCACTATTAGTAACCATTGGAATCTATGCCCTAAATATTATTGATGCCAACGTAGATGCTCATTTATTGCAATATAATGTAGACGACAACCTATCCTTGAAACCACACTTTAAATTTAATGAGTTTGATGCAACCACCAATTTGGGATTAACATTAGATTTTAAATTTTAAACAATGAAAATAGCATTACTAGGATATGGAAAAATGGGGAAAACTATTGAAAAAATAGCCATAGAAAGGGGGCATTCAATAGTTTTGAAAATAGATAAAGAAACCACTAAGTATGACATTGGTATTGCCGATGTTGCAATAGATTTTTCTATTCCAGATGCCGCTGTATCTAATATTTCCACCTGTTTAAACAGCGGGATTCCTATAATATCTGGAACCACTGGCTGGCTAGAACACTATGATGAGATGGTTGATTTGGCTAAACAAACTGATGGGGCTTTTATATATGCTTCTAACTTTAGTTTAGGAGTTAATATCTTTTTTGAACTAAATAAAACATTGGCTAAAATGATGGCTAAGTTGTCCCAGTACAATGTGACAATGGAAGAAATACATCATACCCAAAAATTAGATGCTCCAAGCGGAACCGCTATTTCGCTGGCTGAGGGAATCATAGAACATAGCAAGTACGAACAATGGAAATTAGAAAGCGTAAATACCGAAACCGATATTCCAATTGTTGCTAAAAGAATAGAAAAAGTACCAGGAACACACCATGTAACCTATAATTCTGAAGTAGATGCTATAAACATTACACATACGGCTCATAACAGACAAGGGTTTGCTTTGGGTGCTGTTGTAGCGGCAGAATGGCTTGTGGGTAAAACAGGAGTTTATACAATGAAAGACGTGTTAAATATTGGTTAAGGTTTACAATAACTGTAACTTGATCACGAGCTTTAATACTAACTAAAATAAAATTTACAATTATGACCTTTACACAATGGTTATTTTTCATAGTGATCGTTCAGGTAATTCACGGATTGGGAACCTGGAAATTGTATATTAAAGCAGGACGAAAAGCTTGGGAGGCCTTTGTACCAGTGTACAATGC
>CAZAPO010000217.1:0-4038 GCA_964487005.1 uncultured Flavobacteriaceae bacterium
CCTCAAAACATCGAAAACAAAGTACCGCCATAAGAAAAGCCAAAAGTCTGGCCAAAAAGTATAAGGCAACCTTGATAATTCATAGAAGTGATGGCACCATTAGAGATCGCGTAGATTTTGATTGATAAATATTTTAATTTAAGTATTAACCCATTCTCCAAAATGTAAGATTAAAAAAATAAGAAAGGAGCAGGTCATGGCCTACTCCTTCTAGCTATTAAATCCCAAACAAATAAACCTCGGTCTACTTATTTGTAAAGCAAGTAATGGTTTTCTCAAACAATTCTAAAAAGAAAAGTAATAAGTGGGTAAACTACCAGATATTACCATAAAGCATAACACTTATTACATTAAAAGAAATATTTTAGGAAGGAATAATTGGACTTAGAAATGCGCTTCTCCTAGAGATTACAACTGTTTTAAAGTATAGATAAGGGTTTAAATATTTTTTGGTGATATCCCAGTTATTACTAAAAACTTATGATAATGCTATACGAAGCCCTTCAATTAATTGATTAATTTCCTCCATACTTGTGTAATGAACAAAAGATAAGCGCAATACTCCAGTATCAAGGGCAACATTCATATCAATGAGTGGTCTTACCGCATAAAAGTGTCCGTATCCAGGCATTAATTTATGTTCCACTAAAGCATCATAAACCTCCATAATCGATTTCTGCTTCGGTATAATGGACACAATAGGGAGTCTGTTGTTTGCAGTCTCTGGGCCTACAATTTGAATATCATCTCGAGAGCGCAAAAATTCCAGTAGCGGTTCCAATAATTCGGTCTCATGTGCTCTAAAAAGTTCACGTAATGCGTTATTTTTTTTGTCATCAGGAACCTCGTCACCAAAATGGTGCTTATAAACTAAGTCAAAATAATCAATTACCCCATTAGTAGCACCTATTTGTGCGTGATCGGGTCCTGCAGGAGTAAACATACTTCTGGTGATACCTTTTTTAAAATAATGGGATTGGTTGCTCATGTTCTTCATCAGCGTTGATTTGATGTACATTAGCCCTAAATGAGCTCCAAATGTTTTGTAGGTAGAAAACATATAAATATCGGCGTCTAATGCTTTTAAATCTGGGAAACCATGAGGAGCATAGCCAACACCGTCAACAACACAAATTGCACCTGCCTCATGCGCAATCTCACTTATCCTCTTTACTGGATTAATATGTCCAATTACATTAGAACAATGAGGAAAGGCAATCATTTTAGTTTTTGGAGTAACAAGTTCCATTAATTCATCTAATGACAAGGTTCCGGTATTTGCATTTACGTGCCATTCAATAATAGTAATACCGCGATCTTTTAATCGCCTCCAAGCACCAGCATTGGCTTCATGATCCTGACAAGAAACAATAATTTCATCACCATCAGTCCACATTGTACGCAGTGCATTCGCCAATACATAGACATTTTGGGTAGTCGATGGACCAAAATGAACTTCTTCAGCCGCAACATTTAAATAACTCGCCATTCTTGAATAAGCCGTATCCATCAATTCACCTGCTTTCATAGAAGCAGGATATGGATAATACGGCTGTACCTTATTTTCAGTATAAAAACGGGTTAACCTATTAATAAACTGCTGACATGGATAAGAACCACCAGCGTTCTCAAAAAACGCCCAACCTTTTAATGAAGGTTCGGTAAAAGCTGGGAATTGAGAGCGAACAAAATCTAAATCTAGCTTCATCAAAGTACGGATTAAAGAAAAAAAGTTTACAGGGAATAAGGTAAGCATAAGAAACAACTAAGAGAAATCTACCGAGGTCATTTTTTTAGTAAACCTTATCATGTAGATATTCAGTATCTTTAAAGGAACTATTTGAATGTGATGAAAAAAAGGCCGGGAATATTTAATGATGTTATAGGACCCATAATGCGAGGTCCTTCAAGCTCTCACACAGCCGCTTCATGGCGCGCAGCGAAAATTGCCATGGATGTTTTAAACCAACCGTTAAAAAAGGCCATTATAGATTTTGATAAAGATGGAGCTTGGGCCCCAAATTATAGAGAACAAGGAACAACTATTGGTATAGACGGTGGTCTTCTTGGGTTGGAAATGACCGACGACCGTATGAAGCATACAGAGGCACTGGCTGCCCAACGCGGAATTTCAATAGCGTATGAAGTTAATTCGTTTCCAACAACCCATGTGAACACCTTTAGAATGTCTTTAGAAGGTAGAGATGGAAAACATACTCAAATAATTGCGATATCTATTGGAGGAGGTTCTTTTGAAATCCAAAACATTGATGGTTTTAAGGTGAGTATGCATGGTGATTCGTATGAACTATTACTAAAAAATGTAGCTGAAGATATATTAGTAGCAGATCTACAAAATCTTTTCCCAGAGCATAAGTATATCACGGAATCTTTTTATGATAATAGAAGATTGATTCACTTAAGATTTTCATCAGAAATTATTCAAGCTAAGATTGAAACACTAAAAGAAAATTATGCTTTTGATGAACTAATAATTACAAATCCAGTATTACCAATTGTTGCAGGTAACGAACAAGAAGTACCTTTTTCAAGTGTAAGTGAACTACTAACATATGCCAAAGAACAACAGATGGACCTTGGTGCTATGGGGTTATTATATGAGCAATGTATAAGTGGATTGACTCAAAGCGAGGTCAAAGGTAAAATGGAATATATAGTAGGAATCATCGAACAAAGTATTAAAACAGGATTGAAAGGAACCAACTACGACGACCGAATATTACCGCAGCAATCACATTTAATTGAAGGAGCAGCAAAACGTAAAAAGATTTTAGAAAACTCGATAGTCAATAGAATCATCGAAAATGTATCGGCAATAATGGAGTGTAAAAGTGCTTTGGAAGTTGTGGTGGCAAACCCAACTGCTGGTTCTTGTGGCGCAGTAGGTGGCGTACTTAGAGCTGTAGCAGATGATATTGAAGCATCAGAAGAAGAAGTACTTCAAGCGTATTTTGCCGCTGGAATTATAGGTGTCTATTTTGCTATGGGACCTGGGTTTTCTGCCGAAGAGCATGGGTGCCAGGTAGAATGTGGCGCTTCAGCTGGAATGGCAGCAGCTGGTATTGTACAATTATTTGGAGGTACTGCAAAGCAGTCTATAGATGCCGCCTCAATGGCGATTCAAAATATGATAGGACTGATTTGCGATCCAATTGCCGACAGGGTAGAAGCACCATGCTTAGGAAAAAATGTTAGCGCAGCTGTTAATGCACTTTCATCGGCAACGATGTCATGTGCAGGATATAACGCTCTAATTCCTTTAGATGAGGTAATAGAAACAGTATCTACAGTGAGCTTGCAGATGCCAAGCTGTAATAAATGCACTGGCAAAGGTGGACTAGCCATTACCAAAACTGCCTGTGCGATAAAACATCAAATGGCCTTAAAAAATGGTGTTACCAGTTCTTAATCTTTAATCAAAGAACCCTAAATTCTTATTCCTGAGACTCCCCATAAACAGGAATCATACGTGCACTTAAGTCTGGGTCTTCCATATCTTTATCTAATGGGAACATTGGCCTGTTAATACGTTGATAACCCAAACGTTCTAAATCCTGATCTACACCGCCTGGAGTAAGCGCCATCGTCCAATCTGCACGCATATTATACAGTTCAGGAACTAGGTATCCAATTTTCACAACAACAATATCAGTACTTCTAGGGTTCAACCCCAAATTGGTGAAGTCACGTTCTCTATGGTAAGGCTTTCTTTTTTTAGTGACAATGACGGCTACGGTACCAACCTGTATCACTACTTCGGTTTCAGCATGCCTGTCGCCATGCTCAATACTTTTAATGATTCCTGATAATAATATCGGTGGAGCATATCTGTCATCCACGGCAGCACCAGCATATCCTTCAACCTGAGCTCCAACACCCGCTTCAATTGCTTTTGCAACCAATTCGGGCCCAGGAATAGAAGCATAGATTAGGGAAGGGCCATTTGCAGTTTTAAATTCAGGACGATTCAATATTTCATTGAGCGTCCAAGTAACATCACCAGCACCACCCGCTGTT
>CAZAPO010000218.1:0-4218 GCA_964487005.1 uncultured Flavobacteriaceae bacterium
GGGAAGGTAACCAAGAAAAATATTTAGAATATCTTAATAAATCCATTAGAATAGATTCAAACTACTTTGAACCTAAATCGTTAAAGATTGGTTATTATTATAATAATGGACCTTATGAAACAGCTGATTCTTTAATAGATAATATCACTCAAACAACAGGTATAAGCAAAAGACAAAGAATGCTTATTAACTTATACCGAGCGGCATTAGATGGAGATAACCGCAAAGTGTATTTGTACAATGATTATGATTATAAAATAGCTTCTGCAGATTTAAACACCAACTTATCACATATGGTAATAGCGCTTCAGTTTGTAAACAAACCTGAAGATGTTGAAGCCATTTTTCAGGCAGAGAAATTTGATGAACTGGGAATTGAAAATTGTAGGCAATGTGTAGATAGAATTCATATCATGTCCATGGCCTATAATGAACTGGGGCAATACCAAAAGGCTATTGATTTATTAAACCCGTATTTAGAGATTGTTGATGAGCGATTTTTTATAATGCCAATTTTTAGGTCTTATATTAACTTAAACCAAACTATCGAAGTCGATGAGCTCTTAGGAAAGCTTAAATTAAGAGTGCCAGAACAAGATTGGTTGTATATGAACCTGTTTATAGCACGCCAATACATGATAAATGGGAATAACCAAAAATCTAATCAGTATTTAAACACCATTGTACAAAGCAAGGTGAATGACGACAATCAATTTATTATTGCGGAGGCCTATTCAGAGTTGAATGAATATAAAAAAGCAGAACCTTTATATCTAAACATTGTAAACAGTGAACCAGCTAACGTGAAAGCGCTGGTTGGTTTAAGTAGATGCTACTATAAGAATGACAAAATTGCACAAAGCGACGCATTAGTTGATGAGATTATTGCCTTGAGAGCGCCGTATCAATACGGTGAAATTGATTACCGAATTGCACAAATATATGCAGATCGCGGTGAGGAAGACAAAATGTTTGAGCATCTACTTTTGTCGATTGCTGCAGGTAATTTCTATATCAACGAAACCTTTAAAAACAGCTCCAGTTTTGCCCAATATTTGCAATCAGATAAATGGAATGATATCATGACCTACTGGCATTAGTAATTTGATTTAATAGCCCCTATTTATTAAACAAAAAGTATTAAGACATGGAATCTTTTAATAATTCGTTTGCTTTAATTATAGGTATTGAAGACCCCGAGTTGCCTTCAACTCAAGATGCAACTGACATCTATAATGTATTAACCAATAAAAAATTTGCTGGGTATCCAAAAAAGAATTCCATACTGCTAACTAAAAAAAAGGCAACAAGAGAAGGTATATTAAATGCTTTTGATGATCTCATTAAAAAGACTGATGCCGATTCTAAAGTATTCTTATACTATTCTGGTCATGGTGCCATTGACGAGAGAAAATTTCCAGCCTCCTATTATCTTCAAGCCGAGGGTTGGGATATTAACAATCCTGAGAAAACAGGCGTTCGTGGTGATGAACTCAAAGAAAAACTAAATAGTATTATTGCAGAACGATTGATTTTCTTTTTTGATTGTTGTCATGCACAAGGAATGACCGAGGGTCCTGGTTTGTTAGACGCTGGTACAAAAATTGAAGCCTTAGAGCATGCTGCCAAACTCACCAATCCAGAAGGACTGGTTCACGATATCGATGATGAAGAAGGAATGGCAATTATCTCCTCTTGCAAAGACCATCAAGAGTCCCTTTATTTTAAAGGTGACAGAAACAGTTTATTTACTGCTTATCTATTAAGAGTACTAAAAGGTGAGCATAAGTCTAAGTTCAACAATCAATTTATTAAGGTACTAGAAGTTGCTAGCTATTTAGTTGAAGAAGTACCTAAAGATGCGGCCAGAGATGATCTAAAACAAAACCCATTTGTTAATCTTCAAATAGACAAAAATTTTGAACTAAGCCGAGTACCCATAAACAAGGTAGAAGACGAGACAGAAGAGGATGAAGAAACTCTAGCTTCGGCTCCAAAAAAAGAGATTAAAAAAGTATTTAGAAAGAGTGATTCTGCAAATAATGCAATCATTTTTGTCCATGGCTTTTCTGGTGAGGCACATGAATCATTTGGTGAAATGCCAGACCTATTAATGCGTGAAAAGCAATTGGATGGCTGGGATATGTATCCCTTCGGGTTTCATGCCAATATTAATCCAGAGCATGGAAAAGAAGTTTGGGCAACAGTTAATGACATAAAGAGAATATCCAACAATTTGAGTTCGGCAATAAAGTATAAGTTTCATCAATATGATAGAATTGCCATTGTTGCCCACAGCTTAGGTGGTTTAGTAGCTCAAAGTGCTGTTTTAGAGCTTAACAAAGAACATAAAGACAGAATTAGCCATCTTTTATTATTTGCTACTCCAAGCAATGGAATAACCAATGATGCCATTAAAAAATTATGGAAGAATAAGATTTATGAACTTGTAAGTGGTCAACGATTTATTTTAAGTCTTCGAAAAAGATGGGCCGAAGCGTTTAACGGAACGTATCCGTTTAGTTTTAAAACTATTACTGCCACAAAGGACGATTTTGTAACAGCAGACTCAAGTTTGAAACCATTTCACAGAGATCATTGGGTAACGGTTTCGGGAGATCATTTTTCAATTGTGAATGTAAACAATAGAGAAAATGATTCTTACCAGCTTATTTTAAGCACCTTAACTAATAACACATTCTTTAATAAGTATACAAACGCAAAAGAGATCAATTTAATTTTAGGCGAATATGATGCAATAATAAGGGAACTTGAGCCTCAGCTCAAAGATTTAGACGAACCAGGATTAGAAACTCTAATTCACGCACTTGAAGGTGTTGGTAGAAGTGCTGATGCTGAGCAAATCTTGAAAACACATCCAGTGGCAAAAAATGATGCCGATATGTTGCAATTATTAGGAGATCTTTACAAGAGAAGATATCTAGATAATAGCCAATCTTCAGATGGGCATGCAGCATTTAAATGTTACACCAAAGCATTGAAGCTTGCGCAAGATACGGGTCAAACAGAACAAATTTGTAAAAATGCAATAGATCTTGCATTTTTAAATCTAATGATGGAAGAAGATTATAAAGATATGGAGGCCTTGGCAAAAATAGCAATAGCTGCCGCTAAATCATTTAAGTTTGATAAAGTTTGGAAATTAAGGGCTTTAGCCGAAGGAAATTTATACCTAAATGAATTACCAATTTCTAAAAGGTACTACAAACAAGTGGGGATGAAAGCCACCATCAAAGAAAAAATTGAAATTTACACCAATGCTTATACGGCATATACAAAACTTTTTGATCCAAAAAATGAAAAGGATGTATACCTAAGGTTCTTAAAAACTTATCTATTGTCGTAAGTGGATTTGATCACATATTAAAAAAAAATAGTATCTTCACTATCCCTAACTATTCACGTTCTCTCCTACTCCTAACTAAAATTATTAATAATGTCAGCAGATTCTGTTTTCATTAGTTATTCACAAAGAGATGCAAAAGAAGCACTCGAATTGGCGAATAACCTAAAAGAGAAGGGTGGAAATATTTGGATTGACTGCATTAATTTGGCTAATATAGGTGCGAACGCCGATGCTGAAGAATTAACCGAAGAAGCTATTCTTTCCTCTAAATTTGTATTACTGGTTACATCCAACAATGCGCTCAATGATTCGTTTGTAAAAGACGAAAAACAATTTGCTAGAGATAATGGCAAAGAAGTGGTATTGGCAAAAATTGCACCTTGTGATACAGCAAAAAAGATGCGTTGGAGAAGACTACCAACTGTCGACCTCACCCAGGACAATACTGAAGGTATATCTCAGCTCATGCAACGAATTGGTTTGGACGCTGCAGATGTAAAAAATGTTCCCCCTACATCAAAAAGAGTAGTGGTTGAGAAAAGTTCAGAAAGAATTACTGCCAGTACACCTCAAGAAACCCCTGAAGAGAAGATTGAAACCCAGGTAACTGGAGGTGCCTTAGGATTACTAAAAGAATTGCGTGAAGATATCGATTTGTATGAATTCTCGTTAAAAAATCAAATTAAGGGTTCTTATATGGGAATGTATCTCTTAATTGGATGCAGTATCGCGTTACTTTTAGGATTATACCTTATCCCAGATTTAAAGGCCCTGTTGGATAGTGGTGAAGAAAATTTAAAATACCTATCTCCAGTTGGAGGAATGATACCATCTAGCCTGAGTACATTTTC
>CAZAPO010000219.1:0-8501 GCA_964487005.1 uncultured Flavobacteriaceae bacterium
CTTAGACACCACACTTGAAAACCTTGAAGATGAGCTCGAGCCACATACCTTCTTTCGTATTAATAGAAAATTCTTTGTGAATATTAATGCCATTAAAGATATGGTGAGCTATACCAATTCACGTTTACAGATTAAGCTGAATTCGTATAAAGAGCAAGATGTAATAGTTGCTCGCGAACGCGTAAAAGCGTTTAAAGAATGGTTAGAATAGGCTAGTCTTTGGTTTTAAAATACGGGTTATATATTATTCCAATAATATTACCCCATGGGTCTTTTACCGTCGCTACCATCAAATCACCACCCACATTATGAGGTGCCTCATGCGTGGTAGCTCCACAGGCAATTAAATGCTCATATAATTCTTGAATTTTTTCTACACCCCAATATGAAAGTACCGTATCTGGTTTAATGGTTGTTGGTTGTTCTTCTGGTAATAATCCTAATTCATATCCGCCAATATTAAAACCAACATAAAAAGACTCGTTAAAATATGGTTTGGTTTTAAAGGCCTTTGAATACCAATCGGTAGCTTTGGTTATGTTACCAACCTTGTAAATAGTGGTTCTTAAACCAAGAAATTTTTCTTCATTCATTCAAATAATACACTTTTAAAAAAGGTCAAAAACATCACCTAGGGCATCACTAATGCCGTCAAACAATCCATCAGAACCATCCAGTATACCATCCATAATAGTAAGATCTATAAGTAAATCTAGTGCTAAGAGTTCTGTAAGTGGAGAATCCCAATATTTTTTAGACTTTCTTTTAGCTTCCCTGTTCCAATCCTTGTATTGTTTTTCTTCCTGTTGTTCTAAAATGATAACTTCTGTAGAAGTTTGATTTTTATTAAGTATTTGATCAAAAGCACTTCTTTTTTCTGGTCTTGATAACACGTCGTATGCTTCTATAACATCTTCAAATTTACTCTTGGCACCTTCAGATTTATTGTTTTCTGGGTGATAAATTGCTACTTCTCTTCTAAATGCTTTCTTAATGGTTTCTAAGTCACTATTTTGCTCAACCTTTAATATATCGTAATAATTTTTGATGGTCATTTTTCCTGGCTTTAACTATAAGTATAACAGCCCTTTAAATTGTTACATTATTTCATTACCTAATCGCAGAACATGATGTATAAGAGCATCAAAATCTTCATTAGTTACGCGGTGACTTGATATAGCACATCTAATGCAATAGGCGCCATCTAAAGTAGTATAGCCAGGTAGCGCGATTGCTTGTTCTTCTAGTTGCAGCTTAATTTCCTTATTCAAGGCATTTAACTCGTCCAAGGTTTTGTTTCCTGGATTAAACCTAAAACAAACAATATCCATACCTATAGGAGCAATTAATTCAAGATGGGAATTGTTTGTAACCAGTTCACCTAAATAATTGGCCTGTTCAACATTTCGTGTTATCATTCTTCCAAAGCGTTTGCTACCATGTTCTTTTAAAGACATCCATATTTTAAGCGCTCTAAAACGACGAGAGAGTTGTAGTCCAAATTCACTAAACCAGTTTTCACCTGATGCGATACCACGTGTATTTTTTGCTAAATATTCTGGTATTAATGAAAAGGTATTTTTGTGTGCTAGTTTATCTTTTATAATCACACAGCCCGCTTCAAAAGGCATATGAAGCCATTTATGAAGATCGAGCGCAACCGAGTCTGCTCGCTCTATGCCTCTTAGTTGAGGTTTAACTGATTCAGACAACATCGCTATGGCACCAATGGCTCCATCTACATGAAACCAAAGGTTTTCTTCTTCGCATATGTCAGCAATTGCAGTTAAGTCATCAACAGCACCTGTATTAACAGTACCTGAAGTTCCAATAATACAAATTGGATGTAACCCATTAGCTTTATCTGCCGCTATTTGTTGCTTGAGTGCCTCAATATTAATTGTATAATCTTCATTTACGGCAATTTTTTTAAGTCCCTTGGTACCTAGACCTAATAATTCAACAGCTTTTGTATTACAGCTATGAATTTCGGTTGAAGCATAAAAAACTAAATTGTTTTCTTTTAAACCTTCTGATCTAATATCGTAACCAGCCTTAACATTTCTAGCTACCGATAGGGCCGCATAATTGGCCATAGAACCACCACTAACTAATAATCCGCTCGAAGATCTTGGAAATTCTACGATTTCTTTTATCCAGTTTATTACCTGCTCTTCAACCTTGTGTGCAGCGTGGTTACCACCACCTAGATTAGGATTTATGATGGAGGCCCAAAAGTCGCCCATAACACCCGATATAGTGCCGTTACCCATATACCAAGCCCAAAATCGAGGATGAACATTTCCCATTGGGTAAGGAAGTATATGTTCTTTTAAATCTTGATAAACTTTTTCGGCTGTATCTGGTTCTTCAGGAATTTCAGTTTTAAAGAATTCTAATACTTCATCAGGCATCTCTTGCCAAATCTTACGATCCCTAACATTTTTTACATAGTCAAAAGCATCATCAACCATTTGATGCATTAGTTTTTTCGATTTTTCCCAGTCTTTTGGATCAAGGGTTTCAAACATATTTATTCGTTTTCAATTCGGTTATCGTCAAATGCTGATGGCAAGAGTTTGGGGATAAACTTTACAAATAAAGGTAACAATAATGCGCCTCCTGGAAGCATAAAAATGGCCAAACTTGGGATAGATTTAATAATATCTAACAACTGAGACTGAAGCTGTTTTTGTTCTTCATCACTAAGGTCTCTTACTGTTGATTGGCCTATAAGCTTTACCAATTCTTTACTTTGTTCCAGTTCTTTAATTAATCTTCTCCTATTTCTTGATATTAGTTTACCAACCATTTGACTGGAATTGTCATAAAAGTTCTTAACTATGTTTGTAGAGCTTAAAAGAGCAATATTATCTTTATGAGTTGAGTAAAACTCATTAACCGTATTAATTGAGCCTTCAATTTTATGCGATGATAATTGTAAATCACTCCCCAATTTACGCAAGAATTCCTGCTCGTTACTATCAATTAAACGGTCGCTCCAAGTCGCCATACAGGCAATGTCGAACAAGTACCATTTTTCAAAGGATGATTGTAGATTATTAATGGACGCTGTATAGGTAATATTTTGATTGTCTTGATAGCGTAGCGAGGCTTCAACTAATTTAATTAAGCTCTCATCATAAGGTGTTTTGTAATGCTTACTATTTAAAGTTTTAAGCACAATAGTTTCAATCGAAGATTCGAGATTAATTACATAGGTATTGTCTATCTCTCCATAAATTAGGTAGTGTTGATAAGCCAAAACGTCAACAAACAACAAAGCGTTAATTACAAAGTAATTAAAGTTTTTAGTTAGAATGTTGTCGTCTATCTGAACTCTTTTATGAACTATTTTTTCTAGTGTAGCTTCTGTTGCCTTACCATTAATTAGTGTGCCAAAAAACGATGTTTTGTGTACTTTTATTTCTTGATAGAATGCGACTAAACTCTCAGTTAAAGGTCTCGTAGATTCACTTTTTACATAGGCGTGTTGCAATGCAAGGAAAAGATTAACCTTACTCAATTCTTCATTGGTAAGATCATTGTTTTGTACAATATCTTTGGCGACCCCAATATTGCTGCCATAAATGAAACCGCAATTTTTTAGACTTTCATAAAATTCATCAACCTCATAGTTTAAAAACATAGAATTTGATGAAATAATTGCTTGAAGCTTATGTATCCAACCACTCGCTGAAGGGTTCATAAGAACTATAATTAAGGTTTATGGCTAAAAAAAGCCGCCGTTAAGCAGCTTATTTATGTTAAATGTTTCTCTATTCAATAACACCACCGCAGCTAACTCTGCCTCCTGCCGCTCCAGTTGGCTGCGAAACAAAGTCATCTTGCCCTTGATGAATAATTACGGCTTTACCTAAAATATCTTTAGTATCATCTCCGCAGCCTATGCACCATTCATCGGTTGTAAAAGTAAGTGTTCCTCTACCATCTTCACTTGCTGTAAAATTCCCAATATCACCTTTGTGATAACCTGCACTGGCACCCCATTGTCCATGTGGCTGCCCTGTAGGATTCCAGTGTCCACCAGTTGAGGTTCCGTCATCGGCTGAGCAATCACTAGATTCATGTAAATGAATTGCATGAACTGTATTTGCTTCAAGCCCTGAAACAGCCGCTACCATTGTAACTCTGCCTTCTTCCTGCTCGAATACAACATTTCCTTTGACATCACTACCACTCTTAGATTCTAGAACAACCCAAACGGAGTTTCCATCTCTCCCTCCAATACTTGATTTTTCATTTGGTTCAGAGGTTTCTGTTTCAACAGTTTCTTCAACTTCAACCTCTTGTTCTTTTTTATCTGATTTACATGCAACAGCAAAGGTTAAAACAAATGCTAATGCGAATAGAAGTGTTTTTTTCATCTTTTGATTTGGTTAAGTATGATTTTAAAGATGAAAGTTAAGTCAATAATATGCTAAAAGCAAATTTGTGATATGACATAAATCATATTTTGAGTGCGTTGGTTACTCTAATTTTGTTATTGAAAGAATTAGGTATGAATTGTGATTTAGTAAAAAAATACAATGTCGCTGGTCCTAGGTATACTAGTTATCCAACAGTACCCTATTGGAACAACGACACTTTTTCTATAGACAAATGGAAACAATCTTTGAAACGTTCGTTCAATGAAAGTAATGATCAAGATGGAATAAGTATATATATTCATTTACCATTTTGCGAGAGCCTGTGTACCTTTTGTGGATGTCATAAACGTATTACCAAACGACATGAAGTTGAATCTCCTTATATAAATGCTGTTTTAAAAGAATGGAATTTATATGTACAGCTGTTGGGTAAAAAACCAACTATTAAAGAACTTCATCTTGGAGGTGGTACACCTACTTTTTTCAGTCCACAAAATCTCCAAATGTTGATTAAAGGCATTGTACAAAATGCAACTCTCGCAAATGGTTATGAATTTAGTTTTGAAGGGCATCCTAATAATACAACAAGAGCCCACTTGCAAGCTTTGTTTGATGTAGGATTTAGACGCGTGAGTTATGGTGTTCAAGATTATAACCAAAAGGTTCAAATTGCTATTAACAGAATTCAACCATTTGAAAATGTAAAACGCGCTACCCAATTAGCGAGAGAAATAGGTTACAGTTCTGTTGGTCATGACATAATTTTTGGATTACCTTTTCAATCTTTAGAACATGTGAAGTATACTATCCTTAAAACAAAAGAATTACTTCCAGATCGATTGGCATTCTACAGTTATGCACATGTCCCTTGGATAAAAGGTAATGGTCAACGCGGATTTAAAGATGAAGATTTACCAAGTGCACGCATTAAACGTGAGCAATACGAACAAGGGAAAAAACTTTTAACTGAAGTTGGTTATCACGAGATTGGTATGGATCATTTTTCTTTACCTACAGATAGCCTATACCAATCGATGATTGAGGGTAGGTTGCACAGAAACTTTATGGGTTATACCGCATCAAAATCTAAGGCAATGATCGGACTAGGTGTATCGTCAATAAGTGATAGTTGGTTTGGTTTTGCACAAAATGTAAAAAACATAGAGGAGTATTATCAATTGATTTCAGAAAATAGTATTCCAGTTAATAAAGGACATATTTTAAATAAAGAAGACCTAATAATTAGAAGACATATATTAAATTTAATGTGTCAATTTAAAACCTCGTGGAAGTCTGATGAGTTGTATTTTGAAGAACTACCTGAGGTTTTAAATAATCTAAGTGAAATGCAAGCCGATGGACTTATAAAAATGGATGCAACAAGTATTGCTGTGACCAAAAAAGGCTATCCGTTTGTTAGAAATATTTGTATGGCTTTCGATTTGTTATTGCAACGTAGAAAGCCTGAAACACAATTATTTTCGATGACTATTTAATAACCTTAAAAGCTGTATTATGGAAAAAATTATCGTACCAATTGACTTTTCTGAACATTCTGAGTATGCTCTAAAGACTGGCGCTGGATTGGCAAAAAAGTATAAGGCAGAAGTTTTGGCATTACACATGCTTGAATTATCTGATGCTTTGTTAACCAGAACAGATGCGCATGAGCAACGCAAGGCTATTTTCTTTTTAGAATTGGCAAAGAAACGTTTTGATGAGTTTTTAGACAAAGACTATTTACAAGGATTAAAGGTGATACCTATTGTTAAACACTTTAAGGTTTTTAGTGAAGTTAATGACGTTGCAAAAGAACATGATGCAGATTTAATTATTATGGGTTCTCATGGAGCGAGCGGATTTAAGGAGTTTCTAGTGGGATCAAACACAGAACGTGTTGTAAGAAATGCAGACATTCCTGTTCTAGTGGTAAAAAATGAACTTGAAAATATGAATTTAGATACGGTAGTTTTTGCTACCGACTTTGACGAAGAAAGTGTGAGACCATATTTAAATGCTTCAAAATTGTTTGATTTGTTAGGGGCCAATTTAAGGCTACTTTATGTAAATCTACCAAATGAACATTTTAGGAGCACCGAAGAAATAAATAGACGCATCGCAGAGTTTCTATTGACTGCTGATGGTAACTTAGATAGAATAAAAGATGTGGCCTATCAGGCCGATTATTCTGTAGAGAAAGGTGTAATAAATTATGCTAATAATGTTGGAGCCGATTTAATAGCTATCCCAACACATGGCCGTAAAGGCATTGCTCACTTTTTTGCAGGTAGTATTGGAGAAGATATAGCAAATCATTCGTCATTACCAGTAATGACTTTTATGATTTAATGTTATTTATTTAGTTATGAGGAAAGGAATCTTTAGTAATAAAGGTTCCTTTTTTCGTTTTTGTGTGTTTAATAGCTCACTTTTACAATTGGTATATTATTGTATTGTAGGGATTTAGTGCAAAAAAAATATATGTTTTATCTACATTGAGAAACATTAATTATTATATTTGGGGAAGGTGTAAAAAAAACAAAAGTGAGTAAAAATACTCACTTTAGTTTTATAACATCTTATGTTAGGGATTTCTAGTTGTCAATTGCTTTTAATCCAGCAAAATGGGTAAGATGTCTTGATTCTTACATTTATAGGTGCAATTGTAGTGCCAAAGATGATAAATGTGATGAAATATTTTGTAAAACGCTGTCGTTGTGGTGTTTGCAAAAAAGTGATATTTTACCAAATGTCAATTTACTCACGGTATTACGAGGATTAAAAACTATATTTTAATAAAAACCACGTAATACCGTGTTTTTATTTAGGTCTTTTTATTCCCAATTTTTTCATTCTGTCACGTAGCGTACTTGGCTTTATAGCTAACAGCTTTGCAGCACCCTTATCACCATCAATTTTCCATTTTGTAGCGATCAATGTTTTTAAAATATGATCGCGCTGCACCTGGTCTAGGGTAATACCTTGATCTTTAATATTGGTTTTGGTTGTTGAAGAAGTTTCAAATCCTTGAACTACTAATATATCATCTGAAGAAATAATTACCGCACGCTCAATAAGATTCTCTAGTTCTCTAACATTTCCAGGCCAATTATATTGTTGCATTTTATTCATGCTACCTTCAGGAATATATTTGATTGTTTTACCGTGTTTCTTAGAATATTTGTTCACAAAATAATCAGTTAAAACAGATATGTCCTCAATACGATCTCTTAAGGCGGGAACATGTATTGGAAATACATTTAACCTAAAATAAAGATCTTCTCTAAACCTCTTATTATTTATTTCTACTTGCAGGTCTTTATTAGTGGCAGCAATTATTCTAACATCTACATTTTTAACCTTACTGCTACCAATAGGTTCAATTTCACCTTCTTGAAGCGCTCTCAAAAGTTTTGGCTGTAAAGCCATAGGTAATTCCCCTATTTCATCTAAAAATAAGGTGCCGCCGTGAGCCAGTTCAAATTTTCCAATTCTATTATTAACAGCGCCTGTGAATGAGCCTTTTACATGGCCAAATAATTCACTTTCAATCAATTCGGCTGGGATCGCTCCGCAATTTACCTTAATTAAGGAATTGTTTTTTCTTTTACTGGTGTTGTGTATGGCTTTAGCTATAAGCTCTTTACCTGTCCCTGTTTCACCAAGAACAAGCACGTTGGCATCTGTTGGTGACACTTGTTCGACAGCGGTGAGAACGTCACTCATTGCCGCACTAGAATAGATCATATCCTCAAAATTAAATGAGAGCCCAATTTCTTTTTTGAGGTAAATGTTTTCTGATTCTAATTGTTGCCTATATTTTTCAAGTTCTTCATCTTTTTTATGTTGTTCAGTGATGTCTTGAAATGCTCCATAAAGTCTTACACACTTTCCATCTTCAAAAACAGGTTGTCCAATTGTTTTAATATGTCTTACTTTTCCTTTAGCCGTAATAATACGCCCCTGATAACTATATGGCAGTCCTTTATTAATTGAATCATTTACCAATACTTGAATATCCCTTCGATCATCTGGATGATAAAATTCAATTGCCGTTTTTAAATTAGGCGTATAATTTTCACTTACTTCATGTATGCGTTTCGTCTCTCT
>CAZAPO010000220.1:0-3472 GCA_964487005.1 uncultured Flavobacteriaceae bacterium
ATTGAAGGATTCAATACTTCTAATCCGTAATAAACCATTGCTGGAATAACCCCGCTTATCAGCCATGTACCTGCAAGTGCTCCTACGAGTAATAGTATAACAATTGGAACAAAAATACTTTTAATATTTTCCCAAACTTCGGTCAACATGCGTCCAAAGCTAACTTTATTGAAAACCCCAACAACCATTGCTACAACACCACCTAGTAGTAAAATTATTTGATTGGTATAGGTGCCAAACCACTCTTGACTTTCTACAAAGAAAATATTATAAGCAAGCATTCCCATGAGAATAACAACTGGAATTAAAGCTTCCCAAATGTTTAATTCTACATTCTCGATAATATTTTGATCTTGAATTTTTACTTCCTTAATATTCTTTTCGTCTGGCATGTTTTAAGTTTTGAAACGTAATGTTACAATTTTCAAAAGAGCTGTGCAAATTCAATTAGTTATGTAAATTTGTTGAGCGAGTATTAAGGTTAGGTATGGATTCACTTACTCAAATTGTTTTAGGAGCAGCATGTGGAGAGGTTGCTCTTGGAAAGAAGATTGGCAATAAGGCAATGCTTTTTGGGGCTATTGGTGGAACCATACCTGATCTTGATGTATTTATTGGGGCATGGGTATATGGTAACGAAATTGATGAAATGGCCTTTCATAGAGGATTTATGCACTCAATTGTCTTTGCGCTTTTTGTCCCCTTAATTCTTGGTCCAATAGTTCATTGGCTATATGATAGAGGTAAACGACTATATACAACATCGCAGAGAGATTGGATATGGCTGTTTTTTTTGTCCATTTTCACTCATCCAATTCTTGATAGTTTTACGCCATACGGAACGCAGTTGTTCTTACCATTTTCTAATTACAGAGTCGCATTTAACAACATTTCGGTGGTGGATATTTTCTATACCATTCCATTTTTACTGTGCTTAATAATTGCCATGTTCTTTAGACGTTCATCAAAAAGACGAAAGGCCTTTACATGGGCAGGAATTTATATAAGTTCTGCTTATATGTTGTTTACACTTGGAAATAAAATCTATATAAACTCGGTCTACAGGAAATCATTGATCGAAAAAAAAGTTGATTATCAAAGATTTCAAACACAACCTACAATTTTTAATAATGTCCTTTGGTATGGAATCGCTGAAACCGAAGATCATTATTTTGTAGGGTTTTATTCCTTACTTGATAAAGCTTCTGGTGTTACCAATTGGCAAGAACTGCCTAAAAATCATGACTTAATACCAGCCGAGAATAGAGATATTGAAACACTGTCTTGGTTTAGTAATGGGTACTTTAATTTAATTCCATTAGAAGAGAATAATTCCTTTAGATACAACGATTTAAGATATCCGTTGTTTAATGAAGATGACCCAAATTCATCAGTTTTTAGTTTTACCATTAGAAAAGATGGTGAACGCTGGAATGCACTTCCTTTTCAAGGGAAACCACCTTCTAGTGAAGACTTAAAAATATTCTGGGAACGTATTAAGGGGCGCTAATTTCTTGAACTAACTTCCCATAACTAACGCATAGATATTACACCAGTTCAGGGGTTAGAATGCCCAGCGACAGCATGCATTCTTTCATCTTGGTGTAGGTACGTTCAATGTCTTCATCTAATCCAATTGAAAAACGTATTAAACCGTCCGATAATCCCATCGCTTCCTGTTCGTCTAAGGGAATTTCAGATGATGTTGACGTACCAGGAGCACTAAACAGCGTTTTATAAAAACCAAGGCTTACGGCCAAGTACCCAAGATTATGTTCTTGCATAAGTTCCATTAGGTCGTTTGCCTTGTCAACACATCCAACATCTATGGTTAGCATACCACCAAAACCATAGTTTTTATTCATCATTTCTTTGAATATATTGTGTGAAGGATGACTAGAAAGTCCAGGATAAACAGTTTTTAGACCGTCTTCTTGAAATTTTGTTGCTAAGTACATTGCATTCTTACTGTGCTGTTTCATTCTAATATGTAGCGTTCGCATATTTTTCAATACAGAAGCAGCTCTCAAGCTGTCCATAGTTGCCCCTAAAAGCATTGAAGCACCATCGTTTACGTTTCGTAATTGATCAATAAAGTCCTGTGTACCACATACTACGCCACCTACAGTATCACTTGAACCGTTTATAAATTTGGTTAAACTATGTATTACAACATCTGCTCCTAGTGTAGCTGGAGAAATACTTAAGGGTGAAAAGGTATTGTCTACTACCAATTTAAGTTGGTGTCTTTTAGCGATTTCTGCAAGACCTTTGATGTCTGCTACTTCTAGTAGCGGATTACTAACAGTCTCACAATATAATACCTTGGTGTTTTTAGTAATTGCAGCTTCTACAATTTCAAGTTTGGTGATATCGACAAAGCTTGTTTCAATATTTAGTTTTGGCGTAAAATTCTTTAAAAATGCATAAGTACCACCATAAATTGTTCTACTAGATACCACATGGTCACCAGATTGGCACAATTGTAATAAAACTGGAGCAATTGCTCCCATACCAGAAGCTGTTACATTGGCTGTTTCGGTGCCTTCCATTGCTGCCAGAGCCTCACCTAAATACAAATTAGAAGGAGAGGTATGTCTGGAGTATAAATAACAACCATCTGCATTTCCTTCAAAAGTATCGAACATAGTTTTTGCCGATAGGAACGTATAAGTAGAAGAATCTGAAATAGAAGGATTTACACCTCCAAATTCACCAAAGTATTGAAGATCTTGAATGTTGTTTGCTGGTTTAAATGCCATGATATTATATGATATTAGATTTCCAGTACAAAATTCAGATAAATCCGATAATTAATCAATCATTAAATTGTAGTTTAGAATATAAAACTGCAATACATCGAATATTTTGAATTATTTTAAGTTTTTTTCCTATTCTTAATAAAAATTATGAAAAATGCTCGGTTATGAAATTTGATGCTATTGATAAGAACCTACTTGAATTGTTACAGGGAGATTGTAAACAAACAAACAAAGAACTTTCAAATAAGTTAATATTATCTGTCACGGCGGTCTATGAACGTATTAAGAAGCTCGAAAAACTAGGAGTAATAGATAAATATGTTGCCCTGGTAAATAAAGAAAAGGTAAATAAATCCTTTGTAGTATTTTGTAATATCAGGCTTATTAAGCATTCACAAGACTACGTTACAAAGTTTGAGCGCGAAATAAAAAAACTATCGGAAGTGGTAGAATGTTATCATATAAGTGGTGACTATGACTATCTTTTAAAAGTACTAGTAGAAGATATGGAAGCCTATCGAGAATTTATGGTTAAAAAGTTAACAAACATAGACCATATTGGTAGTACGCATAGTACTTTTATGATTAATGAAGTTAAACATACTACTGCAATCAATTTTTAAATAAATGCAATCTGTACGCTATAGACTCGCTGAACTCTTTATTATTTTTGTTTTAGTTCCTATAGCATTTACACAGCCATTTAATAC
>CAZAPO010000221.1:0-4852 GCA_964487005.1 uncultured Flavobacteriaceae bacterium
GAAAGGTTAGCAACCATAGTACCTAATGCCACACCAAGTGTACCTACATAAGCCGAAATGGAACCACCTCCAGGAGCCATTGATTCACTGGCAGTTTCATCGGCAAAATCGGCTAAATCAAAATCTATAAGTTTTTTAACCGCTGGATCTTTAAGTACGTATTCAATTATTTTTTCATCTGCATTGAAGGGCTTAAGATCATCTAGACCAAGGGATTTAACCGCAATTTTAATTTTTTCAGATTCGGCAATACCCAGCGATCTATTTTGTTTTACCAAGAAATAGTCGGCAGCGTCTAACATGGCCTGAAGCGGGATTAATCCTATTAATTCTGATCCTGTAACGCGTAACCCACGTTTCTCAGCCGCTTTGCATGTTTCATCAAATGCTTCATGCATAGAGGTGATACTAATATTGGTAAGATTATAAGAAATCTGAGCAATACCATATTCTTCTATATACCAACCAATGCCCTTTACGGCCTTAAGTTTACCTGGAATGCGCACTGGTTCTCCCTGTTCATCTAGCACCTTCTTCCCTACTATTGGGTTTCCTTCGCGCTTTACACGTCCGGCTTCTCTAATATCAAATGCAATGGCATTGGCTCTGCGCGTTGAGGTGGTGTTAAGGTTTACATTATAAGCCACTAAAAAGTCTCTGGCCGAGATTGCGGTGGCTCCTGTAGTAACAACATTTTCATTAAACGCTGCAGGACCAAAATCTGGCTTCCAATTTGGGTCGGTTAGCTTCTTTGCCAATCCCTCATACTCACCTGCCCTACAATTGGCAAGGTTCACACGCTTTTCTTCGGTGGCTGCTTTTTCATAGAAATATCCTGGTATTCCTAATTCGGTACCAACGCGTTTCCCTAATTTATGCGCGAAGGTTGCTGTTTCTTCTAAGGTGATTCCAGAAATAGGAACTAACGGACAAACATCGGTCGCTCCAAATCTAGGATGCTCACCTGTATGCTTACTCATATCTATTAATTGCGCCGCCTTTTCAATTAACAAAAATGCTGCATCTATCACATTTTGGGGTGCTCCAACAAACGTAATTACCGTTCTATTGGTTGCAGCCCCTGGATCTACATCAAGTAGTTTTACTCCATCAATAGTTTCAACAATATTGGCTATTTCATGAATCTTATCAAGATCACGTCCTTCACTAATGTTAGGAACACATTCTATGAGTTGTTTTTGCATTGCTAGTTTTTTGTAAATATTGTCTCAAATATACAGATAAGCGCATTTATTTTAACACTCCTTAGGTATTATGTTAATCTTCTTGTAAACATTTCTTAAACCTGCTGTATTTCAATCTAATAGCTGTAATTTAAAGGAACTAAACTATCAATTATGTTCCGTACAAAGTTCTTTTTGCTCGTCTTGATGTTACATACAGGCCTCTTATTAAATTGTCAAAACAAGAATCAAAACAAGCTTGTTGGTGGTCCGTGTGAAGGTTGTGAGGCCATCTATGAATACGGTGATAAAGTACTCAAAACAATAGATACCTTGCCCGATTTTAAAAAATTGCCACATCCCATAAAAATTAGTGGAATCGTCTATAAGAATAATGGCAAAACACCTGCTAAGGATGTGATTTTATATGTGTATCATACCAATGATAAAGGTATTTATCCAAAACGTGAAGGTTTAAAAGGTTGGGGACAACGTCATGGCTATCTACGAGGGTGGATGAAAACAGGAAATGACGGACGTTATACCTTTTATAGCTCCAGACCAGCATCATATCCAAATACCACCATACCACAACACATACATATTACGGTGAAAGAACCTCATAAAAATGAATACTACCTGGCCGACTACTATTTTAGTGACGACCCCTACTTGCCAAGCAATATTAAAAGCAGAACCAACCATAGAGGTGGAAATGGTATAATTACACTGCAATTGGAAGGTGATTTACTTGTGGCAAACAGAGATCTAATTTTAGGTAAAAACATTCCTAATTATTGATGTTTATTTAATTGCTTTGCCCATTTTTGGAATTACTAAGGAGGTGTCAAGCTTTTTATTTAACCTTTTAATAAAGTGAGTCGATAATAAAGGTGATGCCTCCTCGATATTCTGATGTATAAAAAAGTTAATTTCTTCAATCCCTTGCTCTTTCCATTGTAATAGTCTATCTACCCAGTCATCAAGGCGTTGGTAATCTGTTTTATGGTTTGCGCCTACATACCTAATAAAAGCAGATTTGTTGGTGAGTCGCATATGCATTAAATCTCTTCTGCCTGCAGTATCTACAATAATATTGGAAAGGTTATTGGATTCAAACAAATCGTATAATTCGTTTGCTACAACCGTATCATTGTACCAGTTGGTGTGTCTAAATTCAATGGCTAATGGAATTTCTGTTGGCCATAATTCAACAAATTGCACAACCCTGTTAAAATCTTTAGGTGCAAAATTGCTATGCATTTGTAAAAAAAATGTACCGAGTTTTTCTTTGAGGTTTGAAGCATTATACAAATAATCATGTACCGCATCTCCTACTTCATTTAGTCGTTTCCAATGGCTTATCTCTTGATAAAGCTTCGGATAAAACTTAAATCCACTAGGTGTTCTATCGTACCATTTTCTAAAGATATCTGCCGGAAAATTTCTGTAAAAGGTAGCATTTAATTCAATGGCATTGAATTGTGATGCGTAATAGGTAAGCTCATCTTTTGTACCACGAGGATAAAACCCATTTAATGCTGCTCTATTCCATTTGGCACAACCAACATACACCAACGGATTATTTGTGGAAACACCTTTATCTAAAACACCTTTTGTTCCCTTATGATCCAGGGGCAATGTAAAATCGATAGTTTCTGGATGATCTACACGTCCAAATTTCATAGCACTACTTTGTGTAAATATAAATTCAAGAATTCATTTAAAAAATTAATCTTTAATAGGTGTAACATTTTTGTACCTTGTGAGACCTACAAACAGATTCATTTATATAAACTAAAAAAACTATGAAAATTTTAAAGACACTATTGGTACTTTGTTTTGTGGCATTCACGTCGCAAGTTAATGCTCAAACAGCTGAAGAGATTATTGCCAACTATTTTGAAAATACCGGAGGTATTGAAAACTGGCAAAAAATTGAAGGGCTTAAAATGTCTGCCAAAGTAAATCAAATGGGTATGGAAATCCCTATTGAAATTATTCAGTTAAAAGATGGAAGACAAGCAACAGTTATTAACTTTCAAGGCCAGGAATTAAAACAAGGTGTATATGATGGTGAAATTTTATGGAATACTAACTTCATGACACAAAAAGCTGAAAAAAGCGATGCAGAAACTACAGCAAATATGAAAATACAAAGTCAAGATTTTCCAGATTCATTCTTGAACTACAAAGAAAAAGGGTACGCTGTTGAACTTTTAGAGAATGAAGAAATTGATGGCTCGCAATGTTATAAAATTAAGCTTACTAAAACTCCACTAACAATTGATGGTAAAGAAGAAGCAAATATTTCTTTCTACTATTTTGATATGGACAATTTTGTGCCAATTGCCGTACATGCAGAGATTAAGGCAGGACAAATGAAAGGGCAAATGAGTGAAACCAAATTAAGCGATTATCAAGAAGTTGATGGTCTGTACTTCCCATTCTCAATGACACAAGGAATCAAAGGCCAACCAGGGCAAGCAATTACCATGGATACCATAGAGTTGAATCCAACAGTTGACGCTTCTATTTTTGCATTCCCAGAGGAAGCAGCTGCTACTCCAGATCAAAACAAAAATTAAATCACAACATATAAAAACCTCAATATTTTATTGAGGTTTTTTGTTTAAACTAATCAAAAAATGAAGAGAATTCTATTAAGTTTTCTTGGCTTTTTGGCTCTTGGTTTGTACAGCACAAATGCACAAGAAGTTAAGCCAATAAACATTGAAACCTATTTTGGAGATCTAACGGCAAGGCATATTGGTCCTGCCTTAATGAGTGGACGGATTAACGATTTGGAAGCTCATCCAACAAATCCTAGAATCATTTATGCTGGTACTGCAGGTGGTGGTGTATGGAAATCTAATGATGCTGGAACTACCTTCAACCCAATATTTGACGATTATTGCCAATCTATTGGTGCCGTTGAAGTTGACCCTAACAATCCAGACAATGTTATTTATGTAGGAACTGGAGAAACATGGCCAAGGAATAGCGTATCTGTAGGTGATGGTCTTTATAAATCAACAGACGGAGGCGCTAACTGGAAAAAGATAGGTTTCGAAAAATCTGAGCGTATCGCTAATGTGATTGTTAACCCAAACAATTCTAACGAAGTATATGTAGGTGTTTTAGGAGCTTTATGGTCTGATAGTGATGAACGAGGCGTTTATAAAAGTAATGATGGTGGCGCAAGTTGGGAGCAAATACTATACGTTGATGAAACTACTGGTTGTGCTGATCTTACCATAGACCCTAACGATCCTAATGTATTGTATGCATCAATGTGGGAATTTAGAAGAACAGGGTGGTCGTTTAATTCAGGAGGAGATAAAAGTGCCTTATACAAATCTACCGATGGTGGTGCAACATGGAATAAGATTCACAACGGATTCCCAGCTGGGAAACTTGGTAGACTTGCAATTGCTGTGGCGCCGTCAAACTCAAATGTTCTTTATACGGTTATAGAAGCTGAAGAAGACACAAAGAAAGGACTCTACAGAAGTGATGATGCTGGTGCTAGTTGGAAGCAATTAAATAACGACTTTGGAATTACGGTAAGACCTTTCTATTTTTCTAGAATAGTAATTGACCCACGCAATGAAGATGTGGTTTTAAAAGGTGGTTTAAGCGGATCTATTTCGAGAGATGGTGGAAAA
>CAZAPO010000222.1:0-2901 GCA_964487005.1 uncultured Flavobacteriaceae bacterium
TACCCTTTTCATCAAGCGCAGATACTAAAGCCTCACCAATACCGAGTGAAGTCAATACCTCGGCGGTATCGTAATAATCGGTGTCTGGATAGTTTTGAGCTGTTAACTTAATTGCTTTTCTGTCTTTTGCAGTAAAAGCGCGAAGCGCATGCTGTACTTTTAACCCTAACTGACTCAAAACAGCTTCTGGAACGTCAGTTGGATTTTGGGTAACAAAGTACAAACCAATTCCTTTACTTCGGATGAGTTTTACAATGCTTTCAATCTGACTTAATAAAGCTTTTGATGCCTCGTTAAATATGAGATGAGCTTCGTCAATAAACATAATTAATTCTGGTCTACCAGAATCGCCTTGTTCAGGAAAGGTTTCATATATTTCAGATAATAAACTCAACATAAAAGTTGAGAATAGTTTAGGTCTATCTTGAATGTCGGTTAATCTAATAATATTTATATAACCGCGTCCATCAGGTGTAATTCTTACAAGATCATCAACATCAAAACTTTTTTCGCCAAAAAAGATATCTCCACCTTGTTGCTCAAGTTCTACAATGCGTCTCAAAATAGCTCCGGTTGAAGCCGTTGAAATTCTTCCGTAAGCCTCTTCAAATTCTTTTTTACCCTCGGCTGTTGCATATTGTAAGATCTTTTTAAAATCTTTTAGATCCAGTAAGGGTAATTTATTATCATCACAATATTTAAAAATCACCGAAATGATTCCAGCTTGAGTTTCTGAAACATCTAAAATTCTAGAAATTAATACAGGTCCAAATTCGCTAACAGTAGCTCTTAAACGAACACCATCTTGTTCTGAGAGTGACATGATCTCAACTGGAAATGACTTTGGGTTAAAGGGCATGCCAATTTTCTCATGACGTTCATCAATTTTAGGATGTCCAGGACTTGCTTGTGCCAATCCGCTTAAATCACCTTTAATATCCATAAGTAATACTGGAATTCCTTGGTCACTTAAATTCTCAGCAAGAACCTGCAATGTTTTGGTCTTACCAGTTCCAGTGGCACCAGCAATTAATCCATGCCTGTTCATAGTTTTTAATGGTACTTTTACAAACGCTTCGGTTACGGTTTCCTCATCTAAGATGGCGGCACCAAGGGTAATAAAATCTCCTTTGAAGGTGTTTCCTTTTTGGATATGATCAAAAAAAGCTTCTTGTCGGCTCATATGCATACAATTTTGCATAAAAATAAGAGAAATATTAATAATGCGGTTTAATTTTCGGGTTGAAAATCTATATAAACTGTATACTCGTAATGCATATCTCTCAACTTAATGTTTATCTTTGCGCACAATGAATAAAGAAATTCAAAAGTTGGTTGATTCTGGTGAAATGCTTCCTTTAATGGAAGAGTTTTATACCATTCAGGGTGAGGGATATCATAAAGGAACTGCGGCCTATTTTATTAGAATTGGAGGTTGTGACGTTGGGTGTCACTGGTGTGATGTTAAGGAAAGCTGGAATGCCCAATTGCATCCACCTACAGCTACTAATACAATTGTTGAAAATGCATTAAAGTACAGTGATACAGTTGTGGTTACTGGTGGAGAGCCATTAACATGGGATATGAGTATGCTAACCAGTGGATTAAAAGAAAAGGGGGCTAAGATTCATATAGAAACATCGGGTGCTTATAAGCTTTCTGGAGAATGGGATTGGATTTGTCTTTCACCAAAAAAGATGAAACTTCCTACTGAAGAGATTTACAATGTGGCAAATGAGCTAAAAGTGATTGTTTATAATAAAGATGATCTACGATTTGCCGAAGAACAAGCGGCTAAGGTTCGTGAAAATTGTATTTTGTACTTACAACCTGAGTGGAGTAAGCGCGACAAGGTAATACCATTTATTGTAGATTACGTGATGCAACATCCTAAATGGAAAGTGTCCTTGCAAACACATAAGTATTTAAATATACCATAAAAAAAAGCTACCATATTTGGTAGCTTTTTTCTATTTATATTGGTCTTTTAATTTACTGCAACAGCAACACGCGTAGTTCCCCACGCCATATACATATTACCATCTGAAAATGCGATTGCAAAAGCTTCAACTGCGTCCCCAGAAGAAACACTTCCTTTCACCCTTGCTACGTCATTATCTTCCTTGTAACCATAAGATCCCCAACCACCTGTGTCTGAATTTAAAATTACAGTCCACTCTTTTTCACCTGGAATTGTAAATAAAGAATACGTTCCAGCTTTAATAGCTTTCCCGCCAAAAGTAACATCTTGATAAAAGGTAACTTCTGTAGATTCATTAGCACCAGTTCTCCAAACTTTACCGTTAGGCGCCAAAGAACTTACATCGCTACCTTTTAATTGTGGGCGAGAATAAACAACTTTTGCAATGGCAGGTGCATTTCTTGAAGTTCTATATACAGAAATGTCAGCTGGACTTTTATCTAGACCAGGAAACTTTTGTGCAGTTACATCAGTTGATAAAAGCATAATGAAAGCGAAAGCAATAGTTGATAAGATTGTTTTTTTCATAATAATTTAATTTAGTTATAGGGTTAAAGTTAAAAATTAGCTGTTCTAAAGGTCGTAAGGTTTTGTTAAACTTTACAGATTTACTACTTCTTAGATAAAATATGAATTCCAACTTACTATATTATATTAAATGAGAATATATAGTTAAAATATGTAATTAAAATGAATCATAATGTTTTTAAAATATAATTATGGACTCATATTTGTACCATAATTGTAAACGAAAAAGATTATGTGCGGAATTGTATGTGCATTCGATTTAAAAGAGAAGTCAGAAAAATTAAGACCTCAAATTTTAGAAATGGCGAAAAAGATTCGTCATCGTGGACCAGACTGGAGTGGAATTTATAGTGACGATAAGGCCATATTGGCCCACGAGCGTTTGGCTATTG
>CAZAPO010000223.1:0-7991 GCA_964487005.1 uncultured Flavobacteriaceae bacterium
GCCATTATCGTAGCAACTCCTAAGCCATTATCAGCACCCAAAGTTGTTCCTCTAGCTTTCACCCAATCACCATCAACAAACATATCAATCCCCTGAGTCTCAAAATCAAAAGAGGTATCTGCATTTTTTTGATGCACCATATCCAAATGTGACTGCATTACAACAGGCTTTCGTCCTTCCATACCAAGTGTAGCAGGTTTCCTAATGATTACGTTCCCAACTTCATCAATAAAAGTTTCAAGACCTAACTGTTCGCCAAAATTTTTCATAAAAGCTATAACACGCTCTTCCTTTTTGGACGCTCTAGGCACCTCATTTAAATCGGCAAATCTATTCCATAATTGAATGGGCTCTAATTGTCTTATATCATTATTCATTGTATACTTTTTAAGTTTAGCAAAGGTAACCAAGTAGGCAATATCAATTACAAACAATTGTGTAATTTTGAGAAATGTCTAAGAAAAGAAAAGTCATAATTGCCCTGAGTATTGTTCCAGCAATACTATTGGTAAAACTATTAACCTACTTCCCCTATTTTGTCGAAGCTTATTATAGTGAAGGGCTTTACATATGGATTTCTAAACTGTCGAGATATGCTTTTGGATGGATTCCATTTTCGGTTGGTGACATTTTTTACACCATTGCAAGTATTTTAATAATTAGGTGGTTGGTTCTTAGCAGAAAGCGAATCATCAACGACACCTTGAATTGGACATTAGAAGTGCTTGCAACTATGACATTTGTTTACATCGCATTTCATATTTTTTGGGGTCTAAATTATTATCGCCTTCCACTGCACGAAAAATTAGAGTTAGACTATACCTACAGTACCGAAGAGCTTATTGAAACCACCAAAAAATTGATAGAACAGACCAATACTATTCACCTGCAGATTACAGGAGATGATTCAATAAAAGTAAGCGTGCCGTATTCTAAAACAGCGCTAATTTCCATCTCAAACTCTGGGTTTAAAAATTTAAATCAAATTGATGCTAGTCTAGACTTTAGACCACAGAGCTCAAAAAGATCACTATATAGTGTCCCTTTAACTTACATGGGTTTTAGCGGTTATTTAAATCCATTTACCAATGAAGCGCAAATAGACGGTATCATCCCATTATATCAATATCCATTTACAGTTTGTCATGAGCAAGCACACCAATTGGGATATGCGGCAGAAAACGAAGCCAATTTTATTAGTTTCCTTGCCACTAGTTTAAGTGAGGACAAATATGTTCAATATTCTGGTTATGCAGCGAGCCTACGTTATTGTCTTAACGAACTATTTCGAAGAGATGAAGAAATGTTTAAATCTTTAAGGGATAATGTGCATAAAGGAGTATTAAAGAATTATAAGGAGTCTTTTGATTTTTGGGAGAACTACAAAAATCCGTTAGAACCACTATTTAAAAATTTTTACAGTAACTTTTTAAAAGTGAACAATCAAGATAAAGGAATTGAGAGTTATAGCTATGTTGTTGCCTTGATTGTTAATTACTACGAACAAACTGACGAATTATAAACGTTAAAAAAATCTTAACACGAGATAACACGAACCATATTCCCTATATTTAGAGTTCTAATTTTTTACTAACCAAAAATGAATAAAAAGTATCTACTATTATTGATGCTTTTGTGTGGCTTATTGAGTTTTTCGCAAGAGCATTTTCCAAAGAACGACGGGGTTAGAAATGTGAATACAAACTATACGGCATTTGTAAATGCTAAAATTCATGTAACTCCAACACAAATTATTGAAAATGGTACCCTTTTAATTAAAGATGGTAAAGTGGTATCCAGTGGAATGTCGGTTACAATACCAAATAATGCGGTAGTTGTTGATCTTGACGGAAAAAGTATTTATCCATCTTTTATTGACCTTTACTCTGGATTTGGAGTTGAAAAACCAAAAAGGCAAGGAGGTGGAAGATCAGCACAATATAACCCTTCACGTGAAGGCTTTTATTGGAACGATCACATTATGCCTGAGCAAAATGCTGTTCAGAATTTTAAATTTAACGGTAAAGCTGCCGACGGTCTTCGAAAGGCAGGATTTGGAATTGTGAACACCCACATGCAAGACGGTATAATTCGAGGTACAGGAGCTCTTATTGCTTTAACGAGCGAAGGTGGAGATTCTGAGCGAATTATAGATGCCAGATCAGGACAGTATACATCTTTGAGCAGAAGTGTAAAGTCTAATCAGTCTTATCCTGGTTCTATCATGGGAACCTTAGCACTTTTGCGCCAAGTAAGTTATGATGCCGATTGGTATGCCAAAGGCGGTTCATCTGCAACAGATCGCTCCTTAGAGGCATATAATTCTAATAAAAATTTGGTACAATTCATTGCCGCAGGAAGTCGTGCAAATGCCTTAAGAGTTGATAAGGTAGGTGATGAAATTGGTGTTCAATATGTAATTGTAGGTGGTGGAGATGAATACGAGCGTATTAATGACGTTAAAGGCACAAACGCCTCATTCATAATTCCTGTGAACTTCCCTAACGCCTATGATGTTGAAAATCCATTTGCCGCTGGAATATTAGAACTGGAGGCTATGAAAGAATGGAATCAAAGACCTGGAAATGCTAAAACATTAGCAGATAATGGTATTAGATTCGCGTTTACAAGTGATGGGTTAAAGTCACCAGCTATGCTGAAGACTAACATCATGAAAGCCATTTCTTATGGACTCGATAAAGACAAAGCGCTAGAAGCACTAACTACTGTACCTGCTCAAATATTAGGTAAATCAGGCAGTATAGGATCGCTTCAAAATGGAGCATACGCAAACTTTTTAATTACCTCTGGTCATCCATTTGATAAAACAACAACAGTTTTTGAAAATTGGGTGAAAGGAAACAAGCATGTGCTAGCAGCAATGGATATTAAAGATATAAGAGGTGATTATACTTTTCGACTAGCTGGAAATGACTACAACTTAAACATTGGTGGAACCGTTGCCAAGCCAAAAGCAACAATAAAAAGTGGAGCAATTAAATTAGGTTCAAAAATAGCTTACAAAGATGATTGGGTGAATGTTACATTCACTTCAACCGATACCACGAAGCAAGAATTTATGCGTTTTGCCTCAAAAGTTAGTAGCAGCAGCGACAACCTATCGGGTAAAGTGTATTTTGATAATGGTAATGAGGCAAACATCGTTGCAGTAAAGGCACCAAAAGAAGAAACAGAAGCTAAAAAAGGTGGCGCTAAAGCTGGACCAAGTCCAAAAGTAATGCCAGTAACTTATCCTAATGGTGCTTATGGATTTACCGAACTTCCAAAGCAGGAGACCTTATTATTTAAAAATGCCACCGTTTGGACCAACGAAAGCGAAGGGATTTTAGAAAATACAGATGTATTAATAAAGAACGGAAAGATCGCTAAAATAGGAACAGACTTAAGTGATGGAAGGGCTAAGGTAATTGATGCAACAGGTAAACACTTAACCGCTGGAGTGATAGACGAGCATTCACACATTGCAGCAGCCAGTATCAATGAAGGCGGTCAAAACTCATCTGCTGAAGTAAGCATTGAAGATGCCATTGACCCAGAAGATATCAGTATTTATCAAAACTTAGCTGGAGGAGTAACTTCAATTCAAATTCTTCATGGCTCAGCCAATCCAATAGGTGGTAGATCTGCCATTATTAAATTAAAGTGGGGAGAATCTGCACAAAACTTGATATACGACAATGCACCGAAGTTTATCAAATTTGCATTAGGAGAAAATGTAAAACAGTCTAACTGGCAAAGTTTTAGTCGTTTCCCGCAAACCAGAATGGGTGTAGAACAGCTTTATGTAGATTATTTCACTAGAGCAAAAGAATATGATGCTAAAAAGAAAAGCGGACAACCATACAGAAAAGATACTGAAATGGAAGTGTTGGCAGAAATCGTAAACAAAGAGCGTTACATAAGCTGTCACTCTTATGTTCAAAGTGAGATTAATATGCTCATGAAGGTTGCCGAGCAATTCGACTTTAATGTAAATACCTTTACACATATTTTAGAAGGATATAAAGTTGCCGATAAGATGAAAGAACACGGTGTGGCTGCGTCTACCTTTAGTGATTGGTGGGCATACAAATACGAAGTGAATGATGCAATCCCTTATAATGCAGCCATTATGCATAATCAAGGAGTAATTACAGCAATAAATAGTGACGATGGTGAAATGTCAAGACGTTTAAATCAAGAAGCGGCAAAAACCATTAAATATGGAGGTTTAAGTGAAGAAGACGCCTGGAAAACGGTAACACTTAACCCAGCAAAAATGCTACATCTTGACGATCGTGTTGGATCAATTAAAGTAGGTAAAGATGCCGATGTGGTATTGTGGAGTGATAATCCATTATCAATTTATGCTTTGGCAGAGAAAACTATTATTGAAGGTAAAACCTATTTCGATATTGATAGAGATAAGCAAATGCGTGCAACAATTAAAAAAGAGCGCAACGAACTTATAAGCATGATGCTTAAAGAAAAGAATAAAGGCATGAAAACACAGCCTATCAAGAAGAAAGATCACGAACATTTCCATTGCGATTCAATGGGTGAAAACCACTAGAAACTATGAAAAATTTAAAATACATATTCGGAATATTCATGTGTTGTGTGGCTTTTGGATTCGCACAACAAACGCCAGCTCCAGCACATAATGGTGCATTTACTATTGTTGGAGCAACTGCTCATATTGGTAATGGGCAAGTAATCAACAACTGTGTACTTGTTGTTGAAAATGGCACGATAACACAAATAGGTAGCAATGCAGATGGTATTGCCTCAAAAGGTGATGTAATCGATGCCAATGGAAAACATGTTTATCCAGGTTTTATTGCAACAAATACTGACCTTGGACTTGTAGAGATCAACGCAGTTAGAGCGACTAATGATCAGGATGAAATTGGAGATATGATTCCCAACATTAGAAGTTTAATCGCCTATAACGCAGAGTCAAAGGTAGTTGAATCTATGCGTCCTAACGGGATTTTATTGGCGCAGGTATCACCTAATGGCGGAAGAATATCAGGTACATCATCAATCGTTCAATTAGATGCATGGAACTGGGAAGATGCAGCTTTAAAAGCCGATGATGGCGTGCACTTAAACTGGCCTGCTAGTTTTACTCGTGGACGATGGTGGTTAGGAGAACCTCGTGGTTTGCGAATGAATAGCAATTATAAAAAACAGGTTCAGGATGTCGCTGATTTTGTAGCAGATAGCAAAGCCTATCTTAAGGGTAATAGGGCTACAAAAAATTTAGCTTTTGAAGCTATGGAAGGCCTATTTGGTGGTTCGCAAAAGCTTTTTGTACACGTTGACGATGAGAAAGGCATCACTGATGCTGTTCATTTTGCTAACGAAAATGGCATACAAAGTATGGTTGTTGTTGGAGGATATCAAGCATATATGGTGGCAAGCTTCTTAAAAGCAAATAATGTACCTGTCTTGATCAATACAACACATAGTACACCAGCTATAGACGACCATGATTACGATTTGCCGTACAAGGCACCAAAATTATTAGCAGATGCGGGTGTTGTGGTTGGATTCCAAAATGGAAATATGTCTAACTTCCAAACTCGTAACCTGCCATTCTATGCAGGTCAGGTGGCTGGTCAAGGAATGGATAAAGAAGAAGCTCTAAAACTAATTACTTCTAATACTGCTAAAATCTTAGGTATAGACGATAAAGTAGGAACTTTAGAAGCAGGTAAAGACGCAACCCTCTTTATAAGCGAAGGAGATGCCTTAGATATGCGTGGTAATAACGTTACGCACGCCTTTATTAACGGTCGTAAGATTAGTCTAGAGACGCATCAAACAAAGCTTTGGAAACGTTATAGTAATAAATATAAAGGGCAATAATATTATTTATATAAATAAAAAAAGCGAACCAGTAGGTTCGCTTTTTTTATTTGACTATCATAGTACTATCAGGGACCTTAAAAACAAGTTCATCAGCTGCCGTTTTGGAGAGGGACGACTTTACAAAATTCACTTCATTCCTAACATCGCCAATTTCACCATCATTATAGTGATGCCATTGTATAGAAGAGGGCAAGTCAACGCCCGCAACATTTTCCCAATCATCATACCTAATTAGGTTAAATTTTTTACTCTTCTCTTTTGAAAAGTAAGTAACCGTATATGCCAACCAAGACATTTTATGTGTTTCAGGGTGATAATACAAAATATACTCATCTTCTGGAGATTCACCTATACCTGCATTATAAGAGATAAGAACTCCAGGATAGGATACACCTTGATAGTTTAAGGGCTCGACATCTTTATAATTAATACCATCATCCCCCAAAACAAAAGGCATGGCGTAAAAGTAAAACATCAAATTGTAGTAAAATTTCGGATTTCGTTTATACTGAACCGTATCCAGGTTTTTAAGCCAAACATTTTTCCCATCAAATCCTAATTCATGATGATTAGACCTAATTAAAGATTTTCTATTGCCTAAAGAGACCTTATAAAAATCATTGCCATCAGGTTTTTCAATTTCAAAATTTAGTTGTTCAAAAGAACCCCATGTATCCATTCCACCATGCGCTACAAATACTTTTGAAACATTCTCTGGATAGGTAACATCATTTTGGGTAGCTAATTGATCGGTAGAACTATTTTTACAAGAGAAAATAAATACTACCGACGATACTAAAATAATTTTTTTCATGGTTGTTAATTTTATCTAAGCTTCGTCGATTAATGAAGGAGTAAATTACATTAATTATTACATTTGTTGCAATGGTCAAACAAATTAGCAGTTTACAAAATTCATTTATAAAAGAACTGATTACTCTTAAAGAAAAATCCAGAAGTCGTAAGAAGTTTGGACGCTTTTTAATTGAAGGTAAAAAAGAAATTAGTTTAGCTATTGAGGGTGACTACACGATTGATGCCTTTATTTACAATCCAAACATCGCAACATTAGAAGAAATAAAGATGCTAACAGATCAAGAAATTGATCTTATTGAGGTTTCAGATGAAGTATATCAACGATTGGCATACCGTGAATCAACACAAGGTATTCTTGCATTGGCAAAAGTCAAAGAGTTAACCTTATCTAGTATCAAATTTAAGCGTGCGAATCCCCTAATATTGGTTGCTGAAGCACCTGAAAAACCTGGCAATATTGGCGCCTTATTAAGAACAGCCGATGCTGCCAATGTTGATGCCGTAATTATTGCCAATCCAAGAACCGACTTATATAATCCTAACATTATTAGATCTAGTGTAGGCTGTGTTTTTACCAACCAAATAGCGACTGGCACAACCGATGAAATCATAGCCTATTTAAAAAGAAATAACATCAACATTTTTTGTGCGGCCTTACAGGCATCGGTAAACTACCATAGCCAAGATTTTACAAACGCTACTGCTATTGTGGTTGGAACAGAAGCTACGGGATTAACCAGCAATTGGTTAGAAAATTCTACTCAAAATATCATTATTCCTATGCAGGGGGCAATAGATTCTATGAATGTCTCGGTATCTGCAGCGATTATCATTTTTGAAGCAAAAAGACAAAGACAATTTAACTAATGACAGCAACAACTCTATTTTACATTATTATAGCAATATTAATAGTTAACTTTATTTTAGATAAAGTTTTAGACACACTAAACGCTAAACATTTCAACGATGCACTTCCTCCAGAATTAGCAGATGTTTATGATGAAGAAGAGTATAAAAGATCACAGAAATATAAAGCAACAAATCAGCGCTTTTCAAATATAACATCGGCTTTTTCATTAATAATTACATTGGCCTTCTTCCTTTTAGATGGATTTGAGTTTGTAGATAATATTGCACGAAGTTATAGCGCTAATTCAATTGTAGTGGCCTTATTATTTTTTGGTATAATTATGTTGGTAAGTGATATACTAACCACTCCTTTTGCCTATTATAAAACCTTTGTCATAGAAGCGCAATTTGGCTTTAACAAAACCACGAAGAAAACCTTTGTTTTAGAT
>CAZAPO010000224.1:0-3386 GCA_964487005.1 uncultured Flavobacteriaceae bacterium
GAAACCCAAGGTAGAGTACATACAAGTGCAGCTACTGTAATGGTATTGCCAGAAGCGGAAGAATTTGATATTGAATTAGACATGAAAGAAGTACGTATTGAGCGTACAACGTCTACAGGTCCTGGAGGTCAGTCTGTAAATACAACCTATTCGGCAATTAAATTACATCATGAACCTACCGGAATGATTGTGAGTTGTCAAGATCAAAAATCATCACATAAAAACTTAGAAAAAGCACTGAAGGTTTTGAGGTCGAGATTATATGAGCGCGAACTAGAAAAAAAGAAGGCAGAAGATTCGGCAAAAAGAAAAAGTATGGTGTCTTCTGGAGATAGAAGTGCAAAAATTAGAACGTATAACTATCCTCAAGGACGCGTTACAGATCATAGAATAGGATTGACATTATATGATCTTTCAAATATAATTAATGGAGATATTCAAAAAATTATTGACGAATTAATGTTGGCAGAAGACACTGAAAAGTTAAAAGCCGATAGCGATGTAATATAAATTATGAGGCCTCTTTTGAGGCTTTATTTATACCATGACAACACAGCAATTAGTAGTACAAATACAACAAAAAAAATCCTTTCTCTGTATAGGATTGGATGTCGATCTCAGTAAAATCCCTGAGCATTTATTACAAGACGAAGATCCAATATTTGCATTTAATAAAGCAATAATTGATGCTACACACCACTTGTGTGTGGCCTACAAACCTAATACTGCATTTTACGAAGCATACGGATTGAAAGGATGGAAGGCTCTCGAGAAAACAATCAATTATTTAAATGAAAACTATCCAGAAATTTTTACAATTGCAGACGCAAAAAGAGGAGATATAGGAAATACAAGTACTATGTATGCTAAAGCATTCTTCGATGACCTTTCATTTGACAGTGTAACAGTGGCACCATATATGGGGAAAGATTCGGTAGAACCATTTTTAGCATTTGAAAATAAGCATACTATTTTGTTAGCCTTGACGTCGAACAAAGGGGCATTTGATTTTCAAACCTTAACAACAAATAACCGGGAATTATATAAACAGGTATTAGCAACATCAAAAAGTTGGAATAATTCTCATAATTTAATGTATGTTGTTGGAGCAACAAAAGCAGAATATTTGGCAGAAATAAGACAAATAATTCCCGATAGTTTTTTATTAGTGCCAGGCGTTGGAGCCCAAGGTGGAAATCTCCAGGAAGTTTGCAAATATGGAATGAATAAAAAGGTAGGACTTTTAATTAACTCTTCAAGAGGAATTATTTATGCATCACAAGATGAAACCTTCGCTTCGGCAGCCGCAGCAAAAGCATCAGAACTTCAAAAACAAATGGAGGAGTTACTTTAAAGAACAGCTTCAGATTGTTCTCTAGACAGGTATTTTAATCTATTTAACTTATTTAAAAGTTTTAATGCTTTATATTCAGAAATGTCACTCAACGCCGAATCTGACTGGCGTAAATTATAGGCTTGTTCAATAAGCTGCTTGTATCGCTTACTAAGCTTTTTTTGATGGTTCTTTAATACATTTCTTCGTTCCATTGTTACAACCAATGATGTTATTAAATATACATCAAATTCTGGAGAATTAAAAGGGAATAAAACCCCATAAATTAAAAACGAAACCGATTTCTTAGGTGGAAATCGGTTTCTTACAAATAATGACTAACTAACTCAATTATTTTGCGGAGACTTATTTTGCTCAAGAGTAACCAAAGATCTAACAATCTACCTTTGATAATGTTATGTTAATATTAGGTTTATATTAAGCTTGTTTTAATAAATTTAAAAGTCAACCAAAATTATCTAAATGAAAAAGTATATCTCCATTATCATAATAAGTTGTTTCACTTTAATTACATCTATGCAAGCGCAATCAAATAACAGTACACCATGCAGTGCTAAAGAGTATGCACAATTCGATTTTTGGGTAGGTTCCTGGGAAGTTACAAATCCAAACGGCTCAATGGCGGGAACCAATAAAATAGAAAAAATTCAAGGAGGTTGTGTACTCAAAGAAAATTGGACTAGTGCAACTCCAGGGTATACAGGTACAAGCTATAATTTCTATAATGCAGCCAAGAAGCAATGGGAACAGATATGGGTAGATAATCAAGGAGGAAGTTTACACTTAAAAGGCCATAAAACAGGAAATCAAATGATTTTAAGAACAGATGATCTTGTCAATGCAGATGGGAAATCTTTTTATCACCAAATAACCTGGACTGCAAATGACGATGGAAGCGTCAGACAAAAATGGGAAACCTTTGTGAAAGGAGCTGATGTGGCAGTTGCCTTTGATGGTCTTTACAAAAAGAAAAACTAAGCTTGAAGTTTGTATCTTTAAGAAGAATAAAATAGTAATAATGAAAAATATTCTTCTTTCGTTTCTAATCATAATTTTTGTTTTTTCCTGTAACTCAGATAGAGAAATTTCTAGTAGTTCAAAAATCAATAAACCAAATCAATACATTACCGTTTTGGGCATTGCTCAAGATGCTGGTTATCCACATATTAATTGTCAAAATGATTGTTGTCAAGCGTATTACCAAGGTAAGGAGTCTAAGAAATTAGTTTCCTGCTTAGGAGTGGTAGATTTAGACAAACAGACAAAGTATATATTTGATGCTACTCCAGATTTTACAGAGCAAACTCAAATTTTAAAAGACGACCACATGGATAATGGAAACATTGTAGACGGTGTGTTTTTAACGCATGCACATATAGGTCATTATACAGGACTAATGTATTTGGGATTTGAGGCTCTTGGTGCAAATCGTGTTCCGGTGTATGCCATGCCTAGAATGAAAGCATATTTAGAAACAAATGGTCCATGGAGCCAACTGGTAACCTATAATAATGTTGATTTAAGGGGAATGCAAAATGATTCGATTGTACAATTAAATGACAAATTAAAAGTAACTCCAATGCTTGTACCACATCGAGATGAATATTCTGAAACAGTCGGTTATAAAATTGAAGGAGAAAATAAAACAGCCTTGTTTATACCAGATATTGATAAATGGGAGAAATGGGAACGGGATATTATAGAAGAGGTTAAAAAAGTTGACTATGCCTTTGTTGATGCTTCATTTTTTAGAGATGGCGAAATTGATAGAGATATGAGTAAAATTCCACATCCCTTTACCACACAAACTACAACACTTTTTGAAAATGAGTCTATAGAAACAAAATCAAAGATTCATTTTATACATTACAATCATTCAAATCCAACCATTAGAGAGTCACATCATCTTAAAGATAGTATCATGCATCTAGGATTTAAATTTGCTAAAGAGGGAGATATATACGAATTATAAAATAGTTATAAAATATTTATTAAAATCGTATTTTCTTTGAATATTCCGTAAATTGCAGTC
>CAZAPO010000225.1:0-8780 GCA_964487005.1 uncultured Flavobacteriaceae bacterium
ACAATCAATGAAAAATATAGTTATTGCCAGTACCTCAACAATACATGGTGGACAACCATTAGATTATCTTTTGGGAGAATTAAAGTCACTCTATAGCGAAACCGATGAGATAGTGTTTATTCCTTACGCGCGTCCTGGAGGAATTACCCATGATGAGTATACGAATAACGTCAATAAAGCATTTCAAAAGATCAATAAACGGGTCATAGGAATTCACGAATTTGAAAACCCAAAATCCGCTCTTGAAAATGCAAAAGGAATTTTTACAGGAGGTGGAAATACATTTGTTCTAGTTAATCAACTTTACAAAAACGACCTTATCCAAACGATAAGAAGTAGTGTTGAAAGTGGTACACCTTATTTGGGAACAAGTGCTGGAAGTAACATATGTGGTTTAACTATAAGTACGACAAATGACATGCCGATTGTATACCCTCCAAGTTTTAAAACACTTGGATTGATTCCATTCAATATTAATCCGCATTATCTCGATCCTGATCCCTCTAGTACTCATATGGGTGAAACACGAGAAACGCGAATCAAAGAATTTCATAAATTCAATACACAACCTGTGGTGGGATTACGCGAAGGAAGTTGGTTACATGTTAATGACTCTACAATTACTTTGAAAGGGCATTTAGACGCACGTATTTTTGAATATGATAAAGCTCCATATGAAGTTACAACAGGCACTGACTTGAGCCATCTTAAATAAAAAAAGCTTCATCATATTGACGAAGCTTTTATGAGCGGGAGACCGGGTTCGAACCGGCGACATTCAGCTTGGAAGGCTGACGCTCTACCAACTGAGCTACTCCCGCAATTTTTTAAAAAAACATATAAAAAGTGGGGAGAGCAGGATTCGAACCTGCGAAGGTAAAAACCAACAGATTTACAGTCTGTCCTCGTTGGCCGCTTGAGTATCTCCCCAATTTTATAAAATTATCAGTCTTTTCAAGAACTTTGAGCCGATAGAGGGACTCGAACCCACGACCTGCTGATTACACATCAGCTGCTCTAGCCAGCTGAGCTATATCGGCTTTTTTTAACTTTTTTTCACAATAAAAAAGCCCGCTATTTCTAACGGACTGCAAATGTATAGATATTTTTTTTTAATCAAAACATTTTTTACGAAATTTTCGCTATAAATATGTTCTTAATTTTTCTTTGCGTTTTAATAACTGTCTTTCTAAAGAATTTGCTGCCGAATCTGCTCCTTCTTCAAAGGTTTTACAAACTTTCTTCACCATAAAACTATCTCCTGGAACAGTAAGTTTTGCTTCAAATATTTTATTCTCTTTTCCGCTTGTATTTTCTACCTTCAAAAACACATCAGATTTTATAACCTTATCGTAAAATTGTTCCAGTTTGTCCATGCGTCTTTGAATAAAATCTAAAAGCTTCTTATCTGCAGTAAAATTTACCGATTGTGTGTTGACTTTCATACTCCTTGGTTTTTGGGTTAGACAATAATGCTACTATTTATTTGTTTCTTGGATGCGATTTAGCATACACTTTTTTAAGTTCGGCAATACTGTTGTGCGTATATACCTGTGTGGCCGCTAAACTTGAATGACCAAGTAATTCTTTTACAGCATTTAAATCGGCACCTTGATTAAGTAAGTGAGTTGCAAATGAATGTCTCAATATGTGAGGACTCTTTTTTACTTTTGTCGATGCCTTACTAAAATAATTATTTATAACTCTGTAAACAAGCGTTTCGTAAATTTTGTCTCCTTTTTTAGTAAGTAGTAACATCTGCTTATCATTTAATGTTACAAGTTTGTTTCTTTGATCTAAATACGTTTTTGCCGTTTGTATTACAGATGCTAATAACGGTAAAAATCGTTCCTTATTTCTTTTTCCTAAAACCTTAACTGTTTTATTCGCAAGATCTAGATCACTTACTTTTAATTGCACTAATTCTATACGTCGCATTCCTGTAGAATAAAACAGTTCTATCATGAACTTATCTCTTATGCCTTCAAAAGTATTGTCAAAATTTAAATCATCTAATGCCCTTGATATCTCATTCTGAGAAAATGGGATTTGTACTTTTTTGCTAACCTTGAGCGCTTTGTGTTTGCCTAAGGGATTTACCTCGATTTGACCTATTCTCATCAAAAATTTATAATAGGCATTTAATGAGGATATCTTACGGTTTATACTTCTATTTGTAATCCCTGATTCTACCAAGTGAATAATCCAAGTTCTTATTTGTGAATAATTAACATCATCTATTGTCTTATGTGAGAATTGTTCACTATTAAAATTCTGGAAATTTCCAAGATCCTTTAAGTACGCAGTTACTGTATGGGGTGAATATTTTTTTTCTAGGGCTAAATAGTCTTTAAAGGACTTAAATGACATACGCTATTAATTAGTGTCATATAAAAATACGAAACTTTAAACTCAAGGTAAAATCTAAAAACAAAAAAACCCACAATATATATTGTGGGTTTTTTTTATGTTATGATCAACATTCTAGATTTCTTCCGCATCTCTTAAACGTTGAATATATTGCGCTTTTTGAATTTCTGCTCTACGCTTAACTGAAGGCTTCACAAATTGCTTACGTGATTGTAATGCTCTTTTTGTACCAGTTTTATCAAACTTACGCTTGAAACGCTTTAGCGCTCTATCTATATTTTCTCCTTCTTTAATTGGTATTATTAACATAATTGCTTAACCTCCTCTCTTTTAGAATTTCGGACTGAAAAGATAGAACTAATTCTAAGATTTAAAATACAAAAAGAGATTATTTTAAAATAATTCTAGCAATAACCAATTTTTGAATTTCGGTAGTCCCCTCTCCAATGGTGCATAATTTTGCGTCGCGATAAAATTTTTCTACTGGAAATTCTTTGGTATACCCATACCCTCCATGTATTTGTACGGCATCGTTAGCCACTTGAACGCACATTTCACTAGCAAACATTTTTGCCATAGCACCTAATTTGGTCATGCGTTCTTTCGCGTTTTTCTTTGTTGCCGCTTTATGCAGCAAGAGTTGGGCGGCTTCAATTTGTGTAGCCATATCTGCAAGCTTAAAAGATATTCCCTGAAAACTCGATATTGGTTTTCCAAACTGATGTCTTTCTTTAGAGTATTTTAATGAAGCTTCGTATGCACCTTTAGCAATTCCTATTGACAGGGCTCCAATTGATATGCGACCTCCATCTAAAACCTGTAATGACTGTACAAATCCTTCTCCCTCATTACCTAACATATTGTCTTTATGTACTCTACAATTATCAAAAACAAGTTCGGCAGTTTCACTGGCCCGCATTCCAAGTTTATCTTCTTTCTTACCTGAGGAAAACCCTGGAGTTCCTTTTTCTATTACAAAGGCTGACATTCCTTTTTTATCTCCTTTTTCACCAGTACGCGCTATAATTACAGCTATATCACCACTCTTACCATGGGTAATAAAATTCTTTGCTCCGTTAATGATATAGTAATCACCATCTTTTACTGCTGTTGTATTCATACCTCCTGCATCGCTTCCGGTATTATGTTCGGTAAGTCCCCATGCACCAATCCACTCGGCTGAAGCCAATTTTGGCAGCCAGCGTTGTTTTTGTGCTTCATTACCAAAATAATAGATATGTCCTGTACACAAAGAGTTATGTGCTGCAACCGATAAACCAATGGACGGATCAACTTTAGATATTTCTTCTATAATGGCAATATATTCATGATATCCTAATCCAGAGCCTCCATATTTTTCATCGACAAACACTCCCATAAAACCCATTTCTCCTGCCTTCTTGAAAAGCTCGACTGGAAAAATTTGAGCTTCGTCCCACTCCATCACATTAGGACGAATGTACTGTTCAGCAAATTCTCTAGCTGAAGCGGCAATTAGTAATTGCTCCTCACTATAGTCAAAATTCATAGGGTAATAACAATTTTATTAGAGACGTAAATATAACTTAATTATCTCAATTTTATTGATTGGAAAGTCTTTTACTTTTAATAAGTCGTCTATAGTTGTGAAGCCCTCTCTCAAGGTTCTTTGGTTCACAATTTCATCGGCTAACTCATAATCGATGTGTTGAATGGTTACGAGTTGCTCTATTGTGGCTTCATTTAAATTTAGCTTGACAATTTGCCGAGGTGTTTTTACCGTGAATTGATTGGTCAATCTTTCAATAACCTCTGGTGACAATCCGTAAACATCCTCTAATTGAACATTAGCTATAAAGCCTCCCTGAAAACTATTTCTAAATTTTACTATTCTTTGGGATAGCACCTTCCCAATTCCGTTAACGCTTTGTAATTGGACCGCGGTAGCTGTATTCAAGTCTTGTTTCTGATCAAATGTTAATTCCTTATTGTATGCTATATTGGTGTGTAGATTTTGAGTTGAATTTGTTACCCATTCTGGAAATTTAAAATACGGAGCTATTTTGGCTAATAAGGAGTCTGATATTTGGGTAACGTCTTGAAATTGCTTCGCTGAATTCACCCATTTACCGGCTTTTCTGTAAGCCAACAATCTATCTATTTCGGGTGTTGTCATTCCAAGAGTGTATCCCTTATAATCGGTAATATAATTTGGGTTAAACGGAAATATTTTTGGTTCACTATTTTTTAATGCAACCAAACGAAGTGAATCTACTTCTTCGTTAAACCTGGCCAAAGCCTTGACATCTATTTCAACGATTGGTTTATTAAAATCTAAAAAGTAATAAGCACTCTGCGCTGCAATTATTAACGTCAACAATAAAAAAATCCCATTTCGTTGCCCTCTTGTGAACTGGAAATGGGATTTCATTTTATTAACTTTTATACATTAAGCCTTTTTACTGGCTTTAATTGCATCTAAATATCTGTTCAATTGTTTCTTCACCACAGGGAATAGGAAATACAAACCTATCATGTTAGGGAATACCATTGCAAAAATCATTGCATCTGAGAATGCCCAGATTGATCCCATACTAGCTGCAGCACCAATAATTACAAACACTAAGAATAATATCTTGTAGGTCATATCGGCTGTTTTACCTCTACCAAATAAAAACTTCCAAGATTGCAATCCGTAGTACGACCATGAGATCATTGTTGATACGGCAAACAATACCACTGCCACGGTCAAGAAGATATTAGAATAAGGGATATAGTTACCAAATGCTTTTGAAGTAATTCCCGCGCCTTCATAACGCATACCATCAATTAATACTCCTCCTGTACCGTCACCTCCATATTGGAAAATAGCAGCCTCACCTCCACCAAAGTTGAAGATAATAATTACAAGCGCTGTCATGGTACAAATTACCACCGTATCAATAAACGGCTCTAACAATGCTACTAGACCTTCTGAAGCTGAGTACTTTGTTTTCACTGCTGAGTGCGCTATGGAAGCAGAACCTGCACCTGCCTCGTTCGAGAAAGCTGCACGTTTAAATCCTACCAATAAAACACCAATAAATCCTCCAACTCCAATCGCTGTTGGATTAAATGCTTCCTTTACAATTAATGCGATGGCATCATCAATAAATGAAGCATTACTAAAGATTATGTATAAACAAGCTACTATATATAGTACGGCCATAAATGGCACTACTTTTTCTGTTACTGATGCAATACGCTTAATACCACCAATAATAATGATACCCACTACTATTGCCATTACCACACCAATTATGGCACCTGCACTTGTGCTTTCTAACCCAAGTAAATCTTTTAGAACAACTGTTGCTTGATTTGATTGTGCAGCGTTACCACCACCAAACGATCCTCCAATACAGAATATAGCAAAGAATACTGCTGCAACCTTACCTAAGGTAGCAAAGCCACGTTCTTTAAGTCCTTTAGTAATATAATACATTGGTCCTCCATACACAGTACCATCTTCTCCAACATCTCTATATTGTACTCCAAGTGTACATTCTACAAACTTAGTAGACATTCCTAATAATCCACAAATGATCATCCAAAAGGTTGCTCCTGGACCTCCTAGAGCAATTGCCAGGGCCACCCCAGCAATATTTCCGTTACCTACGGTTCCTGAAACCGCAGTTGCCAATGCTTGAAAATGTGAAACCTCTCCTTCTTGACTCTCATCTCTTATGGTATCTCTGATGTCTCCGTCTATTGTCATAGAAGTTTCTGATGCTGCATGCCCTCCTTCTACTTCATCATATTTACCACGTACTGTATTTACTGCCTTCCCAAAATATCTTATGTTAGGAAATCCGAAATAAATGGTAAAAAAGGCCGCACTACCAACCAATAAAAGCAGTACAAATGGTGTACCCGCTATTTCAAAAAAGATGACCGCACTAAAGAAGTCGGAGATTGGTTGAAACGCCTGGTCAATTTTTTGATCAAGACCCACTTCGGCTTCCTGTGCATAATTAAAAAGCGGAAACATGACCGCAAACATAGAAAGAAGATATTTCTTCATAATTGTTAATATTAGTTAGTAGTTTTATTTAAAAAGTTGTGTTTAAAGCTAGCAATATGGTAAAAAAAAACGAGTTTATAAAAATTTGATTGTTAAAAGGATTGCCTTAATCTATATTGTAGAGGGTGTTAAGTTTATTGATCTGTTCTGGTCTTCCTAATACAATTACCTTAGATTTTGGAGTTAATTTTTGATCTGCTTCTGGGTTTATAATATACTCACCATTTACGTCTTTATATCCTATTACATTACAGCCTGTTTTCTTTCTCAAATCTAGGTCTCTAATGGTCTTTACGTTAGTTGTATCATAAAGTTTCTCAACCGATATTTCCTCAAGATTTATATTAGATTTACCCACAATTGAAAGATTGTCAATAAATTCTAGAAGGTCTGGAACCACCACTAAGGAAGCCATATGATCTCCTCCTATTTTATCTGGAAGTATGACACTATTTGCACCTGCTAGTTTTAGTTTTTTGTATGAGGTCTCCAGAGATGCTCTACTTATAATATTCATGGTATCATTAATCTGTCTTGCTGAAAGTACCACAAACAAATTATCGGCATCATTTGGTAATGCAGATATTAAACATGAGGCACGATCTACTCCTGCTTGCATAAGAACGTCATCTTCGTTAGCATTTCCCACAACAAATGGGACCATATCACTTTGATATTTCTCTGCTAATTCTTTATCTCTCTCTATAACCACAAATTCTTTCTTATATGCCAACAATTTAGTTGCAGCTTGTTTCCCATTTCTTCCATAACCACATATAATAATATGGTTGTTAAGATTGTCAATTTTTTTCTGCATCTTTTTTTGTTTTAATTCTTCTACATTGTTTTTTGTTAAGATATACTCTGTAATTACCTTGATGGAATAACCAACAACCACAAAACTGGTGAGTATTAAAAATATGGTAAAAATTTTAGCCTCTTCGTCCAACGGGCTTACTTCGCCAAATCCAACCGTGGTTATTGTTATTACGGTCATATATAATGAATCTAACCACGAATAACCAGACATTATTTTAAACCCAACTACCCCAATTATTAAAATAAAGGTTAACAGCATAAATGCTGTATTGATCTTTGATCTAAAAAGTTTTATTAATGGGTTATTCATAGGTTATAAATCAAATACTGAGGAACGTTTGGTATACACCAGATCTTTTATTCTAATCCAGAATGCCAGAAATAAATAAAGTGCAAAGCCAAACCCTAGTGTGACAAAAGTTAAATACATGAACGATGTTCTAACTACTTTTGCTCTTATCCCAAATCGGTCGGCAATACGTTGACAAACATAGTACCCATGTTTTTGAAAATATAGCAAAGTCTTATAAAAAAAGTTCATTTCGCAATGTACTTATTTTGTACGATTTGTTAAAAGTTTTGGGAAGCAATTATTGCATTTCCAACTACACATTTTAAACATTGGTTTTTTACACAATATTCATTTCTTAATTGTAATAGCGCCTGAGAGTGTAAGGCCGTATGCGAAACTTTTTTGAGTGTGTTAAATTTTGTAATTATAGTATTTTGTTCTGGCGGTAATTGTGATACAAGGTCAATTATATTATCGTTAACATCATTACCTCGATGTGCAGCATAACAAAACTTAAGTGGGATTAACGTATTAATGATTAAGAGGTTAATAAAGCTTTTTGATAGTTTTTTAGTTGTTCTCTTTGAAGTTTTATTAAATGTATAATGTGTTTCCCAAAAAGTCGAAGTTTTTGATCCCAAAATCTGGTAGATGTCATTTAAACGATCTGCCTTAATCAACTTATTAAATAATTGTGGTTGTTGGTGATACAAGTGCCCTAATTGGGATAACCTAATGGTTGGGAAACTTGACGGTCGTAATCTAAAAAACTTAATTGGCAAGACACTAGTAGCATCTAGCTTAAATTTTATCTTGAGAAAAGCATATTCTTTTTGTAACATCTTTAAATAAGGTTCCTCTATATCTACTTCCAGTAAACCAGCTTGACCCAACAATAATGCTTCAAAAGCAATATCACTTCTTCTAGTTTTTCTTACCACCGAAAAGTCAAAGGAGTTAGCCACGCTCAAAAACGCTTCTGCATTTATTTTAAGTCCAAAATTTTTGGCGAGTAATTTAAAAAGTACTGCTTCCCAATTGTTATTAGAACGTTGCAACATTTTTTGTAATGCTAATGATTTACGCTCTAGTCGCTCTATAAACAGCCGTTCTAACCAATTATTCAATTTAAATGAATCAACTTCTGGGAAATCTTTGTCACAATTAATCCATTGTTGATCGGTATTAAATAGTTTGTAATAATTCTCTAAAGTGTATGGTGGTACCTTATCTTTAATTTCCAAGGTGGTAAGCTCG
>CAZAPO010000226.1:0-4186 GCA_964487005.1 uncultured Flavobacteriaceae bacterium
CCAAAAGCTAAGTCTGTAAGCTTTCAAATTACTAACTCGAGATTTCATATAAGGGTAGAGTAGTGCTATTAAGGCTGGGATTGTCCATAATCCACTTTGGGTAAAGAAACTCCAGTAATAATAAAATGGTCTAACATTATAACTGCCCCAGTTACCTGTTTCTTTAGAAGTGATTTCAGTAAAAGTTTGAGGGTCTTCTAAGCGCACGTACAAAAACCACCAGCCTCCAACAATAAGTGCAAGGAGGACAAATGAGAAAAGTGAAAATGCCTTTTGTTTAAAACCTTTGTATTGGTAAACAACGCCATAGGCAATAATAAACGGAAGTAGTAAAGCATATAGTGATATAGGACCTTTACTCAAAATTGAAAGTCCAAAAAAGAACCCAGCCATTAAAGTATGCTTCCAGTACCTTTCTTTTTTTTCAAATAACTGAAATAAATGATAAATGGCTACCAACATAAACCCATGTGTAAAAATGTCCCATGGAGCTTCTATGACAATTCCAATTACGTAAAACGAGGAAATAGTTATAAGTGCGTTAATAAAGGCTTGCCGTTTGTTTGCAACTAGTCGTACACTTAATAAATAGGAAAAAATGCCTGTTAGCGCAATCATTAGTATTCCAGGAAACCGTAACGCCAAAATGTTCTTAAATCCAAAAATAAGAGCAGTACATGCCGTGAGCCAAGTAGGTAAAGGAGGTTTCTGGTAGCGCGGTTCACCATTTAAAGTAGTAAGTAACCAATTACCATCATTTACCATTTCGCGGGCAGTAATTAGATTTCTTGCTTCCATGATGGTTACATCGAGCATAGAAAAACTGACCAGACACATTAAAAATACCAGGGTACAAATTGCAATTATGGGATATTTTTCTAGCTTACTTATCATCTTCTCTATGCAGTAGAATCAAGTTTCTAACATAAATTACTGACCCAAGTAAATGGCCTATAAATAGGACAGGATCTTTTCTAAAAATGGCATAAGTAAGTATTAATGTAGACCCAACAAGACTAAGCAACCAAAACCCTAATGGCAGTGTTGAAGTCTTTTTATATTCAGAGTATAACCATTGATATACAAATCGTAAAGTGAAAATAACTTGCGATATAATACCTAGCCAAAGTAACCAAACAGGAATAGCCTCATTTCTAAACAGTACATCGGTATCGATTACATTATTGTTGTAATAATATATTACTAATAAGGTAGGTACACTGTACAAAAATAGCCTAATCGACCAATGAAACTTTTGCCATTGATTTTGCAATTGTAAATTCCTGATATATATAAAATAGGTAAGGGTTTGCCCTAACATAATGGCAAAATCGTCTCGTAAATAACCATACACAAATAGTAAGAAGGACGCTATTAGGCTTAAGGTCCAAAATAATGTTGGTGTAATTACCTTACGCTGTTTTTCTGATGTTATCCATTGTACAACTAGCCTGGAAGAAAACAGAATTTGAGCAATAAAACCTATAGTATATATTAACCAATCGCTCATTAGCCTTTTTTAGCAACTTCGTAATTTATGTATTTACGCTTCATCCATAAATAGGCAAAACAATCACTAAGAGGACCTAAAAGACGATTCCATAAACCAAATTTAGCCTGCCCTGCAATACGCGGAAAATGGCGAACTGGAATCTGTGTAATCTTGCCGTTTTGTAGCATAATCATAGCAGGTAAGAAGCGATGCAGCCCTTTAAACATAGGTATGCGTTTAGCGTAATCACTTTTAATAATTTTTAACGGACAACCAGTATCATCCATTCCGTCATGCGTGAAAGTACGTCTTATTCCGTTAGCAATTTTAGAAGACATATTTTTCACAAAAGAGTCTTTCCTATTGGCTCTTACACCAGTAACCAAATCATATTCGTCAATATGTTCTAGTAGTAAATTAAAATCTTCTGGAGTAGTTTGTAGGTCAGCGTCTATATAACCTACCAACTCTGTTTCTGTGTGATCAAAACCTGCTTTTATAGCAGCACTCAGACCACGATTCTCCTTAAAACTAATAAACTTGAAGATTGAATTTCTATTACAAATTTGTTCAATAAGCTCTTGGCTACTGTCCTTAGAACCGTCATTTACAAATAGCACACATGTTGAAACGGTAGCAATTTTAGAATATGCATAAAGTTCTTGTTCAACACGTTCTAGATTTTCTTCTTCGTTGTAAACTGGAACAACAATGGTAAGTTTATATGTCATAAATGTGTAATCTCAAGCAAAAGTATTAATAATAAATTATCCATTTATCAAAATCAACCTTATTAGCAAGTTGCGCCTTAATGAATTGCAAGTTTTCTGGTAATTGATGTTTGCGTCGTGTAAATAAAATAATATTGGTTTTTGACAAACTGTCTAACTTCTTTATACCTGCATCCTGTTTGGCATCAATTAGATAGGACTCCCATGAATTATTGTTTTGAAACCTTAGATCACGTTTTACTGTATTGTGACCATTATTGATGGTAACAATTGGTTTATTGGTGTAGTAGGATGCAGAAGGCAATAAATAATTGTACACAACAATGGTTTTATCTTTTAGTTCTTGGGTTGTATTTATATACTCAATAACTGGCTTTATAGAGTTCACCTGAATCTCGTTGCTGTTAAAGAAAATTACACTACCCCAAATGGTGCTGGTCATAAATAAAAATGAACACCCAAGAAGTCTCAAGTAACCAGAAATATTAATTTTGTGTAACGCAACAAAACCTCCAATAATTATAGCCGAAACTAGTATGAGATTACCATATTCTATAGAAAATTTATCATCAAAAATTGGTAGCAAATACAAGGCAATTAATATTACAGCAGCAACCAAGGTTACAATAATTTTCTGATGCTTAATAAATTTATTTGTAGCGCTCGATAAATATTTAGCGCAAATCATTGCAATGAATAAAGTGATTGGTAGAATGTATAATATGAGTTTGGTACTTGCTATTGAGAAAATTACTAAAATGGCGAGTATGTTGAAACCTAGAAACAAATACTCTTTATCTTTTTTAAATGAAGATTTTATACCAAAAATAGTGGCTAATAACCATGGCAGTATAACTAAGGGTAAGATCACTAAATAATACCAAAACGGTTTTCCTCTGTTAAAGGAACCAGATGTAATACGATTGGCTATTTGCTCATTTAAAAAATAGTCCAAGATTTTTGGATTGCTTTGTGATAGGGCATATACCCATAATATAGATAGCAAAACAAAAAGCAAAAACCCGAATAAATGATGTATGTTGAATCTTTGTTTATGTTTGAATATTACTAAATAACTAATGACAAAAAGCAATGGAAATATTAATCCAATGGGTCCTTTAGTATTTATAATAAGGCCCAGAGATAAATAAAAGAGATATACAAAAATTACTTTACCCTTTTTAAGGTAGTATAACCAAGAAAAAATACCTCCTAAAATAAAAGTATTTAAGAAAGCATCAGTGGTTAGATTTCTTATTGAAATTAATACGAGAGGTAGAGAAAGATAGATTATTACTGAGGTTATTGCTACTTTTCTGTCGTTCATCAATAATAGAGCAATTCTATAAACTAGAAATAGTTGTAAAACGAGAGCAATTTGTAAAAAGAAACGTGCACCAAACTCGTTGATTCCAAAAATTGAATACCCAAAGGAAGCTATGGCATAAGTAACGGGAGGTTTGTGATAGTGATAAATGTCTAATAAAGTAGGGTTCACATAGTCGCCAGAGAGATACATTTCTTTGGCAATTTGGCTATACCTACTTTCGCTAGTCTCCGTTACACCCCAGCTACCTAAACCTATAGAACAGACTATAAGTGTAGCAATACAAATAGTAAAAAGCTGATATTTAGATTTGAGAAAGGTTTCCATGAATCCATCGCGAAAATACAATTAAAATGACTTATTTTGCAAACAAAAAGCATGACGATACTCGTAACAGGAGCAGCAGGTTTTATAGGTTCTCATACGGCCGAGAGATTATTAGCATCAGGACATAAAGTTTTGTGTGTTGATAATTTTAACTCCTATTACAATTTAGACCTTAAAAATAAGAATGCAGATGCTGTTAAAGCTCACGGTGGAGAGTTCGTCGTTATGGATTTGAGAGATGAAAAGGCCTATAAACAACTGCCAGCAACTATAGATTACATTTTTCATTTTGCTGCCCAACCAGGGATC
>CAZAPO010000227.1:0-11381 GCA_964487005.1 uncultured Flavobacteriaceae bacterium
ACTCTTAATTGCCATCGGGGTATTAAAAGTTCCGTTTATTCAAGCAGTATTTGATTTTATTGGAGAAATTTTTGTGTTGATACTCGAATTTACAAAAGCCGGAAGTAAGTTCTTATTCGAAGGTTTAGTCGTCGATATGGATACTTTCGGATTTATCTTTGCTTTTCAGGTATTACCAACCATTATATTTTTCTCAGCACTTACCTCAGTATTGTTTTATCTAGGGGTCATTCAAAAAATCGTAAAGGGTTTAGCGTGGCTACTAACGAAGCTCTTGCAGATTTCAGGGGCTGAAAGTTTGAGTGTTGCAGGAAACATCTTTTTAGGACAAACAGAATCACCATTAATGATTAAGGCATATTTGGAAAAAATGAATCGATCTGAGATTCTATTGGTGATGATTGGTGGTATGGCAACTGTGGCTGGCGGTGTACTTGCCGCATACATAGGATTTCTTGGTGGAGAGGATGCGGCCTTACGAATTTTTTACGCCAAGCATTTATTGGCAGCATCGGTAATGGCAGCCCCAGGAGCAGTTGTTATTGCAAAAATATTATATCCTCAAACTGCAGAAATTAACTCAGAAATCAAGGTTACCCAAGAAAATATTGGATCCAATATATTAGATGCGATTGCAAATGGTACAACAGAAGGATTAAAATTAGCGGTAAATGTTGGTGCTATGTTATTAGTATTCCTTGCTTTTATCGCAATGATTAATGGTGTGTTAGGTTGGGTTGGTGATATTACTACTCTTAATGACTGGGTAGCTGCTAATACCTCTTATTCTGAATTTTCACTCGAGTTTATTCTTGGTTATGTATTTGCACCTTTAATGTGGTTAATAGGTGTTGCCTCAGAAGATATGGCCTTAATGGGTCAATTGTTAGGAATTAAATTAGCAGCTAGTGAATTTGTGGGTTACATACAATTGGCAGAATTGAAGGATGCTGCTAATGCATTACATCTAACTCATCAAAAATCTATTATCATGGCCACTTATATGCTCTGTGGATTTGCCAATTTTGCATCAATAGGTATACAAATTGGAGGTATTGGTTCGTTAGCCCCAGGGCAACGTAAAACACTATCGGAGTTTGGAATTAAGGCCCTTATTGGTGGTACCATAGCGTCCTTGCTTTCTGCAACCATTGCAGGAATGATAATTGGATAATGGCGAATCAGTATTAAAATTTGAGGTACGCTTATTAAAAGTTTTAGTTAATAACTTTTAAGATAAAATATACGCTCTAAACTTTGATGTTTGGAGCTTTTTTTTACTTTTATTTCATCAAAAATTAAGGGATTTATGAAGCAATATTTAGACTTAGTAAAACACGTATTGGAACAGGGTAATGAAAAAGCAGATCGCACTGGTACTGGCACGAAAAGTGTATTTGGTTATCAAATGCGTTTTGACCTAAGCGAAGGATTTCCAATGGTTACAACTAAAAAATTGCATCTAAAATCTATCATTTACGAACTCCTTTGGTTTTTAAAAGGAGACACAAATATTAACTACCTCACCGAAAACGGTGTCAGAATTTGGAACGAATGGGCCGATGAAAATGGGGATCTAGGTCCAGTATATGGCCATCAATGGCGTAACTGGAATAGTGATGAGATCGACCAAATAAAAGAAGTAATTCAAACACTTAAAAATAACCCAGATAGTAGACGTATGTTGGTTTCAGCTTGGAACCCTTCGGTCCTGCCAGACACGTCCGTTTCATTTGGTGAAAATGTAGCGAACGGAAAGGCAGCACTTCCTCCGTGTCATGCCTTCTTTCAGTTTTATGTTGCCAATGGCAAATTATCATGTCAGTTATACCAACGTAGTGCCGACATTTTTTTAGGAGTACCATTTAATATCGCTTCTTATGCATTATTTACCATGATGATGGCACAGGTTTGTGGGTATGAAGCAGGAGAATTTATACACACATTTGGAGATGCTCATATTTACAGCAATCACTATGAGCAACTATCACTTCAATTATCAAGAGATCCAAGACCACTTCCAAAAATGATCTTGAATCCAGAAGTTACGGATATTTTCGATTTTAAATTTGAAGATTTTACCTTATTAAATTACGATCCACACCCACATATTAAAGGAGTTGTAGCGGTTTAATTACTTATTTTATTCTTGGTTGCATCTTGTCGAATAAATTTTGCTATTCGTCGGTATTTATTATAACTTAGTCCATAACCTTTTTATGATAAATACTAAAACTTGTAACTATGAAAAAACCATTACTTCTGGGTATTGTTTTATTGCTTGCTTTTGCCTCTATATGGCATCTAAATTCAGACAAACCAGATAAAATTGTTGAAGAATCAGCAATAGTTTCAAAAAGCGAAGTAGCTCCTAAATTACCTAAGAAAACTCCTGAACAACGCGCACTATTTGCCGAAGAACGAGCTAAATATGAGTTTAAACTTCAACGAAATCCAAATACTGGAGAAATTCCTAAGCAAGAAAAGATATCAGAATTTGAGAATGCCAAGAGAGCGAAACTACGTGTAGAAGGTGGTGAAAATGAGAGAGCTGCCGATGCTGCATTTATAAGCAGAGGACCTACTAATTTGGGAGGTCGTACAAGAGCTATTGTAGTTGATGTTAGCGATGGAACGGGAAACACAATTCTTGCTGGTGGAGTGAGTAGTGGATTGTTTAGAACGACTAATGGAGGAACTTCCTGGACAAAGGTATCTGCCAATAGTGAAATTCATAATGTGACTTGTATTGCACAGGACCCAACCAATACTAATATTTGGTATTACGGAACAGGTGAAGCTTATGGAAATTCAAGCTCTGGAGGTGGAGCATTTTACCTGGGAAGAGGTATTTGGCGATCTACAGACAGCGGAGTAACCTGGACCCAAATTGCCTCAACAAACTCTACACAAGAAGTTTTTGATAGTACTTTTGACCTAGTACATAACATAGCAGTTCATCCAACAACTGGAGATGTATATGCCGCAATTACGGGACAAATAGTAAGATGGAACGGCGTGAGCTGGACTGCGGTAGTATCTTCAGGAAGTATAACAAGTTCAAGTCAATCGAGTGATGTAGTTATTACTTCAAGTGGAAGAGTATTTGGAGCTATGGCCGGAACCAATGATGCGGCCTCAGAAGGTGTTTGGACATCAACAACAGGAACCACAGCTTGGTCAAGAATCTCAAATGCAACAATACATACCAATTTAGTTGGACGGGCAGTTTTAGGATTAGCACCTTCGAACCAGGATAAATTATATGTGTTATTTAATAATGGGGTAAGTTCTTCTTGTTCTGGAACCCCAGCACCCGAAGCAGATCTTTGGCTGTGGAATCAATCAGGGAGTTCCTGGACCGATTATTCGGGCAAATTACCAGATGAAGGAGGTTGTAGTAACGGGAATGACCCGTTTGCCATTCAAGGTGGATACGATTTGGTGGTAAGTGTAAAACCAGATGCTGAAAACTTTGTTGTTATTGGCGGAACGAATGTGTATAAAATATTTGACATTACAGGAATAAGTCCCTTTGTTAGAATTGGTGGATATGCTAATGCTTTTGGCTACTCTTTATATGACACTGCAGGTGGTGACGAACACCATCCAGATATTCATGCATTACATTTTAGTCCATTTAATAGCAGCGTTTTATTTACAGGTACTGATGGAGGAGTTCATAGAACCGACGATGTAACTGCTGGAACTGTAGATTGGACATCATTAAACAACGATTATGTTACGCAGCAATTCTATCACGTGGCTATCGATCCGTTATCAGGATCTGACGTAGTTACAGGTGGACTGCAAGATAATGGAACTAACTTTGGTGGAACAACCGCTGTTGGACCAAATGCGGCTCAACCAGATTTAACTACGCAAACGCGATTTATTGGTGGTGATGGTGTATCTGTAGGTATTTCTAGAGACAATGCCTGTGTGCCTTTATTCTGTGGATTCCAAAATGGAACCATGTATCGCTATTGCAGTGGATGGTCGGCACCTATTGACCCTTCGGGATCCTTAAGTCAATTCGTTACCTATTTCCATTTGGATCAATCTAGTAATAATGCCATGTATTATGCAGGTTTAGGAGTACTTTATCGTACTACCGATGCTACAAATGTAACAGCTACTGTGGGTGCTGGTGCTACGGACTGGACCAATATGGGGTCTCCTCCAGGATTTGGAACAGGAGGTAGTAATGAGTGGTTTACCCGTTTTGCAACTACGTGGGGAGCTTATAATGCAGGAACCAGTTATTTACTAATGGGTGGTGATACGGGAAGTGTATTGCGATTAGATGATCCACAAAATGCTGCCAATGTTTCTACCGCTGTTGATATCACTCCTACGGGTGTGACCAGTGGTGTGGTTACTGGACTAGCCATTCATCCTACCAACAGAGATATTGTATTACTTACGTATTCTAACTATGGCATCACAAATATATACCTCACTACCAATGCAACTAATGCGACCCCAACTTGGACAGTTGTAGAGCGCAATCTATCATCACATTCCATTCGCTCGGCAGCCATTGTGGAAGTTAGCGGTGAAGTCATGTATCTTGTTGGTACTGCTAGAGGATTATATAGTTCATTAGATCCTACTTCTCAAGACTGGATTAGGGAAGCTCCATCACTAATAGGTTTTGCGGTGGTAAGCTCGATGGCTTATAGACCAGCAGACAATAAATTATTGATTGGTACACATGGAAATGGAATGTTTGAGGCTACAATCTCTCAAGTTCTTAGCACAGAAGACAACGAGTTTAGTAATAGCATAAAAGTATATCCTAATCCTGTTCAGGATAATTTACATGTTGAACTCGCCAATAATTTAGGTGCAAGTGCAAACTATAGAATACATAATCTTTTAGGGCAAACAGTTGCCCATGGTGATCTAATAAACGAACGTATTGATGTTACTAATTTAGACACCGGTTTATATTTTGTCGAAATTAACGTTGATGGAAAAAGAGGCGTTAAGCGATTTATAAAACAATAGAACAAAAAAAAAGCTCTCAACAATGAGAGCTTTTTTTTTCATAACTAATTTGTGTACTAAAGATTTAATACACCATTTTCTGAAGCAAATTCGTTCCAAGCATAGGCATCAGCCTGCTCGTCATTTTGCCACGTTCCATCAACTACATATTTAAACTCGTAAGATGATCCAGTTTCTAGATCGATTGTAGTTTTAAAAGTTCCGTTTTTTAATTTCTTTAATGGTTCAGCAGATGTGTTCCACTCATTCCAGTTACCAGCTACTACTACTTCGTTGGCCTCCTTTGCAGGAACTGTAAATGTTACTTTACATACTGGTTTGCTTTTTAAATACTGTTTTTTGATTGCCATTTTTTTCAGCTTTTAATACAGGACAAAAATATTGAAGAAAAAAACGTCTTCAAACGAATTAGAAAGGGAATGACAAAGAATTATTATTTTGATAAAATTAGGCTTACAATTTTTTAAACTCACTAAAATTAATGCTAAATAATTTTCATGTTCGTAATTAATAATTCGCTGAAAATAAGCTATTTTCAAACGAAAACGATTTCGCAAACTGTAGGATTATCAAACTTATTTTTAATTACATCGTTTGCGTAAAATCAATTACCTTTAAGGTTACAATTTTACATATGTTCGGAAAGAAAAAACAAACTACAACAATTGATAAAGATCAGTTAGAATTAATTGAAAATGCACAGCGTAGAGTGCGGCAAAAAAAGCGTCTTTTTACACATTTTATTGTTTTTTTAATTGGTTCGGTATTTTTAATTATTGCCAATACCGTAATTGGTGTTGGAGAAGAAATTAAATTTTTTGGCAAAGAATGGTTCTTGTTTGCCATTTTACTTTGGCTGATATTTTTTATATATCACTTTTTCAATGTTTTTGTTACTAACAAATTTATGGGCAAAGAATGGGAAAAAGGACAATTGGATAAGTTAGTGGCAAAACAGCAGCAACGAATTGATCAATTAAAAAACAAGCTCCTCAAAGAAGAAAAATTAATTGCACAAACCCAAGTTTATAATGAAGCTAAGGAAGAAACTGTTTTGGCACCTGCAAAATCACAAAACATTACCATTATTGGAGCCGCTGCCGAAAACAATGTTATTGGTAAGGATAATCAATTAATATGGCACTTAAGTGATGACCTGAAGCGATTTAAAAGACTCACCAATGGGCATTACATAATTATGGGCAGAAAAACTTTTGAAAGTTTTCCAAAACCATTACCAAACAGAACACATATTGTAATTACGCGACAAGAAAATTATAAGGTCCCCGAGGGTGTAATAATCGCCAACTCTTTAGCAGATGCCATTACAAAGGCAAAAAGCGATATGCAACCCTACATTATAGGTGGTGGTGAGATCTATAAGCAAGCCTTACTTTTTGCAAATACCATTGAATTAACTAGGGTGCATCATACCTTTGAAGGCGATGCATTTTTTCCTGAAATAGATCTGGCGCAATGGAAAGAGATAAATAGAGAATTTCATGAGGCCGATGCGAAACACCAACATGCCTTCTCGTTCATTACCTACACCAAACACTAATAGTTTTATGAAAAGAATTATTCTAATCAAGCTTTTGGCCTTGTTCGTTGTTGGCTGTCAAAAGGGCAATGACCCCTCAGTATTGAAAGAAGTATTTGCTAATTATGAAGAAGCGCTAAGTAGTAAATCGGCAGAAAAAGTAGCTAATAGCTTTTTTGAAGATGCCCGTATTCTACCAGAAGGTAAAAACGTAGTGATAGGTAGAAATGCCATTATAGAACACTTTTCAGGTTTAGAGTCGATTGATTTTCAAGAAAGCTTTGAAATTGAGGAGGTCATCGAATCTGGTGATAATTTTATTGTACAAACCAAAAATATTGGTTCGTGGAGAAATCCAGAGTCAAATGACAGTGGTAATTTTGAGGTTAAAGGCCAATTGGTTATTGCTAAAGATAGTGATGGTCTATGGAAGATATTGAGGTATGCCTATAGCGGGAATGGACTTGCAAATGTTGAAAGAGCGCAGCCAATTATTGGCGAATTTGCGCATGTTGTGCTATTTTGGTTAAAGAATCCAGATAGTAAAGAAGATCGCGAAACATTTGAAAGTGCGATGCGTACTATGATAAAAAACTCTGAATATATTAAATCAGTACATTTTGGTTTACCAGCAAATACTCCTCGAGAAATTGTAGACAATTCATACACATATAGCTATATAGCTACTTTTGCGTCCAAAGAAGATCAAGATGCATATCAAACAGAAAAAGCCCATGATGTTTTCAGGAATGCGGTTGGACATCTTTTTGATAAAATACGTATCTACGACTCATTAAACATGTAACCAACTAAACTAGAGTTTAAAATGGCAAGTACAGAAAAACAAAAAATGCTGAAGGGAGAGATGTATAATCCGTATGATCCCATTTTGGTCGAAGAACGAAAAAATGCACGCCTATTATTTCAAAAATTCAATGCATTAGGCGATGAAAATATTAAGGAGCGATTTAAAGTTTTATTTGAGCTTATTCCTGATGCAGGTAAGGGCTTGTTTGTAGAACCTCCTTTTTATTGTGATTACGGATATAATATTAAAGCAGGAAAAAACGTCTTCATGAATTTTAATTGTTGCATCCTTGATGTTATGGAAGTAACAATTGGAGATCATTGTATGTTTGGCCCAAATGTTCAAATATATACAGCCACACATCCACTGGAGGCAGAATTACGCAACAGTGGTCGTGAATTTGCAAAACCAATCACTATTGGAAAGAATGTTTGGATTGGCGGCAATGCTACCATTTGCCCTGGTGTTACGCTTGGAGATAATGTTGTTGTTGGTGCAGGTGCCGTTGTGACAAAATCTTTCCCTGATAACGTTTTTATTGCCGGCAGCCCTGCAAAAATTATTAAAACAATTGACAATAATTAATATTATTCAATCCCTTATCGCATTTATTTAAAAGTTCTATTTTTGCATCCTAAAACCAGACTAAAATGAATGCATATATTTTTCCAGGTCAAGGTGCTCAATTTTCTGGAATGGGTCTTGACCTTTATGAGAACTCGGCCTTAGCTCAAGAGCTATTTGAAAAAGCAAATAGTATTTTGGGATTCTCAATTACCGACGTGATGTTTGAAGGTAGTGCTGAGGACTTAAAACAAACTAAAGTAACACAACCTGCAATTTTTCTTCATTCAGTAATTCTTGCCAAAACCTTAGGTGACAAATTTCAACCAGATATGGTGGCTGGACATTCTCTCGGCGAATTTTCTGCTTTGGTGGCTAATGGCGCACTAAGTTTTGAAGATGGGTTAAAGCTAGTTTCTCAACGTGCTCAAGCCATGCAAAAAGCATGCGAATTACAACCAAGTACAATGGCGGCTGTTTTAGGCTTAGATGATGCTGTTGTTGAAAATGTTTGTAACGAAACTGAAGGAGTTGTTGTTGCTGCCAATTATAATTGTCCAGGGCAATTAGTGATATCTGGAGAAATAAATGCTATAAATACAGCATGTTAAGCTTTAAAAGAAGCTGGTGCCAGACGCGCTCTGGTGTTACCTGTAGGAGGAGCGTTTCATTCACCAATGATGGAACCTGCTAGAGAAGAATTAGCAGCTGCGATAGAAGGCACAAATTTTAGCAAACCTAATTGTGCTATTTATCAAAACGTAACGGCAAATGCCGTAACTGATGAGCGTGAGATTAAGGCAAATCTAATTTCACAACTTACGGCTCCAGTTAGATGGACACAATCTGTACAGCAAATGATTGCAGATGGCGCTACCTTGTTTACCGAAGTTGGTCCAGGGAAGGTTCTTCAAGGATTGGTTAAAAAGATCAACCGCGAAGCCCAAACACAATCGGCAGTACTAGAAGCTTGAGTATGAAAATTTCTCGTAATCTTTTTATAGGGCTACTTATAATTGGTAATATTTTAGTTGACCAACTCTCAAAATTTTGGGTAGATAAAACAGTAGATAGAGACAGTGTCACTGAAATAATAGGTAATTTTCTAACACTTAGACATGTTTTAAACGAAGGCGCATTCTTAGGAATGGGTAGTGATTTAAGCGACCCCGTGAAGCTCATAGTTCTTCTTATTTTGCCAGTTGTAGTTTTAGGATTTGTAGTATATCACATGATCAAAGAAAAAGACATGGACAGGCTATCACTTATAGGTTTTGCCTGTGTCGTGGGTGGCGGATTATCAAATGTGTTTGACAGATTTGCTCATGGCAGTGTGATTGACTTCTTGCATATGGACTTTGGTTTTGTAAGAACAGGAATCTTTAACGCGGCAGATTTATCAGTAACTACAGGTATGATATTGATTTTATGGTCTAGTTTTATACATCGAAAAAAAGCAAAGACCGAAGAAACAGCATAAAAAAAGCCGCAACTTAGTTGCGGCTTTAATTTTATTAATTGCTTACTTTTTATAAATCTTTCCTTCTTTCATTACAAAAGAAACATTCTCTGTTGTCTTAATATTTTTTGTTGGATCATCATCGGTAGCAACAATATCTGCTATAAACCCTTCAGTAATCTGACCCAACTCCGCTCCCATTCCTAATACTCCAGCATTAGTAATAGTAGCTGCTTGAATAGCTTCCATTTCTGGCATTCCTGCTTCTACCATATAGAAAAATTCTTCTCCGTTTTCGCCATGATTAAATACCCCTGCATCCGTACCAAAAGCAATTTTTACTCCTTTTTTGTATGCCTTACCAAAAGTTTCTTGAATTTTAGGGCCAATCTCAAGTGCCTTTGGAACAATTACTGGTGGAAAATATCCAGGTTTCTTAGCATTTTCTACCACCTTTTTACCAGCCGTAATCGTAGGAACATAGTAGGTCCCATGCTCAATCATTAACTCCATTGTTTTTTCACTCATCAATGTTCCATGTTCTATGGTAGTTACACCACCAATTACAGCGCGTTGCATCCCTTCATCACCATGTGCATGGGCGGCAATAATCATCCCATAATCTTTGGCAGTTTCACAAATGGCTTTTACTTCTTCTAAGGTGAATTGCGGGTTTTGACCATTTTTGGCCATACTTAAAACACCTCCAGTAGCCGTTATCTTAATATTATCGGCACCATCCTTGTACCGTTGTCTAACCGCTTTTTTAGCATCATCGACACTATTAATTACACCTTCTTTTGGTCCAGGATCTCCTTTAAGTTCGTTTCGTACGCCATTTGTTGGATCTGCATGACCACCAGTAGTACCAATAGCTTTACCAGCAGTAAAAATTCTAGGCCCCTTTACTTCCCCTCGTGCAATGGCATCACGTAGTGATATATTTACTCCGCTTCCTCCAAGATCTCGCACCGTAGTAAATCCAGCCATTAGAGTGCGCTTCGCAAATTTTAAAGATCCAAAGGCTACATCAGCTTCGTTTTTTGTAAAGGCATCAATATATCTAGTTGGACTCGATTGCCCTTCGATATGCACATGCATATCAATAAAACCAGGCATTACGGTTTTGCTCTTTAGATCAACAACTTTGTCATCAGCATTAGTTGGTGCAACAAATCCGTCTAATACTGATTTGATTTTTTTACCCGACACAACAATAGTTTTGTTCTTTAAAACTTTACCATTCTTGGTGTCAACGAGTTTTCCACAATGTAAATATGTGTCTTGGGCTGTAATTGAAAATGACAATAGCACAGCCAGTGTAAAAAGTATTCTCTTCATGAATTGGTTGATTAGAAATTATGAGCTTCTAATTTAGGAATTTTACATGAAGATATTGTACTAACCTATAAATATGTTAGCCATTGACAAACGAAATGACCGTATTGGTTATAAATGCTATTTGCTCATCATCTAATTCAGTGTGCATTGGTAAGGAGATCACTTCTTTCACCAATTGATTTGTGATGCTAAAATCATCTTCATTATAACGCGCATCCTGATATGCCTTTTGACTATGCAATGGCACAGGGTAATAGACACCACACGGAATTCCATTAGCATTTAAATGTTCAACCAAAGCATCTCTATCAACATTCTTAACCTTTAAAGTGTACTGATGGAATACATGATTATCATCATCACCTGTTCTATGAGGTACAACGATTTTTTCTTGCCCTTTAAACGCTTCATCGTATTTTCTAGCTGCTTCCTTACGCCTTTGGTTATAGGTGTCGAGTCGTGGTAATTTTGTGTTTAATATGGCGGCCTGAATTGAATCAAGTCTTGAATTAACACCAACCACGTCATGATAATAACGTTTGTACATACCATGGTTTACAATTCCTCTAATAACATGAGCCAAATCATCATCATTTGTAAATATGGCTCCTCCATCACCATAGCAACCTAGGTTTTTAGAAGGAAAGAAAGAGGTG
>CAZAPO010000228.1:0-3683 GCA_964487005.1 uncultured Flavobacteriaceae bacterium
ATTTCACAATCATCATTAATGGTAGGGTGTTTGTCCCAGTTAGTCATATACCATTCTGAGTCAATAACGATTAATACAATATTTTCTGTAATATCTACCTTTTCTATAGGGCATCCATTTTCTGGAAGAAAAGTATTCTTGCCCAATTTATCTTCTATATACCTTTCCTGCCTTTTTAATCCATCCAATCCATCACTATACCAATCATGATTACCTGGTATGAAAATTGTTTTGCCCTTAAAATTTTTTGCAGCTTCTGTCTGAATATCTAATTGATACTCTGCAAAATCTCTTTCGGTGTCATTTTTATTTGGCAACCCAGATGGATATATATTATCTCCTAAGAATAAAGCAGTACTATGCTGTGAAGCTCTTGTTAATTCTTCGGTAAAATCTTTAATAGCCTCTGTCTTGGTTCCTAATGGTGAATTGCCACCGTCTCCAATTAAGTAAAACGAATATGCTATTGCGCTATGCTCGGGAAAGGTTTTCGCGTAATTTTCGTCTTTATATTGGGGTTCAAAAGTCGCACAAGAATCAAGTAGAAAAAGAAGAAATATGAAAATGACAATATGACGAAACCTCATGAGAAAAGATTAATTAACTATTTTAGTAAAAATAACGCATTTTAATTAAATGGAAAACCTACTATCAGAAGTCGAAAAACATGTTACTTCATTACTTCGTAACGATTTAGAACATACATTTATTTACCATAATCTAGGTCACACCAAAAGAGTGGTTAAAAGCACTCAGGAGTTAATTGAAGGTGAAAACATTGAAGAAAAAGATGCTGAGATACTGCTTCTTGCCGCATGGTTTCATGACGTTGGGTATGTAAATGTTATCGATGCCCATGAAGAAGAAAGTGTAAAACTTGCTAGTGCCTATCTAAAAGACAAAAATTATGCTGAAGAGAAAATTGAGCTAATCACAAGTCTTATTAGATCTACAAAAATGGGGAATGACCCAGTAACCAAACTTGAAAAAATAATTAACGACGCAGATAATTCACATTTTGGTAAAAAAGGGTATACTGATATTAGTGATTTATTACGTGAAGAATGGGTACAGCAAGATATTAAGCACTACACTGATGTTGAATGGATCCAAGAAAATATTACTTTTTTTACTAGGTATCACAAGTTCCATTCTGATTATGCCTTAGAAAATTGGCAACCTCAAAAAGATAAAAACCTGGCCTCTCTTTTTAAACTACTTAAAAAGCATAAGCAAGAAGAGAAAAAGAACATTAAGCGTGAAGAAGAGTTTGCCATAAAGAAAAATAAGGCAAAATTACCTGAACGCGGGATTGAAACCATGTTTCGGGTCACCTTAAGAAACCATATTACATTAAGTAATATTGCAGATACAAAAGCTAATATTTTACTATCTGTTAATGCCATTATTGTTTCATTGGTACTCTCAAATTTGGTATCTAAACTAGATAATCCTTCCAATGATTATTTGATCTGGCCAACAGTAATTTTTGTTTTGTTTACAGTAATTTCAATCATACTTTCCATATTAGCTACCAGACCTAATGTCACTAGTGGAAAATTCACAAAAGAAGATGTCGCCAATAAGAAAGTGAACTTATTGTTTTTTGGAAATTTTCATAAAATGAGTCTTGACGATTTTGAATGGGCAATGGGAGAAATGATGCAAGACCGAAACTATTTGTATTCATCAATGAAAAAAGATTTATACTTTCTTGGTAAGGTATTGGATAAAAAGTATAAGATATTACGTCTTACCTATAGCGTGTTCATGGTGGGTATCATTGTTTCTGTAATTGCATTTGCAATTGCATTTCAAACATCAGGAAACGCCATTTAATTAGTTGGTTTGGTAGAAGAAAAAGTTTTTGAAGGTGAAGATTATACCACCTCACTACTCCCAAAAAACGAATATGAATTATGTGTTTTTAAAGACTGTAATTTTGCTAATTCTGATATTTCAAACATAACTTTTACCGAATGTGAATTTGTAAATTGCGACTTGAGCTTAACCAATATAAAGCATACTGTTTTTAATGAAGTACGGTTTATTGGCTGCAAGTTATTAGGGCTTCATTTTAGCGATTGCGACACCCTATTAATGTCTATGCAATTTGAAAATTGCAATTTAGAACTAGCCGTTTTTTATGATCTCAACCTAAAGAGAACACTATACAAAGATTGTAAATTGACCAAAGCAGATTTTAGTTACGCGAATCTCAACCAATCTACATTCAATAATTGTGATTTTAAGGAAGCAATTTTTGAACGAACAATTTTAACCGAAGTAGACCTTAGAACCTCGTATAATTTTAATATTGATCCAGAAACTAATAACATAAAAAAAGCAAGATTCTCAAAAGACAATCTTGCTGGTTTATTATTAAAACATCAAATTAAAATTGATGGTTAGGCTTTGATCTCTTTCATTAGGTCATCATAGGTGTAGAATTCTTTATCGTCTTCACTTTTATGATATAATACACTCACTCTTATTGCCTTTAAGCCTGTTACTGCCTGAAGATCTTGTAATTCTACAATCTCAACGTCTGTATCTAAATAGTTTTTAGATTGTAAGAATTTGATATATCTTAAGTACTCAATCTCATCTTCTTTTTGAGAATACACGATACTTATTTTTCCTTTCTCGGTAACTCGTTTGTTGGTACCTTTGATGAAGGCTTTATCTACGCGTTTTTTAACAATTTCGTATCGAGCATTGTAAGTACCATCAACATCAAAACGCTTTTCATCCATTCTAAAACTAATAGACAAAGGTGAGTTAAACACCAAAATCATAGAGGCAACATCCAATTGAATTGGAAACTCTGATTGCATCTGGTAATAAGAGTTTTCCATCTCACACATCACTTGTAACTGCCAGAGCCTTAAGTTGTACAAATAGATATTATTAAAACTATCTTCTTTTGTAATTGATTCTCCAATATACATGTTATGCTCAACACCATCTGTTTTAAATCGCTCAAAATAATGAGGATACATTTTCTGGGCGTCTACTTGTTTTTCATCTAGTAATGCAGCCATTTTTTTGTTGATCTGAGCAATACTTTCATCATAATCACGGCGGTGACGATAAAGTGTATTAAGCTCTTCATTTATGGCTTCATTATAGGCTTGTAATTCTTTTTCAACTATTGTATTTGCTTTTAAATGATCAAACAGTGGTACAATCTCATTTTTAAAGAAAAAGTTAATTTGCTGCTCACTATCTACTTGAAAATTTTTACTTAGCCCATTCAAATATGAATCTGCTTGAAATACAATTTGCTCATAAATTGGTAGCGGTTGCTCCTGCATTAATTTATGAACCACTTTTTTTGCCAACTCTAGTTGTAAGGTTAAATCTTTTTGTGTTGCAAGGTTTCTAGCAATAGAAGATCCTTTAATATCTATTTGTCCAAACAACGGATAAACATTATCAAAAGATATCTGTCTAAACGAAACTTGATTTCCTTTCATTTGTTCGTAAAGAAATCTTTTTGCCTCCCTTTCAAACTTCCAATAAACGCTAGGCTCTATTGAAGTACATTCCTGTTGAATAATGGCTTCAATTAAATTTTCTTCTTCATTTTTAGATCTCTCAACTGCAGATATAATATAAGGCATCACATCCTTAAGCTTATTGGCATTTATACTATTTAAAACGTAAGGCTCTTCAGAAAC
>CAZAPO010000229.1:0-4933 GCA_964487005.1 uncultured Flavobacteriaceae bacterium
GGAGATCTATGGATTGGAGATGTTGGACAGTGGGATTACGAAGAAGTACATTTTGCTGCGGCTGGTACCAGTGGACATAATTTTGGATGGAACTGTTTCGAAGGCAACACAGCAACAACATATGGTCATAGACCGGCAACTTGTCCTCCCTTGGCATCTACAGATCAAGCGCTGCATGTTTATGGTCATTATACAGAACCCGATGGTGTGGTAAGATGTGCTGTAGCAGGAGGATATGTACACCGAGGCTCGGTGAATACCAATCTTAATGGCACCTATTTTTTTGGTGACTGGTGTAGTGGTGATATATTAATGCTTACTTACAATGGAAGCTCTTGGGTTAGAACTAAACACAACAAGTCTGGTGCAAGATGGGTAGCTTTTGGGCAAGATACAAATGGAGAGTTATACGCATTAACAAATCCATTAGGGACTGGACAATTACATAAAATTAAACAAGAAACATTAGCTACTGAACCGTTTGAACAGGAAAGTAAGTTTACCATTGTTCCAAATCCAACAGAAGCAAATATTATTTCACTGAATTTTGATGGAATAAAAGATATTAAGAATATTCATGCATATAACGTTCAGGGGCAACAAGTACTTAACCTTAAGGTGAACAAATCAATACAAGATATTTCCTTAGATTTCAAGAAGGTTTCGGCAGGGTTATATGTAATTGAAGTGATCTCTAAATCAGGTCACAAAACGCAGAACAAGCTCATTGTGAAATAGTTAATATCTTAGCAAAACATCCCGATCGCTAGAATTTACGTACTTATTAAAAAACCTTGCTTTGAAAAAAAACACACTTTTTTTAACGCTTTTTTTAGCATCGTTTTCAATTATTTATTCTCAAACAATTGATATTCAAAGCTTTGCTTCAGGATTTGATATGCCAGTAAGCATCAAAAATGCTGGTGACGATAGATTATTTGTTGTAGAAAAAAGGGGTATCATTCGCATAGTAAACGCAGATGGTTCAGTAAATGCCACACCCTTTTTAAATATAGATAATCTCGTAGTAAATATTGGAGGGCAAGGAGATGAAAGAGGACTATTGGGGCTAACATTTCATCCAAATTATAATGCAAACGGATTCTTTTTCGTCAATTATATTAACAATAACGGAGATACGGTTGTTTCAAGATTCTCGGTAGATTCAGGCAATTCTAACCTCGCTGATGAAACGTCAGAACTCATTTTATTGACAATAGTTCAACCGTATACCAACCATAACGGTGGCGATATGGCATTTGGACCAGATGGTTATTTATACATTGCGTCTGGTGATGGAGGAAGCGGCGGTGATCCTGAGAATAGAGCTCAAAACTTAAACTCACTTCTAGGTAAAATGTTGCGAATTGATGTCGATAATCCTGCCGGAGGAAACAATTATGGAATACCAGCAGGCAATCCTTTTGCAAATGATGGCGATGACAATACACTCCCAGAAATTTGGGCCTATGGACTTAGAAATCCATGGAGATTTTCATTCGACAGCCAGACAGGAGACCTTTGGATCGCAGACGTTGGACAAGGAAATTATGAAGAAATTAATTTGGCCACTTCAACAGAAGCAGGCCTTAATTATGGTTGGCGATGTTATGAAGGGAATAACATATTTAATGGTACAGGATGTCCAGATGATAGCACATTAACCTTTCCTGTAGGTGAATATCCACATGTTGGAGCAGGTAATTTTAAGTGTTCAATAACTGGAGGCTATAGGTATCGAGGAACTATGTATCCGAATTTTATCGGATTATATTTCTTTGCAGACTATTGTAGTGATGAAATTGGAACACTTACCGAAAATGGAGGTGGATGGGATATGAATTTTAGTGATGTATTTGGAGGGAACGGATGGTCAGCTTTTGGTGAAGATGTAAATGGTGAACTATATATTACCGGAATCTCATCGGGTGTTGTTTATAAAATTATTGATACTAGTAGTGGTACAACGTGGTATCAAGATGCAGATAACGATACTTTTGGCAATCCAAATGTTAGTCTTGTTGCTGCCAATCAACCAGCGGGATATGTAGCTGACAATACCGACTGCGACGATACAAACCCTAATATTAATCCAAATGCAACAGAGATTCCAAATAATGGAATTGACGAGAACTGCGATGGTTTAGATGATATGATTTGGTATCAAGATGCCGACAATGATACCTTTGGAAATCCCAACGTGAGTCAAGTATCTGCGACTCAGCCTGCAGGATATGTTGCAGATAATACCGACTGTAATGATACCGATGCCAATATCAATCCAAATGCAACCGAAATTCCAAACAATGGAATTGACGAGAATTGTGATGGCTCAGATGATGTAGTTTGGTTTGAAGATGCAGACAATGACGGCTACGGTAATCCAGATGTGAGTCAAGTTTCTGTAATACAACCAGCAGGATATGTTGCCAATAATACAGACTGTGATGATACTGATGCAACTATTAACCCAGGAGCTACTGAAATTGCCGATAACGGTATCGATGAAAATTGTGATGGATTTGATTTACAAACCTGGTTTGAAGATGCCGATACTGATACCTTCGGGAATGCAAGTGTAAACCAGACTTCTAACACCCAGCCAATAGGATATGTGCTTGACAATACAGACTGTGACGATACCAATGCAGCTATTAATCCTGCGGCTACTGAGATTCCAAATAACGGAATTGATGAAAATTGTGATGGTGTTGATGATCAAACCGATTCAGAATTTAGTTTTTCAATGTTTCCAAATCCAGCGAGAGATAGTGTATTTTTTCATTTTGAAGCTAACGAAATTCCAATAAGCATTACGTTTTATGACATCTTAGGTAAATATTTGTTCACCTTAACCAATTTTAATACCAACGAAATTGAAATTTCTACTAGGAATTTTAGCAGAGGATTGTATCTTGTATCTGTGTTTAAAGCCAATAGCACGCTTACTCATAAAAAGCTCCTCGTAGAATAATATATGGAAGTTAAAACTGGTCCACTTTATTTAATTCCAACGCGATTAGGTGATAATGCTCCCTTAGAAGTACTGCCTATTTCAGTCAAGAAAATTATAGAAACAGTCGATGATTATATCGTTGAAAACGAAAAAACTGCCCGACGATTTATAAAAAAAATAAGTTCAGGAAAATCTCAAGCCGCCCTTACTATCCATATTTTGAATAAATATACTCAAGAGAGTGAATTACCTAGTTTTTTAAATGCATGTTTGTCAGGAAGACCGGTCGGGCTATTGTCTGAAGCTGGCTGCCCAGGAATTGCGGACCCAGGTGCTGATATCGTTAAAATTGCACATGAACAAGAGATAAAGGTTATACCTTTAGTTGGTCCTTCTTCTATTCTTTTGGCCTTAATGAGTTCGGGTATGAACGGGCAAAGTTTCACTTTTAATGGATATCTACCAATAGATAAAGCTGAACGACGATCAAAACTAAAAAAGCTTGAAAAACAATCATTCGATCTCAATCAGTCGCAAATATTCATTGAAACACCATATAGAAACAACAAAATGCTGCAAGACATTTGCACTTCACTTGGTGCAAATACGCGAGTTTGCGTAGCATGCGATATAACCTTACCAACAGAGTATATTAAAACTAAATCTGTAAAAGAATGGAAACAAGAAAACGTTGATCTTCACAAAAGACCAGCGATTTTCATTATTCAAAAAGATTAAAGTAAGGTAGCTTTTGCTTTTTTATTTTCTTCAATAAAAGAGGTGTCATACCCAGCAAATCTTTTCATATAAGATCTAATAGGAGTACCATAGGCATCAGTAAAACCAATAGCTCCAAAGCTTCGTAGATATTTCTTTACATTACCAGGACCCGCTAAGTGTGCAGCAGCAAGAATTCCAGATTCAGTAACTAAAACACCATCAATAGTTTTACCAACAAATCTCTTGATATCTCGTCTTAACACCCATTTATTTCTTGCGGTATTTGCAATAAACGCCTTTTCTTGTAACTGAGGGTTATATAAAAATTGTTTAGCATCGTGAATGCCAATTAATTTTAATGTATTCTTACCAAACTGATATTTTCCTAAATACCCAAGTGTATTAACGGTAAAATAGTTACCACGTGATTCTTTAAAAGCTAAAGCTTCTTTAAATCCTACAAACGATTTGCCCAGATTAGGTACAGATACAGTCTCTTCAACCTCCTCAATTATTTCAACTGGAACAGTGTAGCGCAGGTCAAATCCTTCAACAGAATACTTATCAATATTCAAAGGTTCAGACGTGTTAAATGCAGTAATAAATGCTACAAAAACTATAACCGGAATAAGCGAATATGCTATTAATCCTTTGTTCATGATTCAAAATTTTTATTGCCCTTAATAATTAAACATTTTGGGCTTAAAATTTGAGCGTGCAAAATTACATATTTTTCTAATAAATTCAAAATTAATCGATTATATGTATTTCTTATAGGAGCAATAGATGAAATACAGCTCCATTTTTGCTATTAATTTCGATTGTGGGGAGAGGTATTTTAATAACGTTCAATACCGAAAATATTGTTTTTAGTACATCGGATTCCGTTTTAATCTGAGTCAAATTTACATCAAAACTCAAAAAAAATTGCTGATATCTATCATGTTTTGTAAACATATTATTAACATGCTCATTTTCACCAGTTAACATGCCTTCTGCTCCATACCCCACCGCGAGATTTAACCATTTAGGAATCTTAGAATTCTTGAAAAACGAGTGAATATTTGCACTTAACCAATAGGTTTGTCCATTGTAATCTTTAATAGTTTGCTCTAAAAAACCTTCACCTAAAACTTCTGGACGTTCTCTTGCATAGGAAGTCTGATGGAAAGAATATTTAAGTTTAATTCTTTGCTCATTCCATAGTAATTCTTGCCCTACCAGAATTCCTGTACCCAAAGCATTTGAAGCGACATC
>CAZAPO010000230.1:0-11029 GCA_964487005.1 uncultured Flavobacteriaceae bacterium
ACGACCGTATACCTTTGCTGCGTTCCCGCCCTGGAGGATTCAACAGGAGCTGGTTGTGTAGGACTTGCCGGCCGCAAAGATACAACCTTTTAATATTTTCACAATGATTTTTTTAACTGAATTTAAATAAATAAATTGCCCAGAAAATCGATTATAGCTATGAATTTCCCGAAGCATATTACCATCTTATTCTTAACCATACTCTTAGCTGGATGCGGAAGCAATTCAGATCAAAAATCAAACAACTTTTCTATTACCACAGATGCCAAAAAGAATACTTTGAGCAACAATGAAACCTTGAATTTGTCGATTACAAATTTAAAGAACCTTCCTATAGATTCTGTGATCTATAAACTTGAAGGAAAACAGATTCATGAAAGCTTCAATTTAAAGGATGCCAAACTGGGAAGGCACAATATAGAAGCTACAGTATATTACCAGGGCAAAACCGAAACTACATCGACTAGTATTGTAATCTTAAACAGTGAAAAACCAAAAATATACGGCTACGAAGTGATTAATGAATATCCGCACGATATTACTTCATATACACAAGGTCTCGAATTTTACAATGGAGAACTTTACGAGAGCACTGGACAATACGGAAAATCAAAATTGAGAAAGGTAGACTATAAAACAGGAACGGTCTTAGAAAATATAGACCTTTCTAAAACCTATTTTGGCGAAGGACTTACTGTACTAAATAATAAGATTTACCAACTAACCTGGCAAAGTGGCTCTGGATTTATATATGATACCGAAACCTTTACAAAAACGGGAAGCTTTAAATACGGGAAAAGTATTGAAGGATGGGGTCTATGTAACGATGGCAGCATGCTATGGAAAAGCGATGGCACCGAAAAAATTTGGATACTAGACCCAGAAACTTTGGTTGAAAAAGAGTATATACAAGCCTATACAAATAAAGGGAAGATTAGTAACTTAAATGAGCTAGAATGGGTAAATGGTAAAATATTCTCAAACAGATATCAAAAAAATGGAGTGGCAATTATTAATCCTGTAAACGGAGCTATTGAAGGCGTAATTGATTTCTCACCACTAAAAAACAAAGTGCAACAACACGAAGATCTTGATGTATTAAACGGTATTGCTTATAATCCAGCCACAAACACAATTTTTGTCACAGGAAAACACTGGAATAAACTATTTGAGGTGTCTATCATTGAAAAATAAACTTCATGCAAGTTTTTGAGAAAAAAATAACGGTACAACAAGATGATCTTGACGAATTAGATCACGTAAATAATGTACGTTATTTACAGTGGGTACAAGACATAGCTAAAGCGCACTGGCAACAAAACGTAAACAAAGAAATACTCGACAAGTTTTTTTGGGTAGTAATTAGCCATTATATTGAATATAAAGGAGCCGCTTTGCTCAACGATGAAATTTTACTCAAAACCTATGTAACACGATCAGAAGGTGTTACCTCTACCAGAATTGTAGAAATGTATCGCGCATCAGATGATAAATTATTAGTAAAAGCATCCACGAATTGGTGCTTAATGGATATGCAATCGAAACGTCCCACCAGAATCACTCCAGAAATTGTAAAATTATTTGATTGATTGTTTCTAAAATACTATTTCGTCTCATTGAAAGTTATATTTTTACAATATGAAGCGCCAACTGCAATTTATTCTTAGCCTATTAGTCTTAATTTTATGGAGTTCTTGCCGTAAAGATTTCGAATTTACGCCCAGTAATGGAACACTTCAGTTTTCAAAAGATACGGTTTACCTTGATACGGTATTTACAAATATTGGATCCAGCACCTATAACTTAAAAGTTTACAACAATAGCAATGACGATATCATAATTCCAACAATACGTTTAAGTCAAGGACAGAATTCAATGTACCGTTTAAATGTTGATGGAATGACTGGTAACGGTCCAATAGTAGGTAAAGAGTTTGAAAACGTTGAGCTTTTAGCAAAGGACAGTATGTTTATTTTTATAGAAACTACCATAGATATACAGTCTTTAGTTAGTACCGAAACACAATTTTTATATACTGATGCTATTGAGTTCGACTCAGGAAGTAACCAGCAAAAAGTAGAATTGGTTACCCTCGTTAAAGATGCCGTATTTATTTATCCTAATAAAGATGCCAATGGGGTTATTGAAACGCTAACTTTTGATATTGACGATGATGGTGAAGTTGATGAAACCACCATACAAGGACGATTCTTAACAGATGAAGAATTAAACTTCACCAATGAAAAACCTTATGTAATTTATGGCTATGCCGCTGTAGATGAAGGAAAAACGTTAACTATAGAAGCAGGGGCACGTGTACATTTTCATGCCAATTCTGGTCTATTAGTAACCGATGGAGCCTCCTTGCAGGTAAATGGAACCCCAAGTAGCGACCAGGAATTACTCGAAGGAGAGGTGATTTTTGAAGGCGACAGATTGGAGTCTAATTTTGCAGATGTCCCTGGGCAATGGCAAGCAATTTGGCTGTTTAATAATAGTACTAACAACAGCATCAATCATGCAACCATTAAAAATGGAACCGTTGGTTTACTGTGTGATGGTAACCAAGATGATATGTCTAAACTTGTTATCACTAATTCTCAAATCTACAATTCAAGCAATTTTGGATTATTAGGAAGAGGAACGTCCATAAGTGCAGAAAATTTGGTGATTAATAATAGTGGACAAGCGTCTTTTGCTGGTACTTATGGAGGGAAATACAATTTTGTGCATTCCACAATAACCAACTATTGGCAAAACAGTTTTAGGCAATTCCCATCGGTACTACTTAACAACTATATAGTTGACCAAGATAATGCAGTATTCACAAATCCATTAGAAGAAGCCAATTTTACCAATTGTATTATATACGGAAGCGAAAACCCCGAAATGATCCTCGATCGCGATATCACAGATACCTTTAACTTCAAATTCACCAATTGCCTCATTAGGTTTGATGATATAAACAACAACTTCACCGAGGACATTTATGACTTCAATAATGCTGCTTTGTATGAGAACGTGTTATTTAATTTAAGCCCAGACTTCTTAGATCCTCAAAATAACAAACTTAACATTCCTAACGGTTCTCCAGCCGATAACAACGGTATCGTATTTGGAAATCTATCTACAGATATATTAAATACCTCTAGAGGCGCAAACCCAGATATTGGTGCTTACGAAAGTGTTGAATTTGAGCAAGATAATTAGATTATAACATTTCGTTAACTGCGCAGTCCTTTTCATTTCATTATTTTGAGGTATGAAAACATTACTAGCTACACTAATGATGCTATTGGTGATCAATGTTACCAATGGCCAGACAACAGACAAAAAAGGGGTTGAAAAAGCCTGTATGAACTACATAGAAGGTTTCTATGAGGGCGATCAAGACAAATTAAGAGCAAGTTTACAAACAACATTAAACAAATTTGGTTTTTGGAAAAATAAGGATACTGGAGAATACAAACAGCAAAATTATATGACGTTTGAAAAGGCATTGGCCTATGCAAAAAATGTAAAAGAGAAAAAACAATTTGCAAAAGACGATGCACCAAAAAAAGTAGAGGTTTTAGATGTTAGCAATAGCATTGCAGCAGCCAAAGTCACAGCTTTTTGGGGCGTTGATTATATATTATTATCAAAAAGAGGTGATAAATGGATGATTGAACAAGTCATCTGGGAAGGACCTCTAGAAAAATAAAAAAAGCCTGCTTATGCAGGCTTTCTTATATATAGAAAAAATTAATATTACACGACTTCAGTAACGGCAAATAACGGTCTATGTGCCATCATCTCATATACTTTTGCCTTTACACTTTCAAGAACACTTTCATCCTCATAATTCATTATAACCTCATCAATTAAGTCAACAATTGCTGGCATATCTTCCTCTTTTAAACCACGTGTGGTAACAGCTGGAGTACCAATTCGTATACCCGAAGTTACGAATGGAGATTTATCGTCAAATGGCACCATATTTTTATTTACCGTAATGTCAGCCTTGACTAAAGCCTGCTCTGCATCCTTCCCTGAAATATTTTTATTTCGAAGATCAATTAACATCATATGATTATCTGTTCCACCAGATATAATGTGGTATCCTTTAGCAACTAGGGCCTTTGCCATGGCATCGGCATTTTTCTTTACCTGCAAGGTATAGTGCATAAACTCATCTGTTAGGGCTTCACCAAAAGCTATGGCCTTTGCAGCTATAATGTGTTCTAGTGGTCCTCCTTGATTTCCAGGAAAAACACCCGAATTTAATAAGGACGACATCATCTTAGGTTTACCAGATTTTAAGGTAAGTCCAAACGGGTTTTCAAAATCTTTACCCATCATAATCAAACCTCCACGTGGTCCGCGTAATGTTTTGTGAGTTGTTGTTGTAACTATATGGCAATGCGGCAACGGATCGTTCAATATACCCTTTGCAATTAATCCAGCAGGATGTGAGATATCTGCCATTAAAATGGCACCAACGCTATCTGCTATTGCTCTAAAACGCTTAAAATCCATATCCCTAGAATAAGCTGAAGCTCCAGCAATTATTAATTTTGGTTGCTCTTCTTTAGCAATAGCTTCTAGTTTGTCATAATCAATTCTTCCAGTTGACTCCTCCACTCCATAAAAAACAGGATTGTATAATTTTCCAGAAAAATTTACTGGAGAACCATGAGTTAAATGGCCTCCATGAGATAAGTCAAAACCTAATATTTTATCACCAGGATTCAAACAAGCAGCAAAAACAGCAGTATTGGCCTGACTTCCAGAATGTGGCTGCACATTAACATACTCAGCTCCAAACAATGCTTTTGCTCGATCAATAGCCACCTGTTCAACTTCATCTACTATTTCACAACCACCATAATAGCGTTTACCAGGATATCCCTCAGCATATTTGTTTGTTAATACCGATCCGGCTGCTTCCATCACCTGATCGCTTACAAAATTTTCGGAAGCTATTAACTCAATTCCATGTAATTGACGTTCGTGTTCAGCTTCAATCAATTCAAAAATCTGTTCGTCGCGTTGCATATGTATTTAATAATTAAATGATTTCCAAAAATAATAAATACTTGTAGTTTATAATCATGAAACTTAAATATTTACTACCAAAACTCCTTTAAAAAATAGTGTCGTAATAAACTTACTTTTATTTTGAAGTCGAAATTAGTATTTCTATAAAAAAAATATGTAGGTTTGAATAGAAATTTATTAAAAGTTAATCAACATAGAACCTATGCCATTATCAGCTAATAATCCAGACAGAACTTCTTGGTTATATGTAAACAAGAATTCTGATTTCCCCATCCAAAATATTCCATTTGGAGTATTTTTAACAAAAGATGACATTATCACTATTGGTACCCGAATTGGTGATACAGCCATAGACCTTGGTGCGTTACATCAACTTGGTTATTTTGAAGGGATACCTTTAACTGATGACATCTTTTTGCAAGATACCCTCAATGATTTTATTGCAGATGGAAGAAAAACATGGCGCTTGGTTAGAAATAGAATTGCAGAAATCTTTGATAGCAATAACGATAGCTTAAAAAGCAATATAAAACATAAGGAGATTGTATTATTTAGGCTTGATGAAATTGAAATGAAAATGCCTGTTCAGGTAGGCGATTATACAGATTTTTATGCCAGTAAAGAACATGCTACCAATGTAGGTACAATGTTTAGAGGTGCCGATAATGCGTTGATGCCAAATTGGTTGCATTTACCTGTAGGCTATCATGGAAGAAGTTCGTCCATTGTTACTACACATATCCCGGTGCATAGGCCACAAGGTCAGACGTTGCCTGCGGGAGCCGATAGTCCAGTATTTGGACCTTCAAAAATGGTGGATTTTGAGCTTGAAATGGCCTTTATTACAACTGATGCTAACGACTTAGGAGAGCCTATCCCCATTGAGGAAGCCGAAGATTATATATTTGGACTGGTGTTGTTCAATGATTTAAGTGCAAGAGATATTCAAAAATGGGAATATGTGCCATTAGGGCCATTTTTAGGAAAAAACTTTGCTTCATCAATCTCACCGTGGATAGTAACCTTGGATGCTTTAGAACCATTTAGAGTAGCTAGTCCAAAACAAGACCCTAAACCATTGCCATATTTACAAACAAAAGGTAAAAAGAGTTTTGATATACAGCTTGAGGTTGCCATTAAACCTAAAGAAGCGAAAGAGCAACTGGTGGCTAGATCTAATTTTAAATATATGTATTGGAATATGGCACAGCAACTGGCTCATCACACCGTTAATGGTTGTCCGGTGAACTCTGGAGACATGATGGGTAGTGGAACCATATCTGGTCCAACTGAAGATTCGTATGGATCGATGCTGGAATTAACTTGGAGAGGAGAGAAACCTATAAAAATGAAAGATGGAACCGAACGAAAATTCATTGAAGATTATGATACAGTAATCATGCGAGCGCATTGTGAAAATGATGACGTCCGGATTGGATTCGGGCAAGTAAAAACACAATTATTGCCAGTTTTTAAAAAATAGCAACAAATTAAATATCAATAAGTTAACCCTCAAACTTTAAAAAATTGAGGGTTATTTTTTTGTTTTGGCATCATAATTGAAAACCCTAAATCATAAACCAAAAATAAACGCCTATGAAACGATTATTACTCTTATCAGTATTTTTTTCATTGCTGGTATCATGTGGTGGAAAAAGACAAATTGAAAAGCAATTGCATTCTGGCAATTATGACATGGCCATTTCAAATGCATTGAAGAAACTTGAAAACAATAAAGACAAAAAAAGAAAACAGAAATTTGTCTTACTGTTAGAAGACGCTTATTACAAAGTTGTTGAACGAGACTTAAAAACCATTGAGCACTTAAAGAAAGATGGAAATCCTGAACATTTCAAAGCTATCTATGAGATTTATGCAAACCTAGATGCGCGTCAAGAGGCGATAAAAGCTGTGCTCCCTTTACAAATAGGAAATAAGTACGTGACAATTAAGCTAAATGATTATACCAAAGAACTTGTAGACTATCGTTATAAAACATCTGATTATTTAATAGATAAAGGAATTGAATTATTGGATTCAAGAAATAAGTATGACGCAAGAGAGGCCTATAACATATTTGCCTACATAGAAAGTATCAATCCAAATTTTGAAGAAAACAGAGACCTCATGTCTGAAGCTCATCAAAAGGGAATTGATTACGTAATTGTTGATATTGAAAATAGAACACAACAAATTATTCCAAATCGACTGGAACAGAATCTGTTAGATTTTAACACTTACGGACTTGACAATTTTTGGACGGTTTATCACGCACAGGACGATGGCGTATCAAATTATGACTATGCCATGCAATTACAGCTAAAGCGAATTAATATATCACCAGAACAAATTAGAGAGCGAGAGTTCTTGAGAGAAAGAGAAGTTGTTGATGGTTGGGAGTACCAATTAGATGAAAATGGCAATGTAATGAAAGACAGTACTGGCAACGATATTAAAATTGATAAAATTATTATAGCGAGATCACGATTGTTTGAATTCAGGCAAACGAAATCAACACAAATAATTGCCAATGTTGTTTATACCGATCTTAGACAAAATCAGATAATTGATCAATTTACCATAGACAGTGAATTTATTTTTGAAAACATATTTGCCAGGATGAGAGGCGATAAACGAGCGCTTAGCAGAAGAGATAGAGAACTCCTTCTAGAAAGACGCGTTCCATTTCCATCAAATGAACAAATGGTCTATGATTCTGGAGAAGATTTAAAACAAAAACTCAAACGAATAATTAACTCCTATAACCTTAGAGGCTAAAAAAAAACTCCCATTTTATGGGAGTTTTTTTTAGTTATCTAAGGTATCTTGAATCATTCGTCCAATAGAAGGTAATTGTCGCATAATGGAAGTTTTCGCTCTATCTGATGTATTTATTTGATAACATATGGCAAATTTGTGTTTTGCGTAGTACATCATATTGGTAATATAACCTGGCATAAATCCACTATGCCCATAAATATTGCCGTTATCAGTTGATCTAATATGTACTCCTAGACCCCATTGACCTCCCATATTTACTGCGTCAATACCGTTAAAATATTCAGGTAATAAAGAAGGGCTAAACATTTGGCCTTCATAAATTTTCTTTGCCAAAACAGCCAAATCTGCGGTCGTAATGACCAGCCCTCCTCCAGCCCACTCAAATTGTAGGTTATAATTACTTTTACCTTCTTTATTAAACTGTATTCCTGGATAAAAAGCATCTTCTTCTCCATTATACCCTTGGGCAATATTTTTATAAGACCTTGATGTTTGTGCGACAACATTCTTTAAATCGGCTTTATCTAAAACTCTTGTTTGAACTTCTTTATAAATAGAATTGCCTGTTATTTTTTCTATGAGCATACACAGAATTATATAATTGGTGTCTGAATAGGCAAAACTATCACCTACCTCAAATTGAGGCTTTTCATCAAAAATATAAGAGAGTAATTCCTCTGGTTTCCAAACTCTGTTGACGTCTTTTAAAACATCTTTTTGAAAGCGTTCGTTAAAAACATATCGAGGAATTCCAGTTTCATGACGCATTAATGAACGTACAGTGAGCTTCTTAGCGTTAGGTATACGGTCAAACCAATTATAGTCAGACATATGGTCAAAAATGGGAGCGTCTAATTGAAGCTTTCCCTCCTCAATTAATTGAAGTGCAACGACAGAATAAAAAACTTTACCAGTACTACCACCAAGCATCTTGGTATTAGAGTCCATTGCAATGTTTTCCTCAATATTGGCATATCCTCTAGTGAAGGTATGAAGGACTCCATCTGGAAAAACGACCGAAAAAGACAATCCTGGAGCCTTAGATGCTTTCCAGATTTCATCTAATCTATTATCAATTTTTTCAACAAGCTGATTGTTAGTTACTTGTTGCGCATTTATCTGAAACGACAACAGGTAAAAGAAAAAGAAGAGAAATTTTTTCATAAATAGTAATTCTTACTCAAAAATATAGCTTAAGAAATACCATTCATCTCATCTAAGACACTTTTATAATTATTTTAACTAAATCGCGATAGATCAATCTGATTTATTTCACCGTGACTAGCATGTACTTCTACCAGTCCATTCTTAATAATTATTAGTTGTGGAGATTCATGCCATACCTGAAATCTATTTGCAATCTCATCAGAAAGTGCTCTATAGGTCCAAAGATCCAAATAATACAAATCAAAATCTGTTACCGTATAATTGTAAGCGTCAGTAAATTGACGTAAGACCATACGGCTAATACCACAACTCGTAGAATGTTTAAAAATAATTTGCGGCTTTGTGTTAGACTTTTCTGCAATTAAATTCAACTGTGCCTCACTATTAAGTGGGATCCAGGGAAGTACCTTTTGCTCCTTAGCTTCAAATGTACTTCCAAATAATTTACCTAATAAACTCATACCGTATACAGTCGGACTACTTTTTAAAACTTACATTTTATTTTTTTATGAATCTTAATAATTCTGAAGCCACATCATCGGCAATAACTTTTACAAAGTATAATCCAGAATGTAACGAGGAGGCATTATAGCTAATAGAATTATTGTTACCCAAGTAGTTATCATCATGTACTATACGTCCATTTACATCAATGACCTGCATCTTAATTTTTTTGGCTGAGGAACCCGATAATTCTAAATTAAGCCTAGCGTCAACTGGGTTTGGAAACATCTTTACCTTAGGAATTTCAAGCTTATTGATGCTTGATAGGGTACTCTCCTGATAAATTCTGATATAGTCAATTTCCATCACATCATCGGTAAACGTAGGATCAATTGTGCCTCCCAAATTACCTCCCATAGCAACATTAAGGATTACATAAAACTCCTGGTTGAATGGGTTAACGGTAGACATTTGATTCACTAAAACATCATCAACATAAATGCGCATTGAACTCGAATCCCATTCTACAACGTATAAATGAAAATTTTGTGATGCTTCAGTATTAGATAATGGAACACTAGCGGTGTTATATTGATAACCTCCGCCATTATCCCAATGCCAAGTCCCTAAAATTTCTGTCTTTGCAACATTAGGTTCCATAATATCAATTTCACCGCAAAATGGCCAACCAGTTGTCCCAAATCCTTGATCATCCCAGTAGGCGCCATCTTCGTTAATATTCTTACCTAAAAGCCAGATTGCTGGCCAGGTACCTGCAACTGATGGTAGTTTTGCCCGCACTTCTACTCTACCATATTTAAAGGCAAATTTTGAATTAATTCTTGCAGAGGTGTAGTTTTTTGTAGAACCGTTATATGTATAAATCTCTTTTTTAGCCTTAATAATTAAAGATCCGTTGTCTTTGTAAGAATTACTGGCATCAGCCGTATAATGTTGTTCTTCGTTATTTGCCCAATCAGTTCCATTAATGATTGGATGAACTTGATGATGCCATTTCGCAGCATCAATTGTACCCGAACCATTAAACTCATCAGACCATACGAGGTTATCAAAAACTGGCGCGCTTTCGGTAGAATCGTCATTGACAAGGTCATCAATATAAGCCAAAACTCGATCGTTATTGTTTTCACCATTAACCTGCAATACTACTCTACTAAAATCAGTTCTCGTAATAGGCGCAGGTGATCCTGGATCAAGATTTATATAAGCATCATTCTTAAAATCAAACAAAACTTCCTGCCATTGGTCTAAAACAATTGGTTTAATAATCTCACTTTGGGTGGACCATGGGCTACCTAACGAACCATTCTGCAATTTTAAAGAAACTTGATTTGGCTGACTTCCAGTAATTCCACTTGAGGGCACATATATTTTAATTTTAAAGGAGTGATTCACAGATAAATCAAAATTAGGGCTAAAATCAAATCTTACATTTGCATACTGTCCGCCAGTGTCATCATATCTTAAAACAGTATTTGAAACGTTCAACCCGGTTTTGAATGGATTTGCAAAACCCGTATTAATACCACAATTATCACCAAACCAAGAAGTTATATTTCAAGTTCCTTCAAAATTG
>CAZAPO010000231.1:0-9982 GCA_964487005.1 uncultured Flavobacteriaceae bacterium
GCTGGGTATTAAATTTATGAAACTCTTGAATGCGAGTTTCTCTGGTTTCACCCATATGTTTACTTGTTGGATCAGGATCTAGATAATGTGGGTTAATGTTAAAAGGCACAAAAGATAAAGTTTTGAAACTTGGCGGATAAACAATTGGCATATCATTGGTAGTACTTATTGTCAATCCACAAATATTGCTTCCAGCACTCGTGCCTAAATATGGAATGCCATTATTTACTCGGTCATAAATTTCTGAAATAAGGTTATTTTTGTACAATTGATCTACTAAAACAAAAGTATTCCCTCCACCTACAAAAATCCCCTCGGCTTGTTGTATGGCCTTGGTTGTATCCTCAAATTCATGCAATCCTTTTACCTTTATATTAAGGCCGCTAAATACTTGTCGAACTTTTTCGGTATACTGCTCATGTGATATCCCTCCAGGCCTAGCATAGGGTACAAAAATTAGTTCTTGAATTTCATTAAAAAAAATGCGTAACTCTGGTAAAAGATACTCTAAAAATCCACTGCCATGGACGGTTGAGGTACTAGCAATAATTAAATTTTTCATTTGGTATATTAATGTTGTAAATTTATATAAATAAGCTTTAACAAAAGTTTATCGCCTATTGACATTTAATTATGATAAGTATTGCATTATTTTAGGGTATGAAAATTAATCAACTTTTTACCGTTTTTCTTCTTTTTGTAAGCGCCTTCTCTGTCGCTCAGGAAAATGAACGCGTTGAAGTAAATGGAAAAATAGTAGTTGATAAAAATGAAGTTGAAGGTGTTACGGTGTTTAATCAGTCTTCACAACAAGGTACTGTGAGTGATGCTGAAGGTAACTTTACAATTTTGGTAGCTGTTAATGATAAGGTTAATTTTGGCGCACTGCAATTTCAAGATTTTACTGTAATTATTACTGAAGAAATAATAGCCTCTAAAGAAATGACTGTGCATCTTATAGAGGAGGTCAACAAGTTACCTGAAGTGGTTATTTTACCTTATGGTTTGACTGGAAATCTTGATGAAGATGTAGGCAGTGTAAGTGTTGATAACCCAGATTTAGATGCCCTATATTTTGGCCTTGACAATTTAGATAAAATTGAATTTGCACCAGATCATTTAACGGGAGTTAATAACACAGCATTGGAAGAACGTAGGTTTGTATATGGATTTGATCCAATAAGTATCATAGGGTCTTTAGCTGGAAAATTATTTCGATCAAAGAAAAAAAGCGAAAACGTACCAATTCAAGAACGAAAGTCTATCATGCAGGTTTATGCGATTGATTATCTAATCGATGCTTTAAAAATGGGTGAGAATGATATTGTTGAGTTCGTATATTTTATAGAAGAAAGTCAATTTGATTTAGCTTTACTAGATGACAAAAGAGAATTAGAGTTTCTAGATTACCTCGATAAAAAGAAGAAAGAATTTCTTGATATAAAGAATGGCAGAAATTAGGGTTATACTTTTCTTTCTACTTTTAGGCTCAAGTGTAGCAGCTCAAACCATTGAAATATCAGGCATGGTCGTTGGTACAGAAGAGGTAGAGAATATTCATGTAATCAATAAAACTTCCAACAAATTTGCAACTACCAATAGTTTGGGTGCGTTTAAAATAGAGGTCAAATTGTCAGACACACTCGTTTTTTCTTCGATTAAATATAAACTGAAAGCCGTTGAAGTTACTAGTAAACATTTAAAAGATAAAAGAATTACCGTTTTTCTCGAGGAGAATGTCAATGAACTTGATCAGGTTGTTGTTGGTAAAATACTTACTGGGCAGTTAGATTCTGACGTTAAAAACGCCGATAAGGATAGAGATCTTGATTTTTACGATGTTGGTATACCTGGGTATACCGGTAAGACTAAAACCCAAAGCGAGCGAAGGCTGTATGAAGCAGATGCAGGTAAATTGGTGTATTTAGGTTTGGGAGCTGGTGTAAACCTTAACAAACTACTAAATAAAATTACGGGTAGAACCAAAGAGCTAAAAGAACGGGTTAGAAAAGAACACAATACTGTTTTGTTAAACAGTATTAAAGATAGATTATCTGAGAGTTTTTTTAAGACATACCCTTTACAGGAGTCACAAAGAACAGATTTCTTTTATTTCTGTTCAGAGGATCCAACTTTTGAATTAAGATGCAAAGAGAAAAGTGATATTGAAATAGTTGAATTTCTTGCTGAGAAGATGATGGCTTACAAAGAAAATTTAAAACAAATCAATACCAAGAATTAAGTTCGGTATGTTTTTTGAAATCTTCTCATTGAGTAAATCCAAATTGTTACATTTGTTGAACCTAAAGAATGCACACAAATGAAGTCACTTAGACTTGTATTTTTTGTTCTAGTATTACTGCTCATGGCTTTCAATGTCGCACATGAATACTATGTAAGTGTTACTGAAATTGCCCATGTTAAAGACCAGAAGGCGGTACAAATAATCTCCAGGATATTTATTGATGATCTCGAAAAAATGCTTCAAGAGCGTCATAATGAAAACATTTTATTAAATGTTGGAAATGACGAAACCTACATTGATAAATACATAGAGCAGTACTTTCACAATAAGCTTAAGATTCATATAAATGGAGAGCATCAAGAGTTTGATTATTTAGGTAAGGAATATGAAGATGACATTGTGTTTTCTTATATAGAAATTACAGGTATTGATACGATTGATTCTATTGAGGTTACCAACGAAATTTTGTTTGACATTTTCCCTGATCAGCAAAATATTGTTAAAGTAAAAACCGCTAGTAAAAACAAGAGTTTTATACTCATTCCAAATAACAAAACACGACTGTTAAACTTTAATTAAAAGGGGTAACAACTCGTTAAATTTTACTACTTTCAGCCATCAAAAATTTTAATCAAGACTAATGATGAAAAAACTATTGTATTTTTTTCTTTCAGCCCTATTTATTTCGGTTGGAGTATCTGCTCAGGAAGAGGAAAAGCCAGAGAAGAAAACCGGACATTACAACATTAACAAATTTAGACAGTTGTATGATGAATTTGCCACACCTAATATGTTTAGAACAGGTTCTGGCGCACCTGGTCCTGAGTACTATCAGCAACAAGCTGACTATAAAATGGACCTAGTACTTGATGATGAAAATGCAAAATTATCTGGATTTGAAACAATAACTTACCACAACAATTCACCAGATGAGTTAAAGTATCTTTGGGTGCAGCTAGATCAAAATATGCGTGCAAAAGATTCAAAGACACCATTAATTCAAAGTGGAGGAACTGCACAACTACAGCAAGCATCTGGCTTTGCCAAAACATATTTAGAAGAGCCTTTTGATGGTGGTTTTAATATTGAACAAGTTACCGATGTTAATGGGAAACCTTTACCACATATGATTAACCAAACGATGATGCGAGTTGAGCTTCCAAAGCCAATGAAGACAGGCGATAAATTCTCATTTCAAATTAAGTGGTGGTATAACATTAATAATCATGTCAAGGATGGAGGTCGTTCGGGATATGAATATTTTCCAGATACGGATAACAGAATATATGTAATATCACAATTTTACCCAAGAATGGCAGTGTATAATGATGTTGAAGGATGGCAGAATTCACAGTTTTGGGGACGCGATGAGTTTGCTTTACCATTTGGAAACTTTGAAGTTAATATTACGGTTCCGGCAGATCATGTATTAGACGGAACGGGCTATTTAACTAATAGAGAAGAAGTTTATTCTAAGGAGATGCTCAAACGCTACAAGCAAGCACAAAAAACATACGACAAGCCTGTTATGATCGTTACTCAGGAAGAAGCTGAGAAAGCCTCTTTAAAGAAGAGTAAAAAGACAAAAACATGGAAGCTATATGCCGAAAATGTACGTGACTTTGGATGGGCGAGTTCAAGAAAGCTAATTTGGGATATGATGGCCGTAAAAATTGGAGATAAAGATGTAATGGCAGTATCGATGTATCCACCAGAAGCAAATCCACTATGGGAAGATTGGTCTACTAGGGCGGTTGCCAGTACCTTAATTTCATATTCAAGAATGACTTTTGATTATCCATACCATAAGGCAATATCCGTGAACGCTCCAATGGGAATGGAATACCCTATGATTTGCTACAACTTTGGTCGTCCAAGAAAAGATGGGACTATTCCAGACAGAACAAAATATGGAATGATTGGAGTAATTATACATGAAGTAGGACACAACTTCTTTCCAATGATTGTTAATAGCGATGAGCGCCAATGGACATGGATGGATGAAGGGTTAAACACTTTTGTACAATATGTAGCGCAGCAAGATTTTGGAAAATGGTATCCTGAAGCATTGTCTCCTGGACATACCGAGTTTCCATCAAGGCGTGGACCTGCAAAAAAGATAGTGCCGTATATGGGGGGAAATCAGGATTATATAGCTCCAATTATGAGTAAAGGATTAAATACATATCAATTTGGAAATAATGCCTACGGTAAACCGGCAACGGCTCTTAATATTTTAAGAGAAACGGTAATGGGACGTGATCTTTTTGACTATGCATTTAAGGAGTATTCAAGAAGATGGATGTTTAAACACCCAACACCAGAAGATTTCTTTAGAACTATGGAAGATGCATCTGCCATGGATCTTGATTGGTTTTGGAGAGGATGGTTCTATTCTACTGATTGGACAGACATTGGAGTAAAAGAGGTAAAGAAACTTTATGTTACTGACGCGCCAAAAGAAATTGTTGCTGCAAGAGCTGCTAGATTTGGGATGAAACCAGAAGATTTCCCTCCAGTTGTTTATATGGTAGAAGAAGGTGGTGAAGGTTTTGATGAAACGATGGCTACCAAGACTGCTCTTGAAAATGCTCCTACACTTAAAGAGTATTTAATGGATAATTTCTCTGAAGAGGAACGTCAAAATTTAAAAACTCCAAAGTTTATCTACAACGTTACTTTTAATAAGCCTGGTGGTTTAGTAATGCCAATTATCGCTGAGTATACATATGCAGATGGTACTAAGAAGCGTGTTCATTACCCAGCAGAGATATGGAGGCATAATGATAATGAAGTAAGTAAGTCTATTGCTTCAGAAAAAGAAATTGTGTCTATTGTTGTTGATCCAGATGAAGAAACAGCAGATATTGATACTTCAAATAATTCTTGGCCAAAGGAGGTTAAGCAAAGTGCCTTTGATAAGTTTAAGAGTAAAAATTAATCATTAAGATATATTATGGAAACCGACTTAATTTTAAGTCGGTTTTTTTATTCCTACTCCTTATATTTGTATCGTGATACAATTAATAACATTCCTTTTTATTAGTGGCGCAGAAATAGCATTTATTCTATTTATTGTTGTGATGGTATTTGGTGCCGATAAAATTCCAGACATTGCTAAAGGTCTTGGAAAAGGAATGCGTACGCTCAAGGATGCCACCAACGATATTAAGCACGAAATTACTAAGAGTGCAGAAAATCATGGTATTGATACCGATTTCGCGAAAGAGATCAATGAAGAGATTACCAAGGTTAAAGATAACATCGAAGACTTTGGTGGTTCGGTTAAGCGAAAACTATAAATCCCATTACAAACTGTCAAATTCTATAAAATCATATTGAGGTGAAGCTTCAAAAAACTGCCTCAAAATTGCTGCGTGACCATTTCCAAAAATCACTAAAATTCTATCTTTAGGACTTTCAGTTATATTGATAATATTTGCAAAAATTCGGGCATTTCTATTATACCACCACATACTAAAATGATCTGCCGCTTGTCCATCACCAGTAGCGAATGAGCCCGTCAAATACAAACCAAAGTTAGCATTATGCCCTTCACGTGAATTCATGCTTTTAAAAACTTCCATTATAGGTGTGGTTTTCTTTTGCTTCTCGCGGTAATCAAAATACTCTTCTGCTCTTTTCCAGTATGGATCTTCTAGCTCCCAATCTATTTTATTCGTGAGTGTTTTATAAAAGGTCGAGTCTTGGCTCCATAGTACATTGCTTAGTGGAACGGCATCGACAGCATATAGGGTATCCAAACTAAAATCATTGGCAATTCGCATGGCTAATTGATAGCGCTCATCTCGCTTGTCTCGATGCTCACCATTCTTATACTCTTTGAATCTTTGATTCCACAATTCTGGAGATTTAGATTCAATAACAATTTTTGTAGGTTTGAATCGCTTAATGTATTCTACTAATTCTGTGACCTCAGATTTTTTAGGTTCTTTTAGAACATCAATTTTATCGCTTTCCTCCGTTTTAAGGGCGTCTAATCCAGGATAATTAAAATGAAATGTTCCAACAACTAACACTTGAGCACGCTCTTTTGGATAGAAATCGGCAGCGGTTTTTAGTTTTGATTGAGGTTGTTCAACATTTGTTATTTGATTTTCTTGCTTACAAGAAATAAACAAACATGCCGTAAGTAATAGTAGAATTTTGCTCATATTTTTAAAGTGTTTGTACTTAATGATGAGCAATTAGTTTAAATGTTACAGTGCATTATTTTTTCCTACTAATTGTAAGGCCATCCCTAATGGGTAGTAAAACTGTTTCTATTCTAGGATCTTCTTTAAGTAATTTGTTATATGCAATAAGTGCTGGGGTAGCGGTGTCTTCTTTCTTAAAAGTAGTGTTGAGTACCTTTCCGCTCCATAGCACATTATCTGATAAGATAATGCCACCTTTGTTTAATTTGTCAATAATAACATGAAAATAATTCGAGTAGTTTTCTTTATCGGCATCAATAAAAACCAGATCAAATTTGGTGTCTATTTCTGGAATAATATCTAAAGCATTACCTGTATACTGCTTAATTTGAGTTCCAAATGGTGATCTGTCAAAGTATTTGCGTTGAAAATCATGAAGTTCTTCATTGTTATCAATGGTATGAAGTGTTCCATCTTTGTCCAAGCCTTCTGCCAAGCACAATGCAGAGTATCCTGTGTAAGTGCCTATTTCTAAAATAGATTTTGGCTGTACCAATTTTGAAATTATGCTTAATACGCGACCTTGAAAATGGCCACTTAGCATTCGAGGCTGTAGAATTTTTTGATTGGTCTCTCGATTTAATTCTTTGAGCAACTGTGGTTCTTCTTGGCTATGCGCAACCACATAATTATCTAGTTCAGTTGGTAAAAAGTTCATTTAAGATACTATTCTATTAATCAATTTTTGTTTGCCCTTGTCATCTTCGCCAAAAAGCCATTGCAATACGTTGTCTTCCCACATTTCATCCTTTTCTTTTTCAGAAATTATATTTCTTTCTATAGCTAAGTCAAGAATTTTTCCTGGGTATGATGATTGTACGTCACTTTCCATTTCTCCGAGTGGATAAGGGTCATCTAACCCTATGAGTACCTGTTTGGACGACTGATTTTTAACAAGCAAATCCAGTGAACCTGTATCATGTACTAGTGTATCAAAGAATATATTTTTGTGTCCCACTGCTTTTCTCGGATGTTTCTTTCCTTCAAAAAGATCAGGCCTGCCATCAAATCCTTGAATTCTTCTACCCAAATTCATTTGTGCAAGTTGACCTCCATGTGCAAAGCATATACGCATATTGGGGTATTTGTCATAATATCCATTCAGTGTTAAAAAATGATAGGCATCAGCACATTGTGCAAGCATCCAAATAAGATGAAAACGCCAACTGGTATTTTCAAGTTTGATAAATTTTTCACCATCATATGGGTGAATTTCCACTGCTAAATTGTATTTGTTTGCCAATTCAAAAATGGGTTCGTTCTCTTCATCAAAAATGCAACGCCAAGTACCAATTGTATCCATATAATGGGTAGGTAGACATAAGAGTTGCATTCCTAATTCTTCAACACATCGTTCTATTTCCCAACAAGCTCCTCTTACAAATCCTGGATGTACTACAAAGCCGCAAGTAAATTTACTGGGGTTATTATGTTGTATACGAGCATTAAAGTCGTTTTGAAATCTTAAAGCCTGCTTCATTTCCTCTAAGCGCAGTCCATTACCGTATAATTGAGAAAGATTTAAAACGACGGCATGATCAATATTGAATCTATCCATCCATTCTAATTTTTCATTTAGGAAAAAGCTAGAATCGGTAACAGGACGTTTCCAATCTTTTTGCAACATAAATTTTTTGTCGGCATCCACCCAAAAAATCCCTTTATCTTTCATAAACTGAGGGATTTCTTCAGGGTAAGGAAGTAAGTGAGAGTGCCCGTTAATTCTAAGTTTACGTGCCATTTAGTTTTCTTCTACTTGTACTTTTTTTGGAGGTTGCATTATATGTCCACAATTTGGGCAGGACCTTTTGTCAACATTGCTATAATAACGATCAAAAATACCTGGCATATCTGTTTCAATATTCTCTAACGTAAAATCTTCTTCATATAATTTGGTTGTACAATTTTCACAAAACCATAGCAATGCATCTTGTACGCCTTTTTCTCGAGGATATTCTATGACTAATCCAACCGTATTTGCTCCTCTTTGGGGTGAATGTGGTACTTTAGGTGGTAATAAAAAGATTTCTCCTTCTTTAATATGAATATCTTTTGGGGTTCCTTTGTCTATTACCTTTAGAACAATATCACCTTCTACTTGGTAGAAAAATTCAGGAGTTTCGTTGTAGTGATAATCCTTACGGCTATTTGGTCCGCCAACTACCATTACGATGAAATCACCATCTTTCCAAACAACCTTGTTACCAACTGGAGGTTTAAGTAAATGCCTATTTTCCTCTATCCATTTTTGAAAGTTAATAGGTGGATATAGTTTGCTCATGATTATTAATTTTCAATTTCTTATAAAGTTACAAAGATTTTGTACGACCTCCATCTACTGGAACATTAATTCCGTTGATATAACTTGCGCACTCACTAACAAGAAAAACTATTGCGTTTGCAGTTTCACTTGGCTTAGCAAATCTTTTTGCAGGGGTATAGTTTTTCATAATCTCAGTCATTTCGTCAAATGAAGTTCCTTCCTTCTGTGCTTTAACATTGATAATTTCGTTCAATCGTTCGGTTTCGGTAAATCCTGGTAGTACATTATTTACGGTTATTCCAAACGCTCCAACTTCTATTGATAGGGTTTTACTCCAATTTCCAACTGCATTTCTAATGGTGTTACTTACTCCTAGGCCTGGAATTGGCTCTTTAACCGAAGTAGATATCACATTAACTATCCTTCCAAACTGTTGTTCTTTCATAAATGGAATTACGGCCTGTGCTAAAATGTGATTGCACTTTAAATGTTGTGTAAATGCATTTTCAAATTCTTCTAAAGTTGCCGATAAAATCGAACCACTTCGAGGTCCACCAGTATTATTAACCAGAATATGAAACCCATGTTTATTGGCTATATAATTTGATACCTTTTCTTTTAAATTTAAGGGATTTGAAAAGTCGGCTACTATATAATCATGATTTCTATGTTGTGGCAATTCTGACAGCACTTGCTTGAGCCTTTCTTCATTTCTAGCTATCAAGGTAACGTGTACTCCTTCTTGTGCCAAGGCAATAGCCGTTGCCTTACCAATTCCTTGGGTACTTCCACATACCAATGCAAATTTGTTGTTTAATCCTAAATCCATTTATAAATATATTTTTTTTGCTCGATCACTCATTTTTTCCATGAGCATCAAGGGGTTTTTAACTGTTTCAAACCCATACTGTTTATAGAGTCCGTGGGTATCTTTTGTAGCCAGCATCCACTTGTCAACATTCTTAAGTTCTGAGTTTTTAAGGATTTCATCCATTAACAATTTTGACAATCCCTTTCCACGATGTTCTTCTAATACAAAAACGTCTAACAAATATGCAAAGAAAACTTTATCTGTCATTACCCTAGCATATGCTACTTGTTTACCTTTAATGAAAAGGCCAAAATTTATTGAGTTCTCAAGGGCTAATTTTTGTTCCTGGAAAGTTCTGGATTTTCCCCAAAACGTTGTTTTTAAAAATCCATAGATTATTTGCAGATCCATGTCCTGAGTATGAGATGAAAAATAAATACCTTTTT
>CAZAPO010000232.1:0-11388 GCA_964487005.1 uncultured Flavobacteriaceae bacterium
ACAGGAGTATGGGTGGATTGAGCATTTATACAGATAGTATTCATGTTAATTTACGAAACCCTGCATCTTTAGGAGGCGAAAACATAAAGACTTTCCCGTTTAACGGTGAAAATAGAGCGATAAAATATACGGTAGGAGGTAGTAGTGCTAGCACCAAGCTAACAACGTCTGCGGCTTCAGATCGAGTTAGTACGTCAACTTTTGATTATTTGGCCGTGGCCCTACCCATTGGAAAATTTGGTGTAGGATTTGGATTGTTACCATATACCGCAGTTGGATATCAATTAGAGTCTTTTAGCGAACAATCAGTGTTAGATTACAGATATTCAGGCGAAGGAGGGTTAAATAAAGCGTATTTGGGTCTTGGATATCAGATTGCTAAAGATTTTAGTATTGGATTAGATGCCAGCTATAATTTTGGGAATATCCAAAATAATGTTTTACAGTTCAGATATGACGATGACGGTAATAGACTTCAGTACCAAGGTAGAGAGAATAACAGATCTGATTTAAGTGGTTTAAACTTTAATTTAGGGATGACCTACAAGCCTATGATAAGCGATAAATTGCGCTTAACCACTGCGCTTACGTATGCTCCAAAGGCAGATTTAACTTCAAGAAACCAACGAATAATCGCTACGGTTTTGGTAACTGACGATGGTGCAGAATTCCCAATAAATGAAATAGATGTAGACCTTGTTAGTTTGGGTCTAGATAGAACAAATTTGTCGTTACCAACCAAAACTTCCTTCGGAATTGGACTAGGAGAAGACCGTAAGTGGTTTCTTGGAACTGAATATACAATGTTAAAAACCAGTGAATTCTCGAATGAAATTTTTAGTTTTGACAATGCGAACTATGTAGACGCCTCAACTTTTACAGTTGGAGGGTTCATTGTTCCAGAGTATAACTCATTTAAATATTGGAAAAGAATTGTGTATAGGGCTGGGTTTAAATTTGAGAATACAGGCCTAGAAATTAATAACGAACCTATAAATGAGTTTGGCATTACTTTTGGAGTAAGTCTACCAGTTGGTAATTTGTTTTCAAATGCTAATATAGGTTTCGAGTACGGACAAAGAGGTACCGTAAATCAAAATTTAGTAAAAGAAAACTTCGTAGGTTTCCAACTTAGTTTATCATTAAACGATAGATGGTTTGTTAAAAGAAAGTATAACTAACAATAATAAAACAAGAATTATGAAGACGAAAATTACACTACTAATAGCAATGCTTTTTCTGAGCTTTGGTGCTGTTTTAGCACAAGGTAATGAAGAAGACATGAACACATTGTCGATTTTTAGTGAATATGCTAAGGCTAAAAATTACGATGCAGCCTATGGACCTTGGATGGAGCTTAGAAACAGAAACCCTAAGTTTAACAGAGCTATTTATACCTATGGAGAGCGAATCTTAAAAGACAAAATTAAGAAATCTTCAGGGGCAGATAAAGTGGGCTTCATTAACGATTTAGTAAAATTGTACGAAGAGCGAATGAATTATTTTGCGAGTAAAACTCCAAAAGGAGAGTTTATGGCAAAATCGGCTCAAATTAAATACGACTATAGAAAAGATCTTGGCGTGTCAAAAAGCGATCTTTACAATAGTTTTGACACCGCTTACAGTGCAGATGCAAAAACATTTACCAATCCAAAAAGTTTGTATACCTACTTCTCATTAATGGTAGATCTTTATGATTCTGGGAACAAATCTGCGCAAGAACTATTCAATAAATATGATGATATTAGTGAGAAGATAGATTCAGAGATTAAGAACTATACTAGAATGCTTAACAAGTTTATACCACCAGGTAGCGATGATGAAGAAGCACCTGAGGTTCAGTTAAGTGCAAAAGATGCGAAAAAAGTAAAATCATACAATAGTTATTTAAAAGCTTACAATCAAATTGTAGGTAGTGTAGATAAGAAGCTGGGTGATAGAGCAAATTGCGAAAACCTTATTCCTTTGTATACAAGAGACTTTGAAGAGTTTAAGAATGACAATGTATGGTTACAAAGAGCAATGAATAGAATGTATACAAAAGAGTGCACAGACGATGCATTGTTTGTAAAAATTGTACAGCAAAAGAATACCTTAGATCCTAACGCTTCTACAGCATATTATTTAGGGATCTTAAAAGAAAAAGATGGTAACTGGGAAGAAGCTTTAAGCTATTTTAACCAAGCAGTAGAGTTAGAAGCCGACCCAATTGATAAAGCCAAGCGCTTATCAAGCATAGCTGGTAAATTTAGAAAGAAAGGAAGTTTAGGTCAGGCAAGATCTTATTACCAAAAGGCGTTACAACAAAATCCATCATTAGGATCTGCGCATTTAGCTATCGCTCAAATGTATGCAAAGAGTGCGAATAACTGTGGAACAACAAGTTTCCAAAAAAGAGCAGTATTCTGGTTAGCAGCAAACGAGGCTAGAAAAGCAGGTAGAGTAGATGCTAGTTTAGCAAAAGCTTCTGCAAATACCGTAGCAAACTACTTGGCAAAAGCGCCATCGAAGAGTGATATTTTTACAGAAGGTAATTCTGGGGAAACTATCAGAATAGGGTGTTGGATTAGCAGAACAGTTAAGGTACCAAGCCTCTAGTGAATACAAAATTTAGTTATATAATACATACAATGGTCACGGTTCTTGCCGTGACCATATTTTTTTCTTGTAAAGATAACTTCAAAGAGGTTCAAAATATTGGTGTAAAAGGAAGCCAACCCGTCAACATTGCAGAAAATATTAATACCAAGTATACAGATTCGGGAAAGTTAAAGTCGGTACTGGTGAGTTCAAAAATGCTCGATTTTTCAAATCGTGAGTTTGCTTTTTTTGAATTCCCTGAGGGTGTCGATTTTACTGTTTATGATGACGATGGCAAGGCGAGCAATGTATTAGCAGACTATGCTATTGTTTATAATGAAACCGATTTAATTGACCTACGGGGTAATGTAATCTTGTCTACACATAACAAAGACACATTATTTGCAGAACAGTTGTTTTATGACCAAAAGAAAGAATGGATGTTTACGAACTCACCAGTGGTTTTTAGACAACAAGACCAAATAATTAATGGCAATGGTTTCGACTCAAACAGAAACTTTACAAATGCCAAGGTTTTAGAAGTAACCGGAATCTTATACTTAGACGAATAATTGTTATCTTTATAAATAACCACCATTAAGCAAGTCTTCAATGAAATTATTAAAATTTTTACAGTACGCTTATCTCTTTTTTGTTGTACTTTTTATTTATGATGCTATAAGTAATTGGAACGTTGACAGAAGTCGTTCTTATATGTCGCTGTTTTTTGCAGCATTAGCCATGTTTATGTTTTTCTTTAGAAAAAAATTCAGAAAGCGTTTCGAAGATAGAGGTAAGCTTTAGGCATGAGTACCGAATTTATAATAATTGCAGTTTCTTTATTGTTTTCGGCTTTTTTCTCTGGAATGGAAATAGCCTACGTTTCTTCAAACAAGATTCACATTGAAATAGAGAAGAAACAGGAAGGGATTTTAGCCAAACTATTAACAAGATTAACAGCAAAGCCTTCAAAATTTATTGCTACGATGCTCATTGGCAATAACATTGCCCTGGTAGTGTATGGATTTTTTATGGGAGATGTATTAATGAATTGGTTTCAATCATTAAACGTTAGCAATACCTTTATAAATTCGTTGATTACTGACTTTAGTTTGTTATCACAAACCGCCATATCTACGGTCATCATTCTTATAACAGCAGAGTTTTTGCCAAAGGTGTTTTTTCAAATTTATTCAAATGTCTTATTGAAACTTTTCGCCTTACCAGCATATATCTTTTATTTAATTTTCTCGCTCATATCAGACTTTGTGATTTGGATTTCTGATGTTGTACTTAAATACTTTTTTAAAACCGAAGGAGATGAAGTACAGCTGGCTTTTACCAAGGTTGAGCTAGGAAATTACATCAGCGAACAGATGGAGTCTGTAGAAGAACATGATGAGGTAGATAGCGAAATTCAAATCTTTCAAAATGCATTAGAATTCTCAGAAGTAAAAGCACGAGAAGTAATGGTGCCAAGAACCGAGCTGGTTGCCGTAGAAATTCACGATACCATAAAATCGTTAAGCGAATTATTTATAGCTACAGGATATTCAAAAATATTGGTGTATAAAGATACCATAGATGATATCCTAGGTTATGTGCACTCTTTTGATTTGTTTAAAAAACCAAAGTCTATTAAATCTATGATCATGCCAGTAGAGTTTGTGCCAGAAACAATGTTGGTAAAAGACATTTTAAATGTGTTAACAAAAAAGCGTAAGAGTCTGGCAGTGGTTTTAGATGAATACGGTGGTACTTCGGGTATAATGACCGTCGAAGACATTGTAGAAGAACTATTTGGCGAGATAGAAGACGAACACGATAGTGTCGAATTACTCGAGGAAAAATTAGCAGAAGGAGAATTTAAATTCTCAGCAAGATTAGAGGTAGATTATCTCAATGAAACCTATAAGTTAAACCTCCCAGAAAATGAGAACTACGAAACCTTGGGAGGGCTTATTGTAAATAGTACAGAGGAGATTCCAGAGCAAGATGAGAAAGTAAGAATAGATAATTTCCTGTTTACAATAATCGAGGTTTCTAATACCAAGATCGATGTAGTTTCGTTAAAGGTCATAGAAGACGATTAAAAATCTTACAACCACACAATTAATCCGTTGTTCTGCTTTTATAATTTACGAGAAAATGGTATTTTCGCACGCAATATTTTATTGAAATTAATGAAGATCGTTGATAACCAATATTGTTTTGGCACAATGATCAAATTGAAGAAAACCCTAAAGGATACTTAAAAAAAACACGAAATGGCAATTTTAAATAAAATTAGACAACGTTCATTATTCTTGATATTAATAATCGCTATGGCATTATTCTCATTTGTACTAGCAGATTTATTTAAGAATAGCGATGGCTTTTCAAGTAAGGCTCAAAATGTAATAGCATCTATAAATGGAGAAGACATTAAGCGAGATGACTTTATTAATAAAGTTGAAGCCATGCAACGACAATTTGGTGGCTCAATGACGAGCACGCAAGCAATGAACAGAGTTTGGGATCAAGAATTAGATGCAGCCGTATTAAATGAGCAGTATGATGCTTTGGGAATTTCTGTGCAAAGAGACCAAATGCGTGACTTATTGAAACTAGGCCTACAGTCTTTTGAAGAGTTTAAGAATGAAGATGGACTTTACGATGAGAACAAACTAAACGCGTTTATTGCAAATCTTAGAGAGATTTCACCTAACACGTCATTATTAGGAGGGTCACCAATAAATTATGAGGCTTGGACCAATTACGAAAACAATATCGCCGTAGCAGGTTTGCAACAAACTTATTACAACCTTATTAAAGCAGGTGTGTCTGGAACGTTAGCAGAAGGAGCTTTAGCCTATAAGTTAGAGAATGATAGAGTAGATATAAAATATGTTCAAATACCATTTGCCTCAATTGCTGATAGTCTTATAGAAGTTACATCATCAGATATCTCTAAGTATGTAAATGATAACAAAGAACGCTATGAAGTAGAGGAATCTAGAGATATATATTTTGTGCAATTTAGCGAGGAAGCTTCATTAGAAGATGAGAACGCTATCCAAAATGAATTGAATGAACTGCTTCAAGGAAGGGAAGATAACCCTAGTACAGCAACTGTAGATGAGACAGAATTAGGATTTAAAGATACCGAAGATCATGAAGGGTTTTTATCTGTTAATTCAAGCATAGGTTTTGTAGATAGATTTGTTTTTAAAGAAGGTCTAACTCAAAGTGTAGCAGATAGTATTTGGGCATTAGGTAAAGGCGAAACATTTGGACCTTACAAAGATGCAGGAATGTACAAAATCACGAAGGTTGTTGATGTAAGACAACAACATGATTCAATAAAATCACGTCATATTTTAATTCCGTTTGTTGGAGCCTTACAGGCAGCACCAACGGTGACGCAAACAGAAGAAGAAGCTAAGGCAACTGCCGACAGTATCTTATCAGTACTTAGACGTGATAAGTCTAAGTTTGGCGACCTAGTTACCGAATTATCATCAGACATAGGTAGTAGAGCTAATGGAGGAGAATACGATTACCATGAAGAAGGTTACATGGTACCAGAATTCAGTGATTATGAAGCGAGTGCTAGAATTGGACAATTAGGTGTTGTAAAAACAGATTTCGGGTTTCACATCATTGAAGTATTAGATAGAAAAAATAAAAGAAAAGCTGTAAAAGTAGGTCATTTGGCAAAAGAAATTGAGCCATCGGCTGCCACTGCAGACAATGTCTTTAATGAAACTTCAAAATTTGAAATTGCTATAGCAGAGCGACCATTTATGGATGTAGCTACAGAAAATAACTATAGTGTGATGCCAGTGAGTAGTATTAAAGCTTTAGATGAATCAATTCCTGGATTAGGAAATCAAAGGACTATTGTTCGTTGGGCATTTGAAGATGGAGTAGGAGTAGGAGATTCAAAACGCTTTAACTTAGCATCAGGAGGTTATGCCGTAGTCATTGTAACGGCCGTTAATGAAGAAGGTGTTATGAGTACAGAGAAAGCATCAGTTACTGCATTACCTACTATTAGAAAACAAAAGAAAGCAGAGATGATCAAGGCGCAATTGGCTGGAAATACCATAGAAGATATTGCAGCTAGTCAAGGACAAACAGTTCAAACTGCCTTAGCCATTAATATGCAAAGCCCAACTATTTCGGGTGTAGGTAATGAGCCATTAGTTGTAGGTACGGCGTTTGGATTAGCAGAAGGAGCTACTTCAAAACCAATTATTGGAGAGCAAGGTGTATATATAGTTCAGGTAACTAAAATAAATCCAGGTGCAGGATTACCAAACTATTCGGCTAATGCTAATAGATTAGGTAATACAAGATCAGGACTGGTAACAACAGATGTGTTAAACGCCTTAAAGAAGGCAGCTGACATAGAAGATAATAGAGCAATTTTCTACTAAGAAAAAGTCTAAAATAGTATAAAAAAAAGACTTCCAAATTGGAGGTCTTTTTTTGTTATAAGATCATATCACTATAGGGAACAATGGTTGTAAAACCCTTGTTTAAAAAGTATTCGGTCGAATTACTGGAATCGCTAATCAAAATAAAGTCTCCACCCCAAGCACCTAAACTTTTAATTGCCCCATTAAAATCGTTGAACAATCTATTTTTCACCGTATCAATACCAATGATTCCAGAAATTAGTTGTTCGTGCTGCTCAATTAAGGTATTGAATTCGTCGATTTCTCGACAACTAATCATTGCAGCAGTAATACTATTAACAGTTTTAATCGCTACATCTAAATCACCTTTGTTAGCGCGATAGGCGGCAATACCTTCACGGCTATTTTGCTTCTTATTTAAATAAACAAAGTATAGATGCTCTTTAAATGGAGGACTAAAGGCAATTTGTTCAACAAGACGGTCATGATGTTGTAGCTGATACGTAACCGCACTACTATGCTGTGCACAAGCAATATCATACCCACTGCCACCAAAAGTCTTTTCAAGCAGTGTATAGGGGTCAATAGCCGCCCATGAAGCCAAATTATTGATCAAGGTAGAAGAACTACCGAGCCCCCAATTTTGTGGAAATTCCAGCGTAGATTTAAAGGTAATTCCTTGCTTAAAAAGCATTGGTTTTACTTCCTTAATGACTCTTAGAATTTCGAGTAATCGTTGTGCAATACTATTAGTATTTGAAGACTTATCAAGATCAAGAGAAATTGTAGTTGTAAACCATACAACTCCATAGCAATCAATACTTTTCCAAACAATCTCCTGTTGAGGGTTCTTGGTTACCTCTAAAGATTGCCCATACTTTGTTGGCATTGCAAGAGCTTGGGCACCATCTAATACCAAGTATTCAGCAGTTAAAAGTAGTTTACCATGACTATAATAAGTTGCCATTAATTTCTTAGATTCTCAATGGCTGCAACCACTGCACTGTGGGTAACAACATTTGATTTAAAGTGCTCAATAAGCGCATTTTTTTCGTCGTCATTGGCCCCAAATTGATTCAAAATATTCATAAGATGCATTTTCATATGCCCTTGCTGGATACCTGTAGTTATGAGTGATTTAACAGCTGCAAAATTTTGTGCTAATCCAGCAACTGCTGTAATTTTCATCAATTCTTTAGCCGATGGGTTGCCAAGCATTTCTAACGATAATTTCACTAGAGGGTGCAGTTTGGTAAGCCCTCCTACGGTTCCAAGTGCCAATGGGATCTCAATCCAAAATCGAAACAACCCGTTGTCTAAAGTTGCATGAGTAAGGCTTCTGTATTGTCCGTCACGTGAAGCATATGCATGAATACCCGCTTCAACCGCCCTAAAATCGTTTCCAGTAGCTAAAACAACGGCATCAATACCATTCATAATACCTTTATTATGAGTAACAGCTCTATAAGGTTCTATTTCAGCAATCTGAATGGCTTCCATAAATTTTTTCGCAAACTCTTCGCCTCGAATGTCTCCCTCACTTAGTTGCGAAACATCACAAGATACCTCGGCTCTAACCAAACATTCGGGAACGTAATTTGATAAAATACTCATTATTATAGAGATCTCATCATTGCTTGAAAAGCCATCATAATTTGCGGCTTCACCCTTAAAAGTATGCGCAAATTGTTCCAAACAGGAGTTAATAAAATTGGCACCCATAGCATCGAGTGTCTCAAAGGTAACGTGTAGTTGATAGTAGTTTTTAAGCTTACTTGTTTTATCTCTTAAGGCTACTGAGGTGATTCCTCCTCCGCGCGCCTCCATGTTCTTGGTAATTTGTTTGGTGTCCTCTATGAGACGCGGTTTTATAAAATTAAAATAGCTTAACAAACTTGCATAATCACCATTAAACTTAAAGTGTACTTGCCCAACTTTCTTTGTTGAAATTACTGTGGCTTTAAAACCACCCCTTTCCAACCAAAATTTAGCAGCCTTGCTCGCAGCTGCAACTACAGAGCTCTCCTCAATGGCCATTGGGATGGTATATAACTTTTCATTAATTAAAAAGTTAGGAGCCACACCTAGTGGCAGGTAATAATTGGTGATAGTGTTTTCAATAAACTCATCGTGCAACTGTTGGAGTTTTTCGTTGGTATTCCAGTATTGCTCTAAAATAGTTTTGGCTTCCTCCTTATTTGAGAAATAGGTGTCTACAATCCATGCAATCTTTTTAGATTTAGACAATTTTGAAAACCCAGAAATTGATTTGCTCATCTATTTTTTATTCGGTTTACAAAGATACTATTCTTAGAAGTAAAATTTCATATTAGGTGATGATACTCGCATTAACTGTTAATAGTTAGGGTTTTTTGCATAATTTTTAGTAAACTTGGAAAGCTTTAAAAGCAAAAAACTAAGAAAACTAAACTAACAAAACTCTAATTATATGGCAAATACGGCTACAGTCAATCAAAAAACGCTTTTTGGACATCCAATTGGATTATATATTCTGTTTTTAACAGAGATGTGGGAACGCTTTTCGTACTACGGAATGCGTGCAATATTAGTACTCTATTTAGTTGCAGAAACGGCAGCAGATAATCCTGGATTGGGATGGGCAAATGATAGTGCTTTAGTGCTATATGGATGGTATACAATGTTTGTTTATGTGGCATCAATTCCTGGAGGAATCATTGCTGACAAATTAATAGGGCAAAGAAAATCTGTTTTTGTTGGTGGACTTTTACTAGTAGCGGGACATAGTGTTCTTGCAGTAGAACAAATGTGGGCATTTTACTCTGGATTAATTTTAATTGTAATGGGAGTAGGAATGTTGAAGCCTAATATCTCAACCATGGTTGGAGGTCTGTATCCTAAGAACCAACAAAATAAAAGGGATATGGGATTCTATATCTTTTATATGGGTATTAACCTAGGGGCGGCCGCTGCTGCTTTAATTGTAGGATATGTGGGTGAAGAATATGGATGGCATTATGGATTTGGATTGGCCGGAATAGGAATGGCTTTAGGACAAGTTATCTATATGCTGGGACAAAAACACCTTAGGCACGTAGGAAACCTTGTTGTTGACACGCGCTCAGAGGAAGAGAAAAAGGAGAGTCAGAACCTATTAAAAGCAATATTTAGTCATACAAACTCGATCGTTGGATTTACCCTTGTTGCTTTAGCTGGATTGGCTATTTGGTTTATTGGTGGTTCTTGGTCTTATGGGCTACTCGTTATTGGATTGGCCTTTGCCGTTGGTGTTGGAATTGTCGTTTATAACGACGGGAATAAAGTTGAAAAAGATAGAATATTAGTTACCTATTTGTCGTTCTTAATCATCATAATTTTCTGGGGAGCTTTTGAACAGGCAGGTGGATTAATGAATTTATATGCCTCTCAAAAAACCGATTTAATGCTTGGAGATTTTGAAGTTAAAGCAAGTTGGTTCCAATCTGTGAATGCTATTTTTATATTGATCTTTGCAACCATTGTTGGTAGTATTTGGGTTTGGTGGAAAAATAGAGGTAAAGAATCGTCATCATTGTTTAAAATGGCGATTGGAGTACTTATAATGGGATGGGGATTCTTCTTCATGTCAGCAGCTTCAATGGAATATGAAAGTTCAGGTGCATCTGCAATGTATTGGTTAGTACTAGCTTACCTTTTCCATACGTTAGGAGAATTATGTGCTTCACCAGTAGCATTATCATTTATTACTAAATTGGCTCCAGAACGCTGGATGGCTTTTATGATGGGAGCGTATTTTGCTGCTACCGGATTGGGTAATAAGGTAGCTGGATTACTTGGTGAATCGGCTACGGATTTAGGAGAGTTTAAAATATTTACAGGAATAGCAATTTTCTGTACCATATTTGCCATATTGGTTATTTTAATTTTGAAACCATTGAAGCGTCTAACGCATGGTGCCGAAGATTTAGAAGGAACCAAGAATGAAGAAACAGAAGGTTTCGAATTAGCAGATAACTAAAAAACAAATACACAAATAAGCCTTGTAATATTCTTTGCAAGGCTTTTTCATATAAAAAATTAAGATATGTCAGCAACAACTACTAACAATGAGTTTAGCTTATTGGGTCACAAACCAGCCTTATTTGTTCTCTTCTTTACCGAAATGTGGGAACGCTTCTCCTATTATGGGATGCGAGCCATATTTGTATTGTTTTTAACGGCTCCCTTTATTGATGGTGGATGGGAATGGACGCGTGAAAGGGCATTGGGACTTTTAGGTATTTATACCAGTTCTGTATATATCACACCAATTATTGGAGGCTGGATAGCCGATAGATTTACCGGATATCAAAAAGCTGTGGTTTTTGGAGCCTTGGCAATGACCTTAGGACATGCCTCATTAGCATTTGAAACCGAGTTTATGTTT
>CAZAPO010000233.1:0-2674 GCA_964487005.1 uncultured Flavobacteriaceae bacterium
ATCTGTGCGTCATACTATGCATGTTATTGACTGTGCAAAAATTGGTGCAGATGTAATGACAGGACCTTTAAGCTCTATTGCTGGACTTTTAAAACACCCACTTACTGATATTGGTCTTGAAAAGTTTTTAGCAGATTATAAGAAAGGAAATTAATTAACCAATTCCCATAATAAAAAAGGTTGCCAATTGGCAACCTTTTTTATTTTAATTCTTCTAAAATATCACTAAAGTCGTAATTGAATAAGTTGGCATTAGACGACACAATTGTATTGTATCTATCTAATACAATTACCTTGTTTATATAGCGTATTGCCAGCATCTTTTTGGCGATTTTTGGGTCTCTAAACCTGTACTCATAGTTAAAATCAAAATTATTATCCTTGATTAAACGTTTCCAAACAGGGGCATTATTCGAATTAATATTAATGGCAATAAAATCAATATCAGGGTATGCTACTCTTAACTCTTTAACCTTGTTATGGCTATTTTTAAAGTGATATTTATTAACACTGGTCCAGAAATATAAGACCTTAGGGTTATTAGATATATTATTTAAGGTGGTAGCCTCGTTTTTATGATTTAACACCTCTACAACCGGAAGTTTATTTCCTGGATTTAATCGCTTCAAGGTATTATACAAACCTTCAACATGAATTGTGTTTTCTTCATTGGTGTTCTTATCAACGTAAGAGCTGTACATAGCCTCAGCATCTTGTGTAGAATTACAGAAGGATAAGAAGTTAATGGTTGGGTATTTCAATAAAATGTTTTTTAAAACTTCATTTGAAACATTGTCATTAATTAAATCCAATTTATTGAGATGATAATCAATGTTCATTCTATCTAAATAGCTAGCCTCTGTCTCATCAAAATACTTCTCACATGCCAAATTATTAAAATGGTTAAATAAGAAAGCGTAATAAGGGTAGTAATCTTTTAACTCTTCGTCGTTGTAATTAATGGCATTTCTAAAGTCAAAATACCCCTCTGGAAGTTCTTCAATTGGAATGGGTTTATTCATTCCAAAATGCCTGTACGGATATTGTTCCTTATGTGTAAAGTGATTGTAGTTAATTCCTACGGTCACTACTTTTTCAAAAAAATCAGACGACCCGTATTTTTGCGTGAATTTGTCAAGCCTAGTATATTTATCTTCTTTCATTGAATCAATTTTGATCACAAATTCATCTGGACTTAACTTTCTAAAGTTATAAACCATTCTTTCCTCTTCTTCCATTTCTAAGAAAAGGTCGATCAAATAATTGTTCTTTTTTGCACCAGCACCCGAGAAAACTAAAGACTCATCAAAATCTAAGGTATTTAATCTTACCATCAAACTATCATTAGGTTCTAGAATGATGATTTGGTACTCATCACCATGCACAATAGAATGAATTCCTGGATCCAAGCTTTCAACTCTATAAGCAAAACGGTTGTTTTCGTCTAAATAAAGGGTGTCAATAGGAGAAGTGTCTCGTTTTAAGACAAGAAAATCGTGGTTCGGGTTGATGATCTCACCACCAATAAACGCTTGTCCACAAGAGTTTTCACTGGTATTACAACCCAAAACAGAAATTACCAATACTGTGAGTATAAATAATCGCTTCATAGTAAATTTTGGTCACCGCCTCATTTGGGGCTTCGCTCCTAATTATCATACAAAAGTAGTTTTTGCATGCTAAAACTGCTGTTAAGGCGTTGTTAAATGTTTATTGCTCCTATATATTGCTTGAATGGTTTGATTTTTCTACTTTTGCGGCAAATTTTAAAAGCATTAAAATGTTATCAGTTTCTAACCTATCTGTGCAGTTTGGTAAGCGCGTTTTATTTGATGAGGTAAATACCACATTTAACAATGGTAATTGCTACGGAATTATTGGTGCCAATGGTGCAGGAAAGTCTACATTTTTAAAAATTCTATCTGGCAAGCAAGATGCCACTTCTGGACATGTTCACCTAGAACCAGGTAAGCGTATGTCTGTGCTAGAACAAAACCATAATTTGTATGATGACTACCCGGTTTTAGAAACGGTGCAGCGTGGCAACAAGCCACTATTTGAAATTAAAACGCAAATAGATGCTTTATATGCAGATTACTCTGATGAAAATGCCGAAAAAATTGGTGAGCTACAGGTGCAGTTTGAAGAGATGGACGGATGGAATGCCGATAGTGATGCTGCGGCACTACTTTCTAATTTAGGTATCAAAGAAGAGTTGCATTATGCAATGATGAAAGATCTTGATGGTAAGCAAAAGGTACGTGTTTTATTAGCACAGGCTTTATTTGGTAATCCAGATGTGCTTATCATGGACGAGCCTACCAACGACCTGGATTATGAGACTATTAAATGGTTAGAAAACTTTTTAGCTAACTATGATAATTGTGTGATTGTTGTATCTCACGACCGTCACTTTTTAGATGCGGTGTGTACACATATTTCAGATATTGATTTTGGAAAGATTAATCATTATTCAGGAAACTATTCCTTCTGGTATCAGTCTTCACAATTAGCGGCAAAGCAACGTGCACAACAAAACAAGAAAGCAGAAGAAAAAGCAAAAGAGTTACAAGAGTTTATTGCACGATTTAGTGCCAATGTCGCAAAAAGTAAGCAAGCGACTTCTCGTAAAAAAATGCTAGATAAATTAAATATTGCCGATATAAAGCCATCT
>CAZAPO010000234.1:0-17186 GCA_964487005.1 uncultured Flavobacteriaceae bacterium
AACCCAGACTTAAAGCATCAAATACGATTAGATGCTGAAGCCGAAGAACGTGAAACCTATGCCAATCGAATGAGTGATCGTTGGAAAAAAGACCTCGCGCCATTAGGCACAGATGCCAATAAGCCTTTTATAGACGAAGCGCCATGGGTGATTGTTGGTTTTAAGCGTGTTTATGAGCATGAAGGTGACCAACGCCATAATAATTACTACGTCAATGAGTCAATGGGAATTGCTAGCGGTATGCTAATTACGGCAATACATAATGCGGGCCTAGTAACCCTAACACATACACCAAGTCCAATGAATTTCTTGACAAAGCTACTTGATAGACCCAGTAATGAGCGTGCCTATTTATTATTACCTGTGGGGTATCCAAAAGATCCCGTATATGTCCCAGACATTCATAGAAAATCCCTAGAAGAGGTGGTAGTGTTTTATGAATAGCGCATTTTATTTGAATATGATCTTCTCAATACACCCACGATCAGCAACGGTAGCATAAGCAGTTTTATAATCGTTACTAAAGGTAATGTTAGTGACATTTTTGCCTTGTAGCTGGATTTCCTTGAGCAGCTTGCCATCAGGAGAGATCACAGCAACTACCCCTTTCCCGAAGCGGCAAACATAGAGGTTACCATCCTCGTGAAAACGCATGCCGTCTAAACCAAAATCATCAAAAGAAATAAGCTTGGTTTTATTAGCGATACTACCGTCTTCTAAAATATCATATTGCCATATATTACGCTGTACACTTTCATTTACGTACAGCTTTGTACCATCTTTATTAACCTCAATACCATTGGTGGTTCCCATATCACTTTCTAGCAATTCAAAACCTCTTTCTTGGGTAACTTTCCAGATGTTTCCTGTGCTTTCACTCCAATTAGGATCGCTAGCGTATACGGTACCGTTTGGTGCAATAGTAAGGTCGTTTGGCTGATTGGCTTCTTCCTCGTGAGCAAATACCGTAATGGCTTTACTTTCCAAATTAATTTCAAGAATATTGTGATTTGTGTAATCAGCTACTAACATGTTAGTTTTATTTCTAAATCTTATGCCGTTGGCAATGCTACCATTGGGTAAGCTAACAAATATAGAGGCGCTACCATCTGGAGTTACTTTTCCAATGGTGCCTTGCTTTTCAAAATTGACTGCATAAATATTTCCGTTAGCATCAGTTGCAGGGCCTTCCACACCTTCGGTAAAACTGTTTTCGGGAGTGAAATCTGTAGACGAAAGTTTAGAATTGCAGGAAGCGAGCATAAGACATAAAATAATTATTGAAAAACCAGATAGTTTTCGCATACGAATGAGTTTGAATTTAAAAGCTTGAAACTACAAATTATTAATGTAAATTCGTTAGCAACAATACAAGTATTTTATGTTGAAAAGATATCAAGTTGTTCAATTAATCGCAGGGGTAATTTTACTAGGATCTTGCAAGCAAGTTCCTAGCTTGCCCGATCCCCTTGAAGCAGGATGGGAGGGAGAAAAAGTGTGCGAGGTGCTCGAAGAAAACGATAAGTTAAGGGTTTTAAAATGTACATTTCCACCAGGAATAGGGCATGAAACGCATTACCACCAACCACATTTTGGGTATACCTTGGTAGGCGGAACTTTTAGGCTTGAAGATGCAGAAGGAACACGTGAAGTTACCATTCCAGATGGTTACTCATGGACAAAGGACAGTATTAGTACCCATACCGTACAAAATATTGGTGAAACCACCAGTGTATATTTAATTGTTGAATACAAATAAACAATCCTTACCGGACTACTTTTTTGAGTATAAGAATTTCTTTGCCAACCATTTTCTTATCGGTAGGTCGTACAATTTTAAGGAAGCATAGGCAATTCCAATAGTACCAATCATAAGCGCAACACCAACGAGAGCTCCTTCTTGCATACTTATGTCATTGTTAGAAACCCATGCATAGTAAATCAAAATGAATGGGAAATGGGTGATGTAAAGAGGGTAAGAAATATCCCCTAAAAACGTGCATAGTTTTTGATATGCAGGTTTGGTGACCTCTCCAATAGCTCCAAAATAGATAATTAGCGGAAATACAATACTTACAATTAGGGCCTCATAGAGGCCGTTCACCCATACATTATCATAACCTCCTACGCGAGGCATACTGAGCACTATAATAAGAACAAAGCTGGTTAAAAAGAAGGTCTTTTTTCCGCTTCGCACTTTTACTGCTCGACGCAATAACATACCAGCCAAATATGGAAATAATAACCTGGTAAATCCAATTTTAATTTGTTCAGGAGTAAAAGCCCATCCGCCAATTAAATCTCCAGACTCACTGGTAATGGCAACATAGTAAAGTGCTATGGCCGCCAGTATGACAAGTACTCCCATTATAAGATTAGACAGCTTGCGCAGCACAAATACATGCAATATATTGGCGATATATTCAAAAAACAGCGACCAGGCAGGACCATTTAATGGAAACATCTCAGTCCAACCCCTAACATCCAATGATGGAGGAATAGGTATCAAGAAAAACCCAATAACCATTACTAATATTAAATGCCCTGTGGTAATATCTTCAAACTTTGGGTAGAGTTCTGACCCCTGAAAAAAGAATAGGAGCCCACCAATTGTCATCCCTAGAATTATTAGCGGTTGTAAGCGTATTAGTCTACGTTTGCAAAAGTCCCAAACCGTCATTGTATCCCACCGATCATCATAAGCGTGCGCCATTACATATCCAGACAGCATAAAAAAGAAATCTACTGCCAAATAACCATGATTGATAAATAGTTTGTGATAATCACCACCACAAAACATTTCAAACGTATGCATAATAAGTACCATTATGGCTGCAACACCACGTAGTGCATCGAGGATGAGAAAATGCTTTTTAGAATCTTTAAAAGCTGAGCTTGAAGTAATCAATCTAGTTTTAGTGTTGGTTAGGTTAGTGGTAACTAATGTAGGAGTTTCTTAGCACAATTTCAACCAAAAAAAAGAGGCCTAATGACCTCTTTCTTTGTTTATGAACAATTTATTAAAAACAGATTTCGTGAATCTCACAAATTTATTTGCCTTGGTATCATAACCTATCCACTGATAGTGATTCCCATATGGGCACAAGGGGGCACTTTTGCTGTTACCAGGTACCAGCGAATAACGATTGGGGTCATTGTTAAACGTTGCACTATCAATTTTATCTAACATATTTTAAGCTGCTTGCTGTTTTAGTGATTTAATTTTGGCTTCTAAGGTTTGTTGTGTTTGCAAACCGTTGAGGTAATCAACAATATTCCCGTCTTTAATAAAAAATAATGATGGGATACTTCTTACTTTAAAATGCGCCGAGAGGTCGGTATTGGTGTCAACATTAACTTTAGCAATTACCACTTCATCTTTAAACTTGTTAGATAAATGTTCTAGGGTTGGCATTAACGTCTGGCAAGGCCCACACCAGTCAGCATAAAAATCTAATAATACTGGCTTATCTTGTTTGATTACTTCTTTAAAATCTTGAGTGTTTTTTATTTCTTTCATGAGTATCATTTTTTAAATTATATCACAAAAGTAGTGCAACAATTAAGGTAAGTGTTAGGCTGGTTTTCCTCGCTTGTTGACCATTTTTCCCTTACAGAAAACAGGGATTAATTTTCTTGCTTTTCAACAAAAGCTTTAAAGTTATTGAGCCACTTTTCTACTTGTTTTTTAAAGGCTCCTGGAAAGAGTATTTTCATTAAGTTGATCATAAATCCACGCATGGCTGTATATTTAATTTCCCAGTTGCATTGTGTAGATTGGGTATCAATAGCAATAAATTTACAAAGCATAGTATTATCGGTGCTTTTATGGTGATATTGAGCAGCAAAGGTTTCTGGTAAATTATTGTGAGTAATGGTTTCAGTGAGTTCCATTTCTCCCTTACCCATTTTATAATACATTTTTGAGATCGCACCAGTTTGTCCTTCTATTCCAGATAGCAGTTCTTTCTTAATAAAACCTTCTTGGTATTCAGCTAAATACATGGGGTCAGCAAAGTATTTAACAACAAGATCTCTGGGTTTTTGGATGGTTACAGAACAAACAAATTTCATAGTGTAGAAGATTAATAAGTTTAAGATAGGTGTTTTTAAACTAAAAATGCAGTGATTAGTCGCCAGATTAGTGGTACTCTAGTATATTTTACTATTTTTAGTGCTTCGAAAAATTAAAACACTCCAAATTGCTACTGAAAAAAGAAAAATTAATAGCGTTTATTTTTACTTTTTGGGTATTAGTGGCTTGGTCGCAGACCAATGTGCCACCTAATATCGATGCGATTGGAGATCAGTATTATTGTCCGCAAAGTCAGATTAATATCGTTACTAGTTTTGATATTATGGATCCAGATGATACAGATATAGAATCTTTGCATATTCAAATATCACAAGGATATATTAATGGCCAAGATATGTTGACGCTTACAGGAACGCATCCTAATATCCAGGCCAGTTGGAATGCTTTAGAAGGAAAATTGTCTTTAACTGGATTAGGTGGTGGAAATGCAACTTATGCCGATTTAATTGCTGCGGTTCAAGATGTGGTGTTTTCAAGTACATCACCAAACATTTCGGGAGAGCGATTCTTTTCGTTTACAGTGGGTGATGCTAACTTTTTACCATCTACCGGCCACTATTACGAGTACGTATCTAACCCTGGAATTACCTGGACAGATGCGCGTGCACTGGCAGACACCTATACCTATTTTGGGTTGCAAGGATATCTTGCAACTATCACATCACAAGAAGAAGCAGTACTCTCTGGAGAGCAGGCAGCTGGAACAGGATGGATTGGTGGTAGCGATGCAGCATCAGAAGGCGTTTGGCGATGGATGACTGGTCCTGAAGCTGGAACAATATTTTGGAACGGTGGAGTGAATGGTACAACACCTCCTGGAGGTTATGCCAATTGGAATACCAACGAGCCTAATGATTGTTGCAGTACCGTTACCGGCGAAGAGAATTATGCCCATGTTACGGCACCTTCTATTGGAACTCCTGGGTCATGGAATGACTTACCAAATACAGGTTCTACAGATCCTACTAATCCGTATCACCCTCAAGGATTTATTGTAGAATACGGAGGAACACCTGGTGATCCAATTGTAGATATCTCCGCCAGTACAAAAATTACCGTTCCAGAAATTGTAGGAACCTTGGGAATGGCTATTTGCGGTCCAGGAACGGTTACATTAGGAGCTACACCATCAATAGGTGATGTGATTTGGTTTGATGTTCCTACCGGTGGGACTCCACTTTTTACTGGAACAAGTTTCACAACACCAGTAATAAATGCTACAACCACCTATTACGCCTTAGCATCGGTGAATGGATGCCTAGAAGGGGATCGGACTGCTGTGGTTGCAACAATAAAACCAATTCCAACAATAGATTCAATTACTGGTGATTTGATTTGTGAGAGTGCCAGTGGTGCTGTTAATGCCACATCACCTTTTGGAACCATTAGCTGGTATGATGCACCAACAGGTGGAAATCTACTTCACATTGGAGATACCTATACAACACCCGTACTATTAGTTACCACAACATATTATGCTGAGGTAGAGTTTGATGGCTGTACAAATGCTACACGAGAACCAGCTACCGTAACCGTTCAGATTACACCAGCACCTACAGGAAACTCACCGCAAACTTTCTGTGACCTTGATAATGCTACTGTAGCAGATTTAATTGCTACAGGCACAAGTATACAATGGTATGATTCGTTAACATCAACTACACCATTGGCCAATGGAGATAGCTTGACTAATACCACGTATTACGCAACACAAACCATAAACACCTGTGAAAGCGCAGCTAGGCTAGCAGTAGATGTCATTATTTATGAAACCGTAATAGTACCTGATAGTTCACAAATTGATTCCTTGGAAGAATGTGATACAAATGTTGACGGTGATGATACAAATGGTTTTACTACGTTTGATATCACTCAAAACGAAAGTACCATTTTAAATGGTGCTAGTCCTACAGATTTTCAAGTAATGTATTATACTGATGCAGCTTATACCAATCAAATTGGAGCACCTGCAACATTTGTAAATACGGTACCAGATGGACAAACCATTTATGTACGTGTAGCAAATATTATGGACAATAGTTGTTATACAGATACCAGTTTTGAGATTGTTGTACATTCATTACCTGTCATTCAGGATACACTTGTTTTGAGAAATTGCGATGAAGATGGCGTTCCCGATGGTTTTACAGATTTTAATCTAACAGAAGCCAATGACATTATAAGTCTGGGAAATACCGCATCATACGGTTTTAGCTACCATTTGAGTTTAAACGATGCGCAACAGGATGTAAATCCGGTCAACCCCTTACCGTTTAATAACAATACAGCAAACACAGTTTATGTGAGAGTTGTCAACACGAATGGTTGTTTTAGAGTTGCAACTATTAATCTTCAAGTGTCAACTACCTCATTCCCTAACGGCTATGTAGAAGAAATAGCATTATGTGATGATGATAATACACCCGATGGATTCATTGAATTTGATCTCACTCAGGTTTCGCAGCAGTTTTTAAATCAGTTTCCAACTGGTCAGAATTTAAGCGTGCATTACTATAGGAATTTACAAGATGCGCAGTTAGAGCAAAATGAAATTACGGGTGTTGCAAATTACACGAATGAAACAGCCTTTTCACAAACAATATATGTGCGCGTCGAGAGTAGTGACAATGGCGATTGTTTTGGTATAGGACCGCATTTGCAATTAACGGTTCATCCAAGGCCACAGTTTGAAGTAGATCAATCTGATATTTTTTGCTTGAATGGGGCGCCAATTACGCTAGAAACCTATAACCCACAAGGAGTTTATAGTTATGTTTGGACAGATGCCCTAGGAAATATAATAAGTCTTAATGATACTGCTGTTGTTACTCAAGGTGGTACCTATACTGTAGTGGCCACATCGGTGAATAATTGTGTGTCATTCCCATACTCTTTTAATGTAGTTGAATCGGCCATTGCTACCATTACCGATGATGATATTACGGTTGAGGATTTCTCAAATAACAATACGATTACCATAGATACCACCAACTTAGGAATTGGAGATTATGAGTTTTCACTTGACAATGAGTTTGGACCATACCAAGATGATCCATTCTTTGATATGGTAGGAGCTGGTGCTCATGTACTTTATGTGAGAGATAAGAAAGGATGTGGTACAGCATCAATTGATGTTTTTGTTTTAGGCTTCCCAAAATTCTTCACCCCTAATAGTGATGGTTACAATGATACCTGGAATATTAAGGGTTGGAATGATGATTTTACCACGAGCTCGTTTATAAGAATCTTTGACCGCTATGGTAAGCTAATTAAACATTTATATCCAGGATCAGATGGTTGGAACGGTACAATTAATGGCTACGATATGCCATCGTCTGATTATTGGTTTGTTGCCAATTTAGTGAACGTTGACGGAACTTCGCAGGTATTAAAGGGGCACTTTAGCCTTGTGCGATAAACTAAATTATATTACTTATTCATATAAGTCTTCAACATCTGCTTGAGCCAATTCAAAAATGAAATCTCCAAGCTTTTTGGTCACTGCCTCAAAGTATGATTTGCCTTTTATTGCCGTCGACTGCGATGGGTCGCCAACTCCTGTATCTTCGCTTATTTGAGACCATTTGCGCTCAGCCCAACACCAGCCCTCTTTAAATGCATCGATCTTATGTTTTTTCTCTCTACCATTACCCCAATTTTCTTTATCAAGTACCAATTCTGGTTTTAAATGAAGCATAATACTTGTTTCCATTTCATCGGCGTGATCTCCTTCATTATCAAAAAAATCTTTTTTGTCTAATGACTGAAACCAGTTAGAAAAGCAAAGAAACATATTAGGGAATTTTAATCCCAGTTCACGTAACAATGGTTTAAAATTATTACCTCCATGACTATTTAAAACCATTAATTTCTTGATACCTTGTCTATCAAGTACTGTAATAATATCGTCCAGGATGGCCATTTGTGTGCTCGGATTCAAATTAATATCTAAATAGATGTCTGCTTGACCGGTATTCACTCCAAATGGAACTGGTGGGAGTACAATCACTTTTGTTCCTTTTTTCCAGGCAATTTCTGCCGATTTATAGGCAATAGCTTCGGCTTCATAATTATCAGTCCCATACGGTAAATGGTAATTGTGAGCTTCTGTGGCGCCCCAGGGTAAAATGGCCAGATCAAAGGAAGCATCTTTTAAAGCTTTCCAATTGGTTTCAACAAGGACATAAGGTCTAATTTTGCTCATATTTGTTAAAAATAGTATTTATTCAATCATACTGATGGCGTTTTTTACGCCGCTTGTTGCCGCTTCAGCAATAACAGTAACTTTTGCATTACCTGAAAATGCAGGGTTTGGGTCGATGTAAAATATTTGTGTATCTAAGGGTACATAATGCATCAAGCTAGCAGCTGGATACACCTGCATAGAAGTGCCTATAATAAATAAGATATCGGCAGTTTGGCATATATCAATAGCTTTTTCTATTCTGGGGACGGCTTCTCCAAACCATACAATATCAGGTCGTAACTGATATCCTTTTTTACAAAGGTCTCCTAAAACTAAGTCTGTTTTCCAGTGGTGTACATCAGTTTCATCGTAAGTACTTCTTACTTTAAATAGCTCACCATGTAAATGAAGCACATTGGTGCTACCAGCGCGCTCGTGGAGATCGTACACATTTTGAGTCACGATACTCACTATATAATCTTTTTCAAGTTTGGCGAGAAGTTCATGAGCACTATTAGGAATTACTTGAAGGAGCTGTCTACGACGCTGGTTATAAAAATCAAGTACAAGTGCTGGATTTCTAGCAAATCCCTCGGGTGATGCTACTTCCATGACATCATGCCCTTCCCATAAACCGTTGGAATCGCGAAAGGTTTTGAGTCCGCTTTCGGCACTTATTCCAGCTCCTGTTAGTACAACAATGTGTTTCATACATTAAATGTACATATTATTGATCATTATGTGGGAGCTATACCTTAAGTATTCTGTACCATTAGATTCAAAGGTAAGATTGCTTCTCTTCGTTTGTAATGGCGTTCTAATGACATTTATTTTTATATTTAAGGGACAAGATACCTATGATTGACCTTAAATTACTTGAATATTTAGAATCGTATTTAACTGACAGGCGCAGAACACGATTTCATGAAGTTTTATCACAACGTACAAAGCACTTTACGGTGGCTACAGAAGATGTTTACCAGTTACATAATACGAGCGCTGTTATGCGAAGTTGCGATATTTTTGGTATCCAGGAATTACATGTCATAGAACAGCGAAATTTAAAGCGTATTGACCGCGAGATTGCAATGGGTGCGCAAAAATGGGTCGATTTACATAGGTACCATTCATCAAAAGAATGTATAGATGCCTTGCGAACTAATGGATATCAAATTGTAGCCACCACACCTCATGACAATGATTTAGTTTTAAACGATTTTGATGTAACTAAAAAGTCATGTTTTTTCTTTGGTAAAGAAGATATTGGCCTTTCAGAAACCGTGATGAAAGAAGCAGATTGCTTTTTAAAAATACCAATGGTTGGTTTTACTGAAAGTTTAAATATCTCTGTTTCGGCAGCAATAATACTACAGCATATAACTTCAAAACTAAAGCAAACCGGGATAAATTGGCAACTCACTAAAGAAGAAAAACTTGTTAAACGACTAGACTGGACAAAGAAAACTATAAAAAGCATTGATCACATTTTAGAACGATATAACAATCACTCATAATTTTTTGTAACTTTAAGACAGTCAATTTCTTATTAATACAACTAACCATGATAATAGTTTTATATGTAATTGCTGCAATTGTATTATTGATTGTAGTGTTGGGCTTGATTGCACCTAACGAGTATGAAGTAAGACGTAGTATTATTATTAACTACCCAATAGCAGAAACCTTTGCTTACTTGAAATCAATTAAGAACCAAGATGATTGGTCACCTTGGAAGAAGAAAGACCCAACTATGGAGCAGTCTTTTGAAGGAACAGACGGAGAGATTGGTTTTATTTCTAAATGGAAAGGAAATAAGCACGTTGGTGAAGGTGAACAGGAAATAATTTCTATTGTAGAAAATGAGACGATAGACACAGAACTACGCTTCTTTAAACCTTGGAAATCTAGATCAATTGGACATTTGCTAGTAGATGAGGTCGATCCTGAACACACGCTTGTAACATGGGGTTTTACTGGTAGAAACCCTTTTCCAATGAACGCTATGTCATTATTTATGAATTTTGAAAAAGCGATAGGGAATGACTTCGAAGACGGTCTTGAAAGTCTAAAGAAGCTATTAGAAGACAAATAATTTGTTATGAAGAAAAATAATATGGTGGTTTGGTTTGAAATCCCTGTTTCAGACATGGAGAGGGCCAAGAAATTTTATGAAACTGTATTTGAGGTTGAAATTAATATTGTTGATTTTGGTGGTTTATTAATGGGTTGGTTTCCTGATAGGGGAGATGCACACGGTGCCAATGGGACATTAATTAAACATGAAAGCTATATACCTAGCCAAGAGGGCGCATTGGTTTATTTTAATAGTGACGATGTCCAGAATGAAATTAGCCGTGTAGAAGCTGCTGGAGGGAGCGTATTTCAACCTAAAACTCAAATTTCACCAGAGCATGGCTATATGGCTGTGTTTATTGATACAGAAGGGAATAGGATTGCCCTGCACTCAGGGGCTTAATCGTTTACTACTTTTACTAAGAATTTTGTACTCTTCATAGCATTCGCTAATGGCATCAAGTATTTGCAAATCGTTGGCAGTTCTAATGAATTCTTTTGAATAGTTACACTCACTTACTAATAGATCAATATCTACTTTATCAACATTTAGAAGTGCCATGAGCATTTCTCTGTCAAAACGAGAGGCTAAAATATTCCTGATTTCATCATCTTTCTTCATTTGTCTAAGCTTGCGCATTTCGCGAGGCTTTTTACCAAACATGTTATGCAAGAAATCGGCAGGATTAAAAATTGCCCCAAGTACTTTGGTTACCATACTTGGTCTTTTGGTAGCTTCATAACCAGTAGTTGGTAATCCAGAAATACTATACCTAGTATCTTTTCTAATAGGAACCTGTTTAATATCGACTTCTAAATAACCGGTTAAACGTAATTGATTTACCACTACTTCTTCTAGAGCTAAGGCAAGCTCTGTCATTTCAATACTGGTAGCAGCACCAAATTGAATCCAGTCGTTTGTAACTCGAACTTTAATGGATTTATATCCTAAATAAGATAAGTGTAAAGTATCGTTAGCCTCGGCAGTAATTTCAAATTCTCCTTTCGCATCAGTAGAGGTACCAATAACCTTGTTAAGATTAACTATGTTAACACTCTCCATTGGAGTTCCGTCTGCCGAACGAATAACCGTTCCCTTAACTGTCGTTTGTGCGAAAACAGTTAATGAAAACAAACACATACAAAGAAGTAGGAAAAACTTGTTCATGCAATTTCTTTAGAGTATAAAAATACTAAACTAAACGTTAACATTACTTATACAGTATAAATTTGACTAATTTTTAACACCAAGGTTTATCCATAAGTGTAATTAATCTCATTTTCGACGATTACGTCTTGGTCTTGATGATCCTAATGATTTGCCCTTTTTTGAACCGCGAGATTCAGAACGCTTCTCATTACGTCTATTGCCTCTTCTACCATCGCGCCTAGAACCTCCTTTTTTTCTACCGCGTCCACGATTTCTGTTTCGTCCTTTTTCTTCGGTGATTTCAACATTAACATCGCGACCATTGTAGTTAATGTCGTTCAATACTTTAAGAACTTTCTCGGCTTCGGTAGTTTCGGTATTAAAAAATGAATAGTTATCAAATACGTCTACTTTAAAAACGCCATCTTGCCCTAATTCTAGGAGTTCTCTTAAAAAATCTTTTAGGCTCATCCAATCAAAACCTTCCTTTTTACCAACATTCAAGAAAAAACGAGTAGATTTTTCGCTACTTGTATCTCGCTCACTACTCTTACTTGCAGACGCATTGAGGTCTTTGGCTTTCTGATAATAGTTATGAAAACGTGTAAATTCAACCGAAAAGAATTTTTTGATAAGTTCATCCTTCGATGTATCCTCAAAAAGCGCATCAATTTCGTTTAAGTAAGGGTCAATATCATGGTTGATTTCGGTATCATGAACTTTATTTGCCAACGACATTAATTGCACCTGGCAGATTTCCATCCCACTAGGAATATCCTTTTGAACAAATTGCTTTTTAATGATACGTTCGATACTCTTAATTTTTCGCAATTCACTTTTTGAAACGATAACCATTGAAACACCACTTTTCCCAGCCCGTCCGGTTCGTCCAGAACGATGCGTATAGGTTTCGGTTTCATCTGGTAACTGATAATTAATAACGTGTGTAATATCATCAACATCAATTCCTCTTGCTGCCACATCAGTTGCAACAAGCATTTGAATTTGCTTGTTTCTAAAGGCTTTCATAACCAGGTCTCGTTGATTTTGACTTAAGTCGCCATGCAATGCTCCAGCATTATAACCATCATCAATCAAATTTTCTGCAACCTTCTGAGTGTCCCTTTTAGTACGACAGAAAACAACTGAAAAAATATCGGGATTAGCATCTGCCAATCGCTTTAAAGCTAAATACCTGTCCCTAGCGTTAACCAAATAGTATTCGTGACTAACATTTGCAGCACCTTGATTTTTAGTTCCAACGGTGATTTCGGTTGGATTATGCATAAATTTTTTCGCAATTGTTGCAACTTCTTTAGGCATAGTAGCCGAGAACAACCAAGTACTTTTATCTTTTGGAGTATGTGAAAGAATAGCTGTTATATCTTCGTAGAAACCCATATTGAGCATCTCATCTGCCTCGTCTAAAACTGCATATTCAATTTTAGTGATATCAACCAACCCACGACTAATCATGTCTTTCATTCTACCAGGTGTGGCAACTATTATTTGTGCACCTTTTTTAACCTTTTTCGCCTGATCGGTAATACTTGCACCACCATATATTGCAGTTACATTAAGACCTTTGTAGTATTTACCATAAAGTTTAAGTTCGTTGGTAATCTGTAAACAAAGTTCGCGTGTTGGTGATAAAATAAGCCCCTGAGTTGTTCTACTATCAACATCAATTTTTTGCAGCATTGGAAAACCAAAAGCTGCAGTTTTACCAGTACCCGTTTGAGCTAAGGCTACTAAGTCTGTTTCTTCTTCTAATAAAACAGGAATGGCTTTTTGCTGTACCTCGCTAGGTGTTTTAAACCCAAGATCATTAACAGCCTGAAGGATTTGGTCCTCCAAACCTAAGTGTTGGAATGTGTCCATTATAATTTAAGTATTCCGATTATGTTAAACGCGTGTTACGTAAGAAGCGAATCGACATACTTAAACCTAAAACTTCTGGTAACACAATCCTCACGCTGAGGAAATTCTATATCATTAGCGTCGAAGGACTTAATGATGGCTGCAAAGATAGGTTTAATTATTGGAATAGGTTTTTGTTTGTAAATAAAAGAATACTACTCCTAAGATTTATTTGCAAAAAACCCCTTCAAAATGAGTTGGGCACCCCAGGTTAAAACTTCTTTCGAGGCCTCATTATTTAAACCAGCCACGTCTTTTGCAACTATAAGTGGTTCAATACCCATTAATATTGTGAGTAAATTGGCGAGATCTTCCTTTTCTTTGTTAGAAAATCTAGTATCTTTCAAGGCGAGTTCTAACGTCTTTTTACGTCTTGCGCCTCGTTTTAATTCTTTGGGAGACGAGGTGATTATAGTACTTAAGTACTTTCTAAAAGCTGGCTCGTGGTCAATGGCTAACGTATTGTAATATTCTTGAATCTCAAGAATTGTCTTTTCAAAGTCGGGATTTTTTATTTCGTCAAATAGTACTTCTGGATTTTTAGTTTTGATGTCGAGAACTGCCTCATTGGCAAGCACATCTTTATTAGAATAATATCTGTAAATAGTCGCACGTGAAATTTTAGCCTTTTTAGCAACATCTTCTAAGGTAAAATCATGCCCGTTGCTTAGAAAATATTGAGCGCTTTCAAGTATCTGCTCTCTAGTCTCTAATTTTTGATTAATTCGCCCTGTTTGAATGTATTTCTCCTTCATGAGACAAATATCTCATAAAATTTGGATTTATCAAAACTTCCATGTAAGTTTGTGAGACAATAATCTCATAAAGCAAAAGGATATGAAATCTAAATGGGTACTAGGACATAAGGTAACAACATGTGACACTTCAGGAAATTATGACCTCATGATGGCCGAAACACCTCCCCAAGTTCCAGGACCACCTCCACATATGCACAACACTTTAGAGGAGGCTTTTCTTATTGTAGAAGGTGAGATGGAGTTTTTTGTTAATGGTGAAGTTAAAACAGTTAAAGCAGGAGAATCTATAGATATTCCACCTAAAACTGTACATACATTTAGCAATAAAACAGATAAACCTTGTAAATGGATAAATATTCATAGTCCTAAAGGTTTTAGAGAATTCTTTGAGCAAATGGGCGTTTCAGAAGACGAAGATGACGCTCAACTAAAGTCGGTTGCTCCAGAATTAATACAAAAAGTAGTTACAACCGCTGCCGATTACGATATGATTATTCAGGCATAGTTTAAATCTTAATCAAAAGCAACCAGATCAGGATTTAAAAACTCTGTTCTGGCCTTTTCATTTTCAAAAATGTTAAAGCTGTAGTGACTATTGATCAATGCTTTAAAATTATTCTTAAGCTGAGGGAATTCCCCAATGAAGTCTTTAAAACTGCTATGGTTAGATTTTTTCATGAAATGGTTAACCGCTCTAATTGCTGCAATAGTTAGAGTAGTATGGTATTTGTCTGCAGCACCTGCTTGAATAACAAACTTTTTTAATTGTTCTTGGATGTTTATTTCTGCTTGTTCGAGCCCATATTTGTTAATATGAATCCATGCCCAGCGTAAATGTGCTTCGTGACTAAAAATTGCTGGATCGAGTGTACAATTGGCAAACTGGTTTTCAAACTCAATATCTGTTAAGCTATAGTGTTTTTCCATGTTACAGTTCGCTTAAAAATTGAATCAATTGTTGTACAGCTTTTCCACGATGGCCTATTTTATTCTTCAATTCGAGTTCCATTTCGGCAAAAGTTTCATGGTATCCATTTGGTTTAAAAATTGGGTCGTAACCAAAGCCTTTTTCGCCATGTTTTTCCAATGTGATTTCGCCTTTACAAAGACCAGTAAAGGTGTATACCTTATCTTTTAAATGTAAAGCAATCACTGTTTTAAATTGTGCAGACCGATCAGCCTGTTTTTCCAAGTTTTTTAAAACTTTGTTCATATTATCGTTAGCATCCCTATGATTGCCTGCATATCTAGCCGAATAGACTCCTGGCGCACTGTCAAGCGCATCAATTTCTAAACCAGTATCATCTGCAAAACAGTCGTACCCGTAGTTTTCACTAATATAAAGAGCCTTTTGTATAGCATTACCCTCAATGGTTGGCTGTGTTTCTGGAATATCTTCATTACAGCCAATTTCTTTTAAGCTGAGCAACTCAATAGTCTCAGGTAACAAAGCCTGGACTTCTTTTAGTTTATTAGCATTATTGGTGGCAAAAACTAGTTTCATTAAAATTTTATTTAACATTAAAGGTAGAAGAATATTTATTCAAAAATAACTACCTTAGTTAGGTCTCGAAAAAACTTCACCTGCACCAACCAAATTAAATCATTTTTTATGCAAAAAAAGAATACAAGACGTGAGTTTCTTGAAATAAGTGCTAAAATAGGTATTGCTGTACCAATTATGGGTTCAATGCTTTGGGCATGCAAATCAGGTGAAGAATCAAAAAATGAATCAACAGAAGCCGAACGTAAAAAACTAAAAATATTGATATTGGGTGGCACCAGCTTTTTGGGTCCACACCAAGTAGCCTATGCAATAGGTAGAGGTCATGAAATAACAACCTTTACTAGAGGTAAAACCAAACCTACGGTACATCAAGAATTGTTTGATCAGGTGACCTCTTTAGTAGGAGATCGAGAGAACGATCTTTCTGCCTTAGAAACGGGTGAATGGGATGTAGTTATAGATAATTCTGGACGTAGTGAGAAATGGACCAAGGATACAGCCGAATTATTAAAAGATCGAGCAGGAATGTATATGTATACTTCGTCAACTGGAGTATATTATCCTTATTTAACACCAGATGCAGGTGAGAACTTCGAGGTAGTTATGGAGAATCCAGACGATCCTGAAAACCAAGACCGAACTTCTTTTTATTGGTATGGTGTTATGAAAGCAAATTCTGAACGCATTGCGACCGAAACTTTTGGAGCAGAACGTACAATCAACGTTAGACCAACATATATGTTTGGTCCAGCCGATAAGACTAACCGATTTATCCACTGGCCATTACGTTTAGCCAAAGGCGGTGAGGTATTGGTTCCGGGCAAACCAAATGATCCTGTGCAATATGTAGATGTACGAGATGTTGCAGAGTTTATGATACGTTTAGCCGAAGACCAAAAGGCCGGAACCTATAATGCTGTAGGACCAAAGGAAGCACAAAATATGTACAGCTTTGTTGAAGAAGCTAGTACCGCCTTTGATGTAGAGCATACATTTGTAAAGATTGACGATTACGATTTCTTAAAAGAACAAAATGTATATTTTATAGTACCATGGATTATGCCAACAGATGAGTATTTAGCTTCTGCCTTAATTAGTAACAAAAAAGCTATAGATGCTGGATTGACATTTAGAAGCCTAAAAGATACAGTAAAAGATACATTTGTTTGGTGGTATTCTGATGGTCTTACCGATGAACAACGCGAATCTTTTGAAGAGAATCCAAATGCATCAATTAATGTTGAGCAAAAAGTATTAGAAGCTTGGAAGGAAGTAAGTAAATAAATAATAAATAAATAAACAAATGAAACCATTAAGAAAAGAAGATATCAAACAAGAAGTATTTGATCTTTATGATGATTATGCCCATAATAAAATTAACAGACGACAATTTGTTGAAAAGTTGTCACTCTATGCTATAGGAGGCATTACAGTGACTTCTTTAATGAGTTTTATAATGCCAAATTATGTAGATACGCTAATGGTGAAGCCTAATG
>CAZAPO010000235.1:0-4156 GCA_964487005.1 uncultured Flavobacteriaceae bacterium
GGGTGAGACGGGAATGGCAGCCATCGAAGAATGGTGGTACCCCACCTACATGAAGGAGCTGTGCCCGGAATTGCCCGACTGGCAGGCGTTGAACGATTGCGCCCAGCTGTTTTCGACACCTGAAACCGCGCCCCGGGGGCGTTATATCGGCGCCCCCGTAAACTGGGGCGGATTTGACGATGAAAGGGTGGAAGCCCTCGACCTCGACTATGAGGTCATCCATGCCGGCAGCGACGCGGCGATGTTTGCTGAACTGCAATCCGCCTACGAGCGCAAGGCTCCCGTTTTGGTCTGGGTTTATGCGCCCCATTGGGTTCCGGCGAAATTCGACGGCGAATGGATTGAGTTTCCTGCCTACGAAGCGGCCTGCTATGACGATCCGGCGTGGGGCGTTAACCCAGACATGCGCTACGACTGTGGCAAGCCCCGGGGTCCGATCTGGAAGGTTTCCTGGACCGGCGTGAAGGACAAGTGGCCTGGCGCGTTCGACGCGATTGGAAAATTCCAGACTGACAATAGCGAACAGGCTCAGCTGATTACCATGGTCGAGATCGACGGTGTTCCGATCGAGGAGGTTGTTGAAAAATGGATGGCTGAAAATGAAGACCGGTGGAGGGCTTGGATCGGCCAATAGCCCCACCATTTAGCGACGAAACCTCCCTGCCGCCCTCCGTCTGCCCTTGTGGTATTCGGGGGGCGGAATCCAGCAGTCCACTCCAGGTGCACCCCGAGATGTCCAGAAAAGAAACCAAACTGCTATGCAGCAAAGTGTGGAAAGTGTTTCCGGATAGTGCTGGGGCAGAATTCCAGAAGCTCGGAAGTGATCCCTCACAAGAAGAGATCAAGGCCTTCGAGGCCAAGTACTCGGCGGTTTTTGCAGTTCAAGACGCGGATATCGAGATCCGCACGGGCGAGGTCTTTGTGATCATGGGGCTTTCCGGATCAGGAAAGTCTACTTTGGTGCGGTGTTTATCTCGCTTGATTGATGCGACCTCGGGGAAAATTCAGCTTGATGGCAAAGACCTGCTGACCATCTCGAAGCAGGATCTCGTGGAGGTCCGCCGACATAAATTCGGGATGGTTTTTCAGCATTTTGCTTTGTTGCCCTTTCGGACTGTACTGGGAAACGTGGCCTTCCCGTTGGAGGTTCAGGGCGTTGACAAGGAAATACGCGAAGCCCGCGCACGCGAGGTGATCGAACTCGTCGGCCTGAAAGGACGGGAGGCCTATTATCCACGGGAATTGTCAGGCGGGCAGCAGCAGCGGGTGGGGATTGCGAGGTCTCTGGCCGTGGAACCCGAGATCTGGTTTCTGGATGAACCGTTTTCCGCCCTCGATCCCTTGATCCGGCGCGAAATGCAGGACGAATTCCTGCGCCTCCAGAGTATGCTGAACAAGACCATTGTGTTCATTACTCACGATTTTGATGAGGCAATTCGTCTGGCCGACCGGATCGCCATCATGAAGGACGGGCGGATTATCCAGGTCAGCACGCCAAGTGATCTGGTCTTGAATCCTGCGGATGATTACGTAGCTGAATTCACCAAGCATGTGGCACGAGCCAAGGTGCTCAAGGTCCGGGATATCATGGCCTCTGTCAATCCGGGCGGAAAACTGGGCGGCGATGCGATAGATGGCGATCTCAGCATCGAGGATGCAGCTTCGCATCTCCGAAATTCAAACAACCCGCGCCCAGTTCGAGATCAAAACAACATTGTTGTCGGGCAGGTTTGCTGGGACGATGCCGTCGACGTGCTTGTGGGTCAGGGCGGCTAGCGAATGGCAGGCACGACCAACCGGCGGTCGCCATGGCTGATTTGGGCGGCGCTGTTCATTTCAATTGGTTTCTCGTATTTCGGCGCGGAAGTCTTGCCCAAATGGATGCTTGAGTATCCACGCGCGTGGACTCCCAACTTTCAGAAGTCGATCGATGCGGCGATGCTTTGGCTGGTCGATGACGCCGCGATCGGACCCCTGAGTTTCGGGGAGGTAACCCGAGGCCTGGCCTGGTTGCTGGAGCAACCGATGGAACTGCTGGAGAGGTTGTTTGCAGAAGGATTCGAAGCCGGTGACGGCTCTGCGAGCCGTCAGGTTTTTCCTCCGATGCCGTGGACTGCCGTCATCGCGATTGCGGCCTGGCTCAGCTACAAAGTGGGTGGGCGCAGACTGGCAATCCTGATCACTCTCTGCCTCCTTTACCTCGTTCTATTTGGCCAATGGGAAAGCCCGATGATCACGCTTTCGTCGATCATTATTGCGGTCCCGATCGGTGTGGTCGCCGGCGGATTACTGGGTGTCGCGGCCTACCGGACCCCGATCTTCGAAAAGATCCTCAATCCGGTGCTGGACCTCATGCAGACAGTGCCCACTTTTGCCTATCTGGTGCCGATCCTATTCCTGTTCGGTTTCGGCCCCGCTGCAGCCATTGTGGCCACCACCATCTATGCGACGCCACCAATGGTGCGCCTGACGTTGCTTTCGCTGAATAGCGTGCCCGCCGAAACCCGCGAGCTAGGGTCTATGGTCGGATGCACAGAGCGCCAGATGTATCAAAAGATCCTCATTCCGAGTGCGCAGAAGGGGCTCATGGTCGGCGTCAATCAGGTGATCATGCTGTCTCTGAATATGGTGATCATCGCGTCGATGATCGGTGCCGGCGGGTTGGGCTACGATGTTTTGATCTCGCTCCGACGTCTTGACATCGGAAGCGGTCTGGAAGCTGGAATAGCGATTGTCTTTCTGGCAATCGCCTTGGATCGGTTCAGCCAGGCGCTCGCAAACCGCCCCGATCCGGTCCACAGAGCGGAAACAACTGGGGTTTATTCGTCCCAAAACGTGCTTGCGGCAGCGACGATCGCCGGGCTCCTGTTGGTCACCTACACGCTGGGCTTCTTCATTCCCGCAATTCAGACTTTCCCGGAATCCTGGACCATCACGACCGCGCCGTTCTGGGCGGCAATGGTGTCGTGGATCAACATCAATTTGTTCGACTACATCGAAGCCGCAAAGACGATACTGCTTCTGAATGTGCTGGTTCCGTTCAAAGCGTTCCTGCTTGCCCAACCCTGGCCTTGGGTGCTTTTTCTGCTCACGCTCAGTGGCTTCTTACTTGGCGGGCTGCGGCTGGGCGCTCTGGTCGCCGCGCTGGTATTGTTCATCCTTTTGGGAGGTATTTGGGAAAAGGCCGTAATAACGGTCTACCTCTGCGGCATCTCTGTCGTGATCGCGATGCTCATCGGCGTTCCGATCGGCATCTTTGCGACCCGCAGCAAACGGGCATATCTGGTTGTTCACGCGGTAATCGATACGCTGCAGACACTGCCGACGTTCGTGTTTCTTATCCCCGTGGTCATGCTGCTCAGGATTGGTGATATTTCGGCAATTTTTGCGGTGGTTTCCTATGCTGTTGTTCCAGCGATCCGCTACACAGCGCACGGGCTGAGCGGCGTGAAACAGCAGCTCATTGAGGCCGGCCAGGTTTCGGGTTGCACCGATGTGCAATTGCTCCGGAAGGTGCGCCTGCCGATGGCGACACCTGAAATCCTATTGGGTCTCAACCAGACGGTGATGATGGCCCTGTCGATGCTCGTTGTCACCGCTCTCGTAGGTACCCGCGATCTCGGCCAAGAGGTGTTCATAGCACTTAGCCGAGCTGAGCCTGGAAAAGGGATAGTGGCTGGCCTGGGCGTAGCGGCGATCGCCATCATCACCGACCGCCTGCTCACAGCAAAGGCAAATAGGATTAAGCAAAGACTCGGACTGGAATGAGCGCATGGGTATGAGTTGGACTGCGAACCACTGCGCTGTTGGCCAGGTGTCGAAAGAGAACGGGATGTAGTTGTCACGCAGCAATTCTGCGCTTGGCGCCAAGCGCCCAGCCACGGCCTTTTTCTGACAATAGATGAAGGCCAACCCGATCAGCAGCGCTCATCCACCGACTGACGCCTGCGCCTCGAAAGGACCACTCGCTTGCCGGTTACCGCGATTGTCTTTGACAAAGACGGGACTCTATTCGACTTTCAGCGCACCTGGGGCGAATGTACCGCGGCGGCGCTTGCGCGATTTTCGGCCGGTGACGCGCGGCGTCTGGCCGAGTTGGCGGAAGTTCTCGACTTCGATCCGGTGACTCGGACGTTCCGCCCCGAAAGCCTGGTGA
>CAZAPO010000236.1:0-8275 GCA_964487005.1 uncultured Flavobacteriaceae bacterium
AGTTGCATACTTGCAAATGAGAGTAATTGACCTACATTATCGTGCAGCTCGCGGCCCACATTTTTTAAGGTTTCTTCTTGAATTTCTTCCTGAATTTTAATGAGTTCTTTTTCAAATTTTCGCTCTTGCTCATATTTGTCAAGCAACATTTTATTCTTTCGTTTCTGAAAAACTATAAAGAACAATATCACAAATGCTGTGACTAACACCAATACTAACACCATGTAAAGTAACAAATACCTTTCGGCATCTGTACTAACTAAACGTTCTGCGGTTTGCACCATAATAAAGCAAAGGTAAATGTTAAATAAGTTACCACATTAGAGAATAACCGAATTTGCCATTTTAAGAAAATAAAATTCCAATCGGCCGTCGAATTATATACCTCGAAAAATACCAAGGGTGTATTAACAAGCCACCAAAATAAAATAGCACAACTAATATAAAAACTTACCGATTTATAGAAACTCAGTATTTTATCTGTGAGTAAAATTTCAATAAAATAACTAATGGTACTTACAATTACCACAAGAAAACTTACCACTTCTATTAATACAGGAAAACCACTAAAAAAGTCTCGATAGTCTACTATCAATGTAATTACAACTGCTGCAATCATGGACATAAATCCAATTCTCAAAATTGTTTTAAGAATCTTATTAGTAATTACTTTTCGGAAAAAAAACGAGAAATATAAGGCAGATCCGGTTGTCCAGGACAAAGTATACCACCAATAATTTCGTTCAATAAGAAGCCCTTCAATAAGATCAAATCTACCCCATTTTAAGAGCATTCGAGGATAACTTGCAATAAACTCAATAAGAACAACTGCCAATAAAAACCATATAAAGCTTCTAATGACAGTGCCCTTAAATTTTTTATAAGTGAGTAAACCCGAAAAAAAAGCAGTAAATACTACCAATTTGGTTAGTACTACATAATTTTCTTTGAAGAACTCCTCCATTTGTTCTATTGCTGAGGGTAGCCTGATCCAGGAGGGTCACCATTTTGACCGCGATTTAAACCATCTCCGTCTGGAATATCTCCACTTCCGCCTCCATCTTTTCCATCGATAACTCTCGCTGTTGGAACAATAAATGAGGTTGAATAACCTACTTTGCCATCTGCATCTGGATAAGCACCACAATAAACCCTAATACCGTCCATCTCATAGCCAAGTTCCTTTGCTTGCTTTTCGGCATGTTCTAAGTATACCTTAATTTCTTCTAACGACCACCATGACGAGCGATTGTCTGGTCTACCAACAATATCTTTGCTTACCAGTTCGCACCTCTTGGTGTATGCATCACTTAATTGTTTCGCCTCTTTGGGAGAGATCAATCCCTTAATTTTTGCCATAATCAAAAATTTTAATGTTAATAAATAAACAATTGAATGCTATTGTTAGGTAGGGAGAATAGCAATTTATTGCTTCTAAGTTAGACAAAACTTATTATAAAAAGAAGAAAAAACTCACTTGTTAATTACACAATCTGAAGTTTATATTATGACCCATGTATTTTTGACTTAAACGATCTATTGAATCATCGCTAAGTTGTAAAATTCTTGGGTAACCTCCTGTTGTTTGACAATCTCTCATTAAAATTATTAATTTTCCTGATGGTGTTAATTGTACTGTTCCGGGCATTACCAAGGACGTAATAATTGGTTCCATAGTATTATCAAGGGGTTGTTCTAATTGATATGCCATCCGTGAGTTCTCCTTTGAGATGGTAAACTCTTTGGTAAACAATTCCTTTGATTGATTTGAAGTGAGCTTTTCAAACTCAGGTCCTGGGTAAACTTCAATTCTTGGATCGTCAAAATGTTTTGTAGTTAGTTTAATTGAGGCATTTTTTACATCGTCATGAACTTTTGTTGCGCTAATATGAATTTCATCACCTTTGTTAACTCTATTGTGCCTTGTGAGTCCTGTATACATGCTTTTACTTCCTAATTTTTCTGTGGTCAATAATCCTCCTGCCACCGAAACATAAGATCTAAACCCATCTGAAATTTTACCAAAACTTAAGATATCACCTGGTTTTATTTGAAGTAAACTATTCATTGAAACCGATATTCCATTTACTCTTGGTGACATATTTGCCCCAGTTACGGCAATTATGGTGGTTACATCAAACACTAACGTTGGGCCAGTCATGGTTAGCTCAAATACTGCTGCCGTTTCATTATTACCAACCAATGCATTGGCAATTTTAGCACTATATCTGTCCATTACACCTGAAACAGGAACCCCAAATTCCTGATAATTAATCCTACCCATGTCTTGAACGGTAGTATAAAATCCGGCTTTTAGGACCTTAATCATTAATCACCTCACTTTCTAATTGGTAGACATCAGCATCGACCAACATTTTTATCTCCTCATATTGTTTTTTTGAAACAGGATAAAATTTTATGCGATCTCCTGATTGCGCAAAACATGGTTTTGAATGGTTAGAGTTAAAGTAATCCACTGGTGAATTTCCAATTATATTCCAACCGCCCGGACTGTCACAAGGGTATATTCCTGTTTGCATTCCTCCTATGGCTACTGCCCCCTTATTAACCAACAATCTTGGAGAAGATTTTCGTGGAAAATGTAGCTTTTTATCTAAGCCACCTAGGTATAAAAAGCCGGGTAAAAATCCAATAAAATACACCAAATAACTAACCTCAGAATGTAGTTTAATTATTTCTTCTTTTGCAATGTTGAATGTATTGGATAATGCTACTAAATCTATACCAAATTTCTCATCATAGCATACAGGAATCTTCCAGAGATTTGAAACAAAGTTGTTATTAGTTATTCCACCATAATATTGCTGTTTTAAGGCTTGAATTTCATTATAAATATTATTTATAGTATAAGTATAACTAATTAATATCGAGCAATATGCAGACTTTATATAAACTTTATCTTTAAGGTAATATTTTTGAATTAAATTTTTAAATCTTAATACGTCTTGAAGAATACTTGGGTCAATTTTTTGTGGCCATTCTATTAAAATTGAATGCGCCCCAAAGGGTTTGTATGTCAATTCAAATTCATTCAAAATTTAATAAATTTCTATTCCTGTGCCCTCCAATTTTTCTCTTAAATCTGAGGCTAATTTTAAAGCTTTAGGGTTGTCTCCATGAATGCAAAATGTTTCGGCCATAATAGGTACTTCTACTCCATTAACTGTTCTAACTTTTTTGTGTACAACCATATTATGAACATGCGCAAACATTTGCTTAGAATTGGTTATTAAAGCGTTCTCTAATTTCCTAGAAACTAACGATAAATCTTCATTGTAATTTCTATCTGCAGAGGCTTCATAAGTAATGGCAATGTTTTCTTTTTTTGCAATTTTTGCGATGACAGATCCGTAAGGTACGTATAACTTTAACGGTTGATGAAATCGCTTCATAACTTCAATTATTACTTGGGCGGTTTTTTCATCCTTGGCAGCAAGATTATAAAGTGCTCCGTGTGGTTTAACATGATGTAATAGTGCTTGCTCTTCTCTACAAACCGACAGTAACATCTTAATTTGGTTTTTGATTGTAGCATATAAGGCAGTATTAGATATCTCCATGATTTCTCTACCAAAGTTTTCCTTATCTGGAAATGAAGGATGCGCCCCAATTTTTACCTTAAACTTATTGGCTAACCTAACGACCTCTCGCATGGTTTCCTCATTTCCGGCATGTCCTCCACAGGCAATATTGCAAGAAGATATTAGCGGTAACAATTGTTCTTCATTACCTATACCCTCACCCACATCGGCATTAATATCTATTGTAAATACATTCATTTATAACAGTTCAAACACTTTTAATATACTTTTTAATCCAAGAAATATGGTTATAGCAAGGATTACATATCCTAATATATTTTGTTTTAATGAGTTTTTATAATCACCTAAAATTGAATGTTTATTCACTATCCATACTAAAAACCCTGCAATTATTGGAAGTAAGATTCCATTAGCTACTTGAGCAAACTTGATAATTTCTATAGATTTTATGCCAGATGATGACGAAAGGACACCTATGATTAAAATAAACATCCAAACCAATCTAAATTGCATTGATTTCATATTACTTGACCATCCTAAACAGCCACTGGCCACAAATGCTGCAGCTAAAGGAGCGGTGATGGCACTTGTTATTCCAGCGGCAAATAACCCAATGGCCAAAAAGTATTTTGAAAAGCTACCAAATAAAGGCTCTAGCCCCTTGGCTAAATCGGCGGCATTATTGATTTCCTGAGTCTGAATAGCTGCTGCCGAAACAATAATACACATAGACACTATACCTCCTAATATAACTGCGATGTAGGTGTCTTTTTGTGCAAATCTTAAATCCTCTTTTTGCTTCCATTTTTCTTTAACCAAGGACGCATGCAAAAACAAATTGTAAGGAACTACCGTTGTGCCAATTAAGCCAATTATTGTAAGTAAACTATCTTTTGGAAACTTTGGCACAAATATGCCCTTTACAATGGCCCCTATATTTGGTTTGGTCATGATAGCCGTAATTAAAAAAGCTAAACTCATTAAAATAACTAATGATACCAGTGCTTTTTCTAATACCTTGTAATTACCAATATATAGTAATATAAAGGCTATTAGCCCTATTGCCACACTAAAATAGTTGAGTGAAAACCATCCTAATTCAACTTTTGTTTCGCCAAAGATTGCTTCTAATCCTAAAACGCCTCCACTTATATTACCTGCTTCATAGGCCGCATTACCAATTACTATGGCCGCTAGAATTAGAGCTATTGCAATCATCTTAAAAAGGGGACTTTTAATTTCTGATCTAATAACCTCTGATAAACCTTTTTGAGAAATAATTCCCAAACGAGCTGCCATTTCTTGTAAGACAACCGTTGCTATTATTGAAAGTACCATTGCCCAAAGCAATGCATAACCAAAACTAACACCTGCTACAGTACAGAGCGTTACAGTTCCAGGACCAATAAAAGCTGCCGCTACTAAGGGCCCAGGACCAATATTTTTAAGCCAATTTTTTATCATATAATGTTCATATAATATCCATTTATATTAAGTGGTTTCCTCCTTCTTCCTTTTTTTAAAAAAAGCCATATAACCAAGCACCACAGCGTATCCAAAGAACAACACATAAATCCATTTTAATATTGGAACGTAGTTTTCGTTGTGAATTGGAATTATTGATTCTCCTTCCTTGTAAATATTAAATGATAAATCGACTTCGGGAGAATTAACGGTTAATTTCAACTTATCACCTACCTTCCCACTAAATTTCCAATCTCCTCCGCTAGTAAAGTTACCCTCGTACTTTTCATTATATTTTATTTCAGGAGTTGCAACATAGTACTGTTCATTAAGAAATACCAAAGCTAAACCGTAGAATTGAACCTCTTCGGTAATATTCATTAGATTTGACAAAGCAAAACTATACTGTCCTGAGCTTGGTAATACAAATTCGGCAATTCTAACATCAGGAGTATCTTCCTCAGTAAGATACAAGGGAGACGTAATAAACTCTCCACCAAATCTATCAGTAGCAGCACCTTTATACAAATACAACTCGGTTGCGTTATTGGAGGCCTCCTTAGGTATAAAAATATTTATTTGAACCACATCACCTTCTTTTCCTCTAAAAACGTGCGGTCTATCCTCACCAACTGGCCCGCTAATTGCTTGGCCATGAATTAAATTAATTTGCGAATCATTAATTGTTGATTTTATACCAAAAGGATCGAGGGCTATATTTCTGTCTGTTTTGTTTTCTAGTGCTATTGAATAGTTATCGTCATTAAGCAAAAAGTCCTGAATGTCAATAATTTCAATAGTATATTCTCCAGTTTCATTAAGCGTAAATTCATATACTTCTGGATCATTTACAAGTGTATTATCAATATTGGTATCAGAAATAATTGCAAAATAACCAGCTCCTAGAAATAGCACGAAAATATTGATGAAAAAGACTCCAAATGCTTTTAATTTATTCATTTGAAGATCTCCTGATATAAATTTTATTTGAATGATAATAAACCAGAGTATTGTTAATATGAGTAATAAACTTGGGACGCTATCAATTATTGATTCCCCAAAATCATTTGCGGTTAAATCCATATAATGAAAATACAAGGCATCGTTAATCATAAAAGCAAATAGTGCAAGCATCACTGGGGACAAATAGTAGCATTGTATATAGAGCCCTCTCAATACAGCAACTCGGTTAAAAGCTCCTTTTCTAAATAATTCTATGGTTAGTGCAAAGAGTAGCGGAAGAATTAAGAAGAGTAATCCTTTTAATCCTTGAACTTCACTCAAAAAATCCTTTTTATTACTAGAAACGATCATATCTGACAAAACAAAAAGGATCACTGAAATGCCCAAGTACAATAACACTGGAGACATATAATTCGTAAATTTTTCTCCTTTTCCTAGTTCGTCATCAATGTATTTTGGCACCCAAAAGGGTTGCTTAATAATCTTGTAGAGTGTTTTAGGGATGTAAATAATCCAGAGTAAGAGTTCTATGGCTAGGTTCTCTATACCTTTTAGAATATCGAGTAAATTCATTTTGGTTGGTTTTGATGTAATTCGTAATTGATTACATCCTTCAATTTACAAAAATCCCAAACATTATCTTGAGAGCACTTATTGAATGTTTTCCTTAATCTGAAATAGAATTTAAGGCATAGATAGCAAAACTTCCTAGCCAATGTCCTCCTTCATAATTGTCATCAACAATACTTGGCAACGAGTAATTAATATGCTTATTGGCGATATTTTTTAAATGAGCTAATTCTGGGATATCTTTAGCAATAACATTTAGGCTCCATGCTCTTGAAAAGTTAACACCATCAAGATGTACTAGCTTCCCATCTTTCCTATCTGAAACTTTCCCGGTTTCTATGTCAAAGCTTGCATCTAAAAGCTGAGGCAGGAATAACGCAATCCAACTTGAAAATTCATCTTTTGAAAGTATGCGTTTCATAATTGCTGCCTCTTCTAAACATGGAGAAAGAAAATCAAACCCGCTTGGCTCCCAAGAAATTGGACAGTTGGCGTCATTCATATAAAAATCTCGGGATCGCTTCTCAATCATCTTTATTAGTTCATCATGACCAACGGTCTTTGCAAAATCGTAGGCAAAGGTTAATCCAAATGCCGTATTGGTATGTTCTCCTACTCTAATAGGGTAATTAAGTTTTGGTAAAAAGTCGATGTACTTTTGCACTAACAAATCTGTGAGTGGTTTGAGGTTTTCTTCTAATTCTCGTGCTAATGGATCGTCCCAAGTATACAATTCTTCGGCTAGTTTGAGCACCCATGCCCAGCCATAAGTTCGTTCGTATGAAGTATTATGGACCCCATAAAAATATTCGACCTCAACCAAAATGTTTTCTTTAGAAATATTTGCTCGCAGCTTCCTAATGATATCTTCTCTATTTGCCAAATCTGGAAACTGCTTTAGCAAGCTTACCAAACTCCAATGTCCATGTACAGCCGAATGCCAATCGAAACACCCATAAAACGCAGGGTGTAATTGTTTTGGTGATTGTAAATCTGACGTCCCTCCGATGGTTTGATTTAGTTTATTAGGATATTCGGTATTCATACAGTGTAACGGTAATTGCGCCAATCTGTTAGCCTCAGCTAAATCTAAGGTTGGTGGCTTTTCTATTGCAATTGTAATTGGTGATTCTGTAGTTTCACTATTAGAATTTACACAACCCAAACAACAAATTAATAACAATAGGGCGAATACTTTTTTCATTAAAATAATTGGTATTGATTTGAAGCTTCAAGGTATTATTTTTTTTAGATGCCTCTATAGTGCCGTGAAAAAAATTATCCCAACCATCCGTCTCTGTCTAAACTACGGTATTGAATAGCTTCTGAAATGTGTGTTCCAGACACTGCTGTTGCTCCTTCGAGGTCCGCTATTGTTCTGGCAACCTTTAGAATGCGATCATAGGCTCGTGCCGAAAGGTTTAATTGCTCCATTGCCATTTTTAGTAGTTGCTTTGAGGACGCATCGAGTTTACAAAACGTCCTAATTTGTTTTACACCCATTTGAGCGTTATAATGAATATGGTCAAATCCTGCAAATCGTTTGGTTTGAATGTCTCTTGAAGCGCCAACACGCTTCCTTATTTTTACCGATGACTCTGCTTTTTGTTCATTAGATAGTTTATCAAACGGGACTGGTGTTACTTCAATGTGAATGTCTATTCTATCTAATAGCGGTCCGGAAATCTTACTTAAATATCGCTGCATTTCTGCAG
>CAZAPO010000237.1:0-6131 GCA_964487005.1 uncultured Flavobacteriaceae bacterium
AAGATATGTATAATGTGTTTGGATATATGGCATTTAGCTTCGCCCAAGCTCAAAAGACTGATCCCACAGTGAGTGCAATATCTGGTTCACTTGGTGTTGATTATATAAGGGACTTGGATGTGGTTCCAAGCGCAGACGGCACTTTAATAAGAAATAGCAATCCAAGAATTGAGAACATTGAGAAGTTATCTGTTGAAGTTGCGCAAATTATGAATAAGCTGCCTGTTCCAGCTTTTATAGGAAGTAATAGCTGGGTAGTTTCACCAAAGAAATCGGCTACAGGTAAAGTGTTATTCGCCAACGACCCACATATTGGTTATGCCCAGCCATCTGTTTGGTATGAGGCACATGTACATACTCCTGAATATGAAATGTATGGGTATCACTTGGCAGGAATTCCTTTTCCTGTTTTAGGTCACAACCGTGATATAGCTTATGGTATGACGATGTTTGAAAATGACGATATTGATTTTTATCTTGAAACTAATCACCCTAATGATGCATCAAAATATAAAACTCCTGGTGGGTATGAGGATTATATACTAACCACCAAGACCATTAAAGTGAAGGATGAAAGTGATGTAATATTGGAGGTTAAGTCTTCACGTCATGGGCCTATTATGAACAATGTACAAGACGAGATTACTGGAGAACACCCCATTGCAATGTCCTGGGTATACACACAACACAAGCTTGAAGTATTAGAAGCTGTGTACAAACTTTCACATTCACAAAATATGGATGATGTAAGAACCGCGGCAGCTATGATTCACGCTCCAGGCTTAAATGTAATGTATGGAGATGCACAAGGAAATGTGGCTTGGTGGGCGGCCGGAAAGCTTCATAGATTTAAGGGGCATGTAAATAGTAAATATATTTTAGATGGGGCGAGCGGTGAAGATGATATTGTTGAATATTTAGATTTTGAACAAAATCCTATGGCCGAAAATCCATCTTGGGAATATGTCTATTCTGCAAATAACCAACCAGACTCTATTGCTGGTTTTTTATATCCAGGATATTACTTACCCGAAGATAGGGGTAGAAGGATCGTTGAGCTATTGGAGCCTAAAAATGATTGGGATAAAGAGAGCTTTGCAGAAATGATTACCGATAACACTTCTGCTGTGGCACCAGAGATTGTTGTAGAAGTGGTAAAATCAATTGATGAAAATGGCTTCACCAACATTGAAAAAGAGGCATTGAATATGCTGGCTGAATGGAAAGGGGATAATAATCTAGAAAGTGTGGCAGCAACAATCTATCAACGTTTTATAAATCGTTACTTAATTAACACTTTCAAGGACGATCTTGATGAAACACTTTATAGTCAATTATTACTAACACATTTGCTCAAGCGATCTATCGCAAAACAAATTGTCAATGACGATTCTTTTTGGTGGGACGACGATACCACACCAGATATCAAAGAAACCAAAACTCAAATTCTAACAAAGTCATTTAGAGAAGCTATAGCCGCCTTAGAGATCCAGTTTAGTGGTGATATTTCGACATGGACATGGAATAAGGTACATCAATTAGAGCATCCACATGCTTTAGGGGCTGTTGATGCGCTACGCTCATTTTTTAATGTTGGACCATTTGAAACAGGTGGCACCGAAGAGGTAATTGATAATAAAGCATTCGATTTTAATGATACTGGTTTGTATCCTGTGAAGGCTGGCCCTTCTACACGTCGTATTGTAGATTTTAGCGATGTTGAAAACAGTATAAGTATTCTGCCAACCGGACAGTCGGGCAACCCTTTTAGCGAGCACTATAATGATCAAGCTGAAATGTATGCGAAAGGAGAATTTAGAAAAATGATGATGAATAAGGATGAAATAATTGAAAAATCACAACAGCTAAAATTTACACCTAGAAATTAAATAAAAAAGGTTGGCATTTGCCAACCTTTTTTATTTATCTACAGAATCAACCTTATTCAAAATAACTAAAGGTATCACCTTCTTTAATGTTTAGTAGCGATTCATAAATCAATCTAATCACGTTCTCTACGTCTTCACGATGCACCATTTCCACGGTTGTATGCATATAGCGCAGTGGTAAAGAAATAAGTGCTGATGCTACACCACCATTGCTATACGCAAAGGCATCGGTATCTGTTCCAGTTGCTCGAGATAGTGCCGATCGCTGAAACGGTATCTTTTTTGCTTCAGCGGTATCGGTGATTAAATCACGCAATTTCTGTTGTACTGCAGGAGCGTAGGCCACAACCGGACCTTTTCCAATCTCACAATGCCCTTCCTTTTTCTTATTAATCATTGGCGTTGTAGTATCATGAGTAACATCTGTAACAATGGCGACATTGGGTTTGATGGTTTCGGTAATCATTTGTGCACCACGTAGTCCTATTTCTTCCTGAACCGAGTTTGTGATATACAAACCAAATGGCAGCTCATTTTTATTTTCAGAAATCAATCGTGCAACCTCGGCAATCATAAAACCACCCATTCTGTTATCTAAAGCCCGACAAACAAAATTGTTTTTATTAAGAATATGGAATTCATCGGGATATGTGATTACACAGCCCACATGAACCCCTAATTTCTCAACTTCTTCTTTCTTCTTACAACCAACATCAATAAAGATATTATCTGGTTTTGGCGGTTCTTCTTTGGTGCGCAATCTTGTATGAATTGCTGGCCAACCAAATACACCCTTTACAATTCCGTTTTTGGTATGAATATTTACCACTTTACTTGGTGCGATCTGATGGTCGCTACCTCCGTTTCTAATCACATAAATTAATCCATTATCTGAAATATAATTAACGTACCATGAAATCTCATCGGCATGCCCCTCAATAACCACTTTGTAAGGCGCATCTGGGTTGATTACACCTACTGCAGTGCCATAGGTATCTGTGATAAACTCATCAACATAAGGCTTAAGGTAGTTCATCCATAGTTTTTGACCGTCCCACTCATAGCCCGTTGGAGCTGCATTATTTAAATATTTTTCTAAAAAGTCCATCGACTTTTTATTCAGAATTTTCTTTTTTGCCATGCTAAAATAATTTGGTCTAAAATAATAATATTAATAAGATTTTAGGGTTTATGAGTACGTAAAATATTAACTTTACGTTGTTAAATAAAAAGTGATTTCTGTCTGGTATTTAACCTAGTTATGTTTAAGAAAATCTACATATTATTTTTAGTGCCGTTTTTGGGATTTGGTCAGGTTATTGAAACCGAAACTGATACTACCGAAGGCAAATACCTAATAATTAAAGGAGACTCTATACCTCGCATGTCAATTGACCTTGATGAGGTAATGCTATTGCATAAATTAGAGTTTGATAGTCGAGAAGACAGGCGCAGGTATTTAATTTTAAAGCGTAAGACACTTAAAGTATATCATTATGCCCATCTGGCGGCCGTACGACTGGATTCTATGAATTCGAGATTACAAAAAATTGAACGCAAGCGTGATAGAAAAAAATATACAAAACGAATACAAAGGTATATTGAAGGGGAGTTTTCAGACGAGTTAAAGAAACTCACGAGAACTGAAGGACAAATACTTATTAAACTTATTCATCGCCAAACAGGTATTACTACTTTTGATTTGGTAAAAGAACTTAGAAATGGCTGGCGTGCCTTTTGGTATAACAATACTGCGAGTTTGTTTAAACTGTCACTTAAGGCAGAATATGACCCCATGAATAACAAAGAAGATTATTTAATTGAGGACATCTTGCAACGAAATTTCCAGAGTGGTCGTCTTGAGCGGCAAAAGGATAAGCTTGATTTAGACTTCTTTGAATTGACCGACAAATGGTTAAATGATGCAAAAACTGTATCGAATGAGTGACCAAACTAGGTTAGAAGAGCAGTTAAACACCTTTACACATGCCGTTGGCGCATTTTTAGGAATAGCAGGCTTGGTTATTTTATTGGTTAAACAAAATGGGTCTCCATGGAGTTTGTTTAGTGTACTTATTTATGGTATTTCTGTAATTATATTATTTACCGCTTCTACTTTATATCACGCGGCTAAAACCGAAAGGCGTAAGCATTATTTTAGGATTGTAGATCATGTTAGTATCTATTTATTAATTGCAGGTACCTATACACCAGTATTGCTACTTATGTTAGCAAGTAGCAAAGGTTGGCCTTTATTTTGGGCGGTTTGGGGAATTGCTGCTTTTGGAGTTGTTCTAAAGCTGTTTTTTACAGGTAGGTTTGAAATTTTCTCAACCTTACTTTATTTGGTCATGGGATGGTTAATTGTTTTTGATTTTAACATGTTGGTAAACACTATGGACTCTGGTGGCTTATTGCTTTTAATGGCAGGAGGTCTTGCCTATACCGTTGGCATTGTGTTTTATGCCATCAGAAAAATACCGTTTAATCATGTTATCTGGCATGTATTTGTGTTGGCCGGGGCTATTTGCCATTACCTAATGATTTTGTTATACGTTATATGACCAAATTGTTTAGTTTCCTATCAGAATAACCCTATCTAATTATTAAAATGAATAGCTTTTAATACTAAGAAGGAATTTTATTAAACTCACGTATCAATCCTATTTTCATTTTATTGAATTCTGATATCAGAAATGCAAAGATTCCTGCAAACGAAAAACTAGTAATGCAGGTAATTAATTTAATTAGTTCGTTGATTTCAATTGGATCTAAAAATGAGAATTTAAACAAAATGGCCGATGAGAAACAGAGTGAAACAACACCTGAAATAAAAGTAGCCCAAAACGACAGTTTTAAATAGTGATCATTGTTGCTCATTCGTGTTTTAAGAAATGCTCTTTTCTCGTCATTATCTTTATTCGATTGAAGATCTTTATTGCCAAGAGTTCCGCTATGTAATACAGATAATTTTCTAGTTTTTGCTAGTCCTAACGCGACATATATTACGTAGATAACGTAGGCTATTATTAAGGCAGCGATGATGTAGTTAGTATTCATTGGTTATAATTTAGTTAAGAATTCGATTTTATCTGATAGGTACAACAATGCAACGGCTCGTCCCTCTTTGTCGCTCATAGTTTTGTTTAACCTTAAAAGCGAGTTTTCGTAGATGTCGTGAATTTTTGTGTAAAGATCGTTCCCTAGTTTATGCCCTTCAATTTCAGTGTAAATCTGCCCATAAATTTTTGAAAAAAGCGAATGAACTTTAGGTAACATAACATCATATTCTGTTGCTATCTCATCGCTAAAGGTGATTTTTTCGTTGGCAATTTTATCCCAATCAACCGAAGTTGCAAATAGCTTATACCCAAAACAAATTAGTCCGAAACAAACATCAAACATTTGATTGTTCGATTTTTTAAAATAGGAGGGTGGTACTACAATGTTTCCTCCTCTAAGTAAACCAGTAAATGTATGTTTGCACGGGTGAGCAATGAGAATAATCTTATCGTTATCTACTTCAAAGGTGTGATTACCGTAGTCTATAATATGATTAATCTTTGGATCGTACTCATATTTGTTAGTAGTTTTAAAGTATGAGCTATACAAGTTAACAGCACAACATTGATAGTCATGGTTTGGGACGCAGAAGATAACGGGACCTTTCCCGTAACCCTGCCATAGTTTAGAGAGTTGAGCAAGCATATCTACTTATTTTTTTGATTTATTTATTCTAAACTGTGCTTTGGCCCAGCTTTCAATTTTTTGTAATCCTAAAGGCGTTTCATTTTCAATTTCTTCGATTAATTGTTCGATAGATATTGAATCAGACATATTTAAATTGAACTTGCTCTCTTTGTTTTCAATGGCTTTTAAGCTTTCTAAAAGCTCATTTTTAAAACGCAATTTCATATCGAGCCATATTTCTTCAGATGTGCGTCTGTGTCCAATAATCTCACTCACCGTATCTGTTAATTTTGCTTGTTCTTTGACCGTGTTTTCATGTAATAGCCTACATAGTTGACCTGGTAGATCTTTCAGGTTTTTTTCAAACACTGTGATCCCTACTTTTTTGCAAAACAATTTGTCTTCATGATCAATAATCCCCTTTGAAAAAAGAACTTTTCGTTTTATTTGATCTGAGAATTCTTCATCCAAGGCTATTAAATGTTCTAGTCCTGTTTTGTTAGATACATATTGCAAATCAAAATCGAAAGCAATTAATGGAAGTGTCTTTCC
>CAZAPO010000238.1:0-11943 GCA_964487005.1 uncultured Flavobacteriaceae bacterium
CAATTTTTTTAAAGAAATAAGTAACAGAGAAAGAGATATTATTAGGTTATTGAATGAGAACATGTCAAGCAAAGATATTAGTGAACAATTATTTATAAGCAGAAATACTGTTGATACACACCGAAGAAACATTTTAAAAAAATTAAAACTCTCATCAACCGGTGAATTAAAAGCAATTGTAAAAAATAGCCATTTTACTTTTTAAGAATATCTTCTGCATGAGTTTGACTTAAAATACTCAAATTGAGTATTGACAATCCATATATGTCAAAGTAATTTTAAGAAGTTATTAATCATTAAAACTTCGTTACATGAAAAAACTAAAACAATGCTTTCTGTTAGCATTAAGCCTAACCGTAATTTACAGTTGCTCAACAGAAGAGATGGCTACTTTTGAGGAAGAGTCAAAATTTGAAGAATCATCTTCACTAAGAAAAGGAAACACGCCTTCTGCGAGCGGACAAGGAACCATTGATTGGGTTGCAGATGGGAAAAGACACTTTTCATTTAATGCAAAAACCAATAAAGATGGTAGCGTTTCTGGAAGTGGTGTTCTAACGTATACTCAAGGTGACTTAAAAATAAGATTTGATATCGATTGTATACAAGTAGAAGGAAATACCGCTTATATCACTGGAACAATAACTTCACATTCTGAGAATCCAGAACTTGTAGGTAGAGATTGTTATTTCTCAGCAACAGATAATGGTGAAGGTAACAATGCCAGTCCAGATGTTATGAGACCATTAAATATTTCTGGTGAAGGAACTGATTGGGATTGTAGTATTAGAACTATTTCTGGATATCTTGAGGTATTAGAAGGGAATATTCAAGTAAGTGGAGGAAATTAAAATAAATTTGAATTAAATAATAAAGTCAGAGAATATCATTATTCTTTGACTTTATTTCTTATACAGGTAGTTTACCATGTATACTCTTGTAAACTTCGTCAAAGTTCACTCGAATATAAGAACGTAACTTCTTCTTATAGTCATCTTTTAACCACTCAACAAAGTTAAAGGTGCTTTTACTGATACATTTTGTATATCGAGCAATTCTATGATCTATATCATCATTTAATAACTTCATCAAAGTTAGCGCATCAAACATGTCTTCACTGTTCTCAATACAGATTTTAGCATGATGCTTTATTGATTTTTCAAGAACTGTCTTTGTTGATTCCCCTTTTCTAATGCTTTGCACATATACTTCTCGAATATCAAGATATACTTCTTCAGAATTTGAGAACTGCACCCTCACTTCTTCTGGCATTTCGTACCTAAAATTGCCCTCTATTTCTTCATCACTTAAAATTCCATCTAAGTAGTAATTAGGTGATTTAAAAATACGTTGCCAATCTAAATTACTTCCCCATGGGCCAAAACGATAGAAGTTATTACCTAAATCAATCACCTTAAAGGTATCTTTGTTTTCTAAAATTCTAGAACCTCTTCCTATCATTTGATAATAAAGGGTTAAAGACTTTGTCGCCCTATTTAAAATAATCGATTCAACTGTTGGTTCATCAAATCCTGTAGTAAGAATACTTACCGAAGTTAGTATAGCATCTGGTGTTTCGTTAAACCACTTAAGAATATGCTCGCGATCTTTCTTTGAATGTGTGTTATCTAAATGTGCTATTGGATAGCCAGCATTTCTAAAAGTATCATAAACACACAATGAGGTGTTAATTCCATTGTTGAATATCAACGTCTTTTTTCCTTTTGATGTTTCTTCATAAGCATGCATCAATTTACCAAGCATGTCGTGGTTTGTATACAAATCCTCTGATGATTTCACTGTGTAATCACCATTGGCACCCACCACCAAAGAGGTTAGACCAACATTGTAACTAAATGTCTCCGCTCGTGCTAAAAACTTGTTTTCAATTAAAGACTCGATTGACTCACCAACAATAAGCTCATCATAATTGTCGGTCATTGGCAGATTGATGTTCGAGCTTAATGGTGTTGCTGTTACTCCAAGAATAAACGATTTGTAAAAAAACTTAAAGAGTTTAGTAAAGGAATTGTAATGTGCCTCATCAATTATGACCAGACCAACATCAGAGATATCAAGTTTATCATCGTTTAACCTGTTGTTAAGGGTTTCAACCATTGCTACAAAGCAGGAGTAATCATTTTGATCATCAAGTTTGGCCTTACTGTCAATAACCTTATTCCTAACATTAAATTCGGTTAACATATTTGAGGTTTGCTTACATAACTCAATTCTATGAGTCATGACCAAAACCTTCTTCGAATGATTCTTTAGGTACTGTCTAACGATTTCGGAAAATATAACGGTTTTACCACCTCCTGTAGGCAACTGATACAGTAAATGGTAATCATCTGGGGCATCATCAAAAGCCTTGAATATTTTATCAATAGCGCCTTTTTGATAGCTATAAAGCTCTTTTCCGGTTTTTCTTTCTTGTAGTTCAGAGGTAGATACTAACATCAATTACTAAGGTTAACAAGTTGCAAAAATACAGTCTTTTTTGAGTTTTTTTTCGATGAACCAAAAAATATTCGAAGAAAGTTTTCAAAGAATTGTTGAAAACCATATTTGCACCACCAATTACCATATGTTAGGTTTAATTGACAATGAAGATTTGCATATTATCTGCTTTCTAACTACATTGTTAATAGTTAATTCTTTGAAGAATAAACAATTAATAACTAAAACTAATTAATTATGTCTGATTCTAACAAACCCGGAATTGCTTTTTGGATCATTGGCCTTATCGCCCTCGTATGGAATGGTTGGGGATGCTTTATGTATATAGCACAAGCCTATGATATGGAAATGGCAACACAAGATCTTAGTGCAGAGCAAATTGCGTTTCTTGATGCAATGCCTGCGTGGTATACTGCCTTATTTGCCTTAGCAGTATTTGCTGGCTTAATTGGGGCCATTATGCTCTTAATGAAAAAAGGTGCGGCCGTGAAACTTTTTATGGTTTCTTTTATTTGTGCCTTAATTAACCAAATCTATTGGTTATTTGGTACTGATGCAGCCACTGTATTTAGTGATCAAAATATATACTTAATGCCAGTATTAATTGTTGGTATAGGTATATTTTTAATTTGGTATGCTAAAGATCAAAAGGCTAAAGGTGTGCTAGCTTAATCATATAAACACTTAAATTAAAAACCTGAGTAATTGCTCAGGTTTTTTTATTATCTCGTATAAAATTGATTTATGTTATGAAGCTACTTATAAGTTTAAAACAATGATTAATCTTAGTAAAAAAGTTAATGACATTAAATTTTATTAATTACTATATTTGAGTTAGAAATAAACAACTAAACCAATCAATAATGAATAAAAAGGAAATCTTACAAGCCTTTAGAATTAATGGTATTTCTAAGCTTGTTTTTGTATGCGTATTACTTCTGTCAGCATCATGTAAAGAGGCCGAAGAAAAACCATTAACAGAAGACGAATTAGTAGCGAAGGCTAAGGCCATTCATGAGCGTGTGATGACTTTAGATACGCATTGTGATATTAATGTTTCAAATTTCACCGATTCTATTAATTATACACAAGAGTTAACAAACCAAGTAAATCTGCCTAAGATGATTAAAGGTGGATTAGACGTACCATGGTTTGTAGTCTATACAGGACAAGATTCTTTGAACGAAGCTGGTTATGCCAAGGCTTATGAAAATGCCATGGCAAAATTTGATGCCATTCATAGATTATGCAATGAGATTGCACCTGATCAAATAGGCTTAGCTACTACTTCTCAAGAGGCTCGTGATATTTATGCCTCTGGAAAGAAAGTAGCAATGATTGGTATAGAAAATGGGTATCCAATTGGAACAGATATTAGTAGAGTAAAGCAGTTTTATGATCTTGGCGCCAGATATATGTCACTTTCACATAATGGTCATAGTCAGTTATGCGATTCAAATACTGGTGAAGCTGACGATGAGTGGCTACATAATGGGGTTAGTGAATTAGGAAAACAGGTTATTGCTGAAATGAATAAGTACGGAATGTTAATCGATGTTTCACATCCCTCAAAAGAGGCAATTAGAGATATGATTGAGCTTTCTAAAGCTCCTATTATTGCATCTCACTCATCTGCAAGAGCCTTATGCGATCACAGCAGAAACCTTGATGATGAACAATTAGAATGGATGAAAGAAAATGGTGGTGTAGTACAAACTGTGGCTTTTAAAACCTATGTAAACAGAGAAAAGCAAGAAGCCCGAAATGAGGTGCTTAAGGGTGTTCAGCAAAAGATAGCGGATTCGATGGGTGTTAAATGGATATCTTCTTGGGCTGAATTTGGCCAGTTAACAGACGAAGAGAAAGATAATTATAGAAAAAATCGAAGAACCATAATGGATTTAGCCGATGCGGAAGCTACAAATATGCCAGATGTTCCTGAGAATGTAAATGTGGCCGATTTTATTGATCATATTGACTATTTAGTCGAAAAAATTGGTTTAGATCATGTTGGTATAAGTAGTGACTTTGATGGCGGTGGCGGCGTTGAAGGTTGGATGGATGCTTCAGAAACGTTAAACGTAACTATTGAGCTTGTAAGACGCGGTTATACAGAAGAAGAAATTGATAAGCTTTGGAATGGAAATCTCTTACGTGCTCTTGACGAGGCACAAGAAATAGCAAAGAAAATTCAGGCTGGAGAACTCTAATTTAGTTTACATATTACAATTTAAAGGTCAGTTTTAAACTGGCCTTTTTTATTGCCCCTTTTTAAATCCATAGAAAATTTGACCCAGGAATCCTTTAGGCATAATTTCATCACTAGGATAGCCCAATTTGATGGTACCACTATCTTCTGGAACATAATTTGTTTTAAAGATATAATCCCAAATACTTAAGCTTATTCCAAAATTAATGCCGTAAGGTCTTTGGCTTGGTAGCTCATACGCATGATGGTACAAATGCATTACAGGGTTGTTCAAAATGTATTTTAACGGACCATAACTAAGTTTAATATTGGCATGGTTGAGATGACCAATTGTAATAGCCGCAAAGTGTACAATAAAGGCTTGTTCTGGTTCAAACCCACCTAAAAGCATTACACCCAGTGTTTTCAATGGTTTGTACAAAATATTCTCCATCCAGTGGTAACGCAAGTGCGCTGCGAACCCCATTTCTTTCACCGAATGATGTACTTTATGAAATCTCCACAAGGCTGGTATTCTATGTAATAAAACATGTGTAAACCACTGGACAAAATCAAGTAGTACAAAAAATAGTACTAGCTGTAACCATGGTTTAAGTTCACTCACATTAAGTACTGTAAGTGATTGAAGATTAACACCTAAGATATTGATTGCCAATAATTCAAATACATTGTAGATACCATTAATGACAATTGCGAATATGAAAAAATTAAAAAACATATAGAAGGCATCTAGCCAAAAGTCTTTCCTGAAAATATGTTGTTGTTTTCTCCATGGAAATACAATCTCTAAACACCAGACTAACAGTGAAATTAATATGAGACCCCAAAAATAATTGGAATTCCAGGGTACATCAAATACCATGGATCTCCAGGTCCAATCAAGGGTACCATAAACACCATTTAAAAATACTTCTAAATAATTCATTAATAACTTAATAATTCTTTGAGTGCCTCCTCAAATCTTGCTTTAGGTAGATATTGCTGTTCAAGGTTACTATCAAATGGAATTGGTGTTTCAATACTGGCAACTCGTCTTACTGGAGCATCTAGATGTTCAAAACAATTCTCCATAATTAGCGATGAAATATCTGATGCGATACCACCAAACAACGAATCTTCCTGCAATATTATAGCGCGACCAGTTTTTCTAACAGAATCATAAATTGTCTCAGTATCCAATGGTTGAAGGCTTCTTAAATCAATAAGATCAGCCTGAATATCAGTATTATTATCTAAGGTTTCTAATGCCCAATGTACTGCCGCACCATAAGTAATTATTGAAATCTGTGTGCCTTCTCTAAGTAGTGAAGCTTTTCCAAAAGGTAAGGTATAATAATTGGTTGGAACATCGCCTCTAATACTTCGATATAACGCCTTATGCTCAAAAAATAAAACCGGGTTAGGGTCATTAATTGCCGTAGCTAATAATCCTTTTGCATCATATGGAAACGCGGGATAAACAACTTTCAAACCGGGAGTTTTCGTAAACCACGCCTCATTTGTTTGTGAATGAAATGGTCCAGCAGCAACCCCTGCTCCACAAGGCATGCGTAATACAACATCTGCGTTTTGACCCCAACGATAATGAACTTTTGCTAAATAATTCACTACAGGGTTAAATCCTGAGGTTACAAAATCTGAAAACTGCATTTCAACTACACTTTTCATGCCTGCAATAGATAAACCCATACCAGCTTCAACAATTGCCGATTCGCATATGGGAGTATTTCGCACCCTTTCTTTGCCAAACTCTTTTACAAAACCTTCAGTTATTTTAAAGACACCACCATATTCTGCAATATCTTGCCCCATAATTATAAGATCATTATGCTTGCGCATTGATGCTCTCAATCCATCAGAAATGGCATCTACTAAGCGCATTTCTTTTATTTTATCAGTAGGCTTAACTTCTTGATATTCAAATTCTTTATAAACACTATTTAATTCTTTAGTTAAATCTACATTTACCTGCTCTTCTGCAAAGGCTTTCTCAAGTCCGTCATGAATTTCTTTAACTATAGCCTCCTTTATTTTAACCTCTTCCTTCTCGGTAAGAATTCCCTCTTCTCGCAAATAAGCTTGATAATTAACTATTGGATCCTTTTTAGCCCAGTCCTCCATTAAATCATGAGGAACGTATTTTGTACCACTAGCCTCTTCATGCCCACGCATTCTAAAAGTCTTAAACTCTAACAAAATAGGTCTCGGACGTTTTCTAATACTCTCGGCAAGCTTTGTTACTTTATTATATACCTCAAGTATATTGTTACCATCAATTATAAATGACTCCATCCCATAGCCCTTACCTCTATCGGCAATATGCTTACAATTAAACTGTTCTGAGGTTGGAGTTGATAACCCATATCCATTGTTTTCTACACAAAAAATAACTGGTAATTTCCATACTGAAGCAACATTAAGTGCTTCATGAAAGTCACCTTCACTCGTACCACCTTCACCTGTAAACACGGCCGTTACCTTATTGTTCTTCTTTAATAAGTTTGCTAATGCAATTCCATCGGCCACTCCTAATTGAGGTCCTAAATGTGAAATCATACCAACTATATTGAACTCCTGAGTTCCAAAGTGAAATGATCTATCTCTACCATTTGTAAAACCACTAGCCTTGCCTTGCCACTGTGCGAATAAACGATGTAAAGGAATTTCACGAGTAGTAAAAACACCCAAATTACGGTGCATTGGCAATATATATTCTTCTTTTTTTAGCGCCATTGTAACCCCAATAGCGATTGCTTCCTGTCCTATTCCTGAAAACCATTTAGATATCTTACCTTGACGTAATAGAATAAGCATCTTCTCTTCTATCATACGCGGCTTCAACATATTTTTATACAACGTAAGAAGTGTGTTACGACCTAGATTTCGCTTGTCGTAATTAATAGGTTTTTTAATACTTGAAGTACTACTCATGTCTAGTTTTTGGTAAAATCAAATGTAGCAAAAATAAGGCAACGGACTCAAGTTTTTTGTCATTAAGCTAATTTCATCGATAATCAATAAAATAAGCATGAATTGGGCATTTTATTTATTAACAAACATATTTTGATAGCTGCTATTTTCGTTATATTTGTTATTCGTCGCAATTAAAACATAAAATAATGAATAAAATACCAAGTGTTGACTTAAGAGAATTCCTTTCTGATGACCCAAATTTAAAACAGAAATTCGTCAATGAAATTGGTAAAGCTTACGAAGAAATTGGCTTTGTGGCTTTAAAGGGACACTTTCTTGATGATGATCTTGTTGATAAACTATATACAGAAGTTAAGAATTTCTTTAACTTACCAGTATCGGTAAAACAAAAGTATGAGATCCCAGGTATTGGTGGGCAAAGAGGATATGTATCTTTTGGTAAAGAAAGTGCTAAGGGTAAAAAAGAAGGAGACTTAAAAGAATTCTGGCATTTTGGACAGTATGTTGAGAACAACCCAGAATTAGAAAAAGAATATCCAGCAAATGTTGAGGTTGGTGAATTACCTGAGTTTAACAAGGTTGGAAAACAAACGTACAGAATGCTTGAAAAGACTGCTAAGCATGTACTTAGGGCTTTGGCTTTACACTTAAAGCTTGAAGAAACTTATTTTGATGAATTTATTTTTAACGGTAATAGTATTTTAAGACCTATTCACTATCCGCCCATTAAAGAAGAACCAAAAAATGCGGTTAGAGCTGCAGCACATGGAGATATAAACTTAATCACCTTGTTAATGGGTGCGCAAGGAAAGGGGCTGCAGGTTCAAAATCATGCTGGAGATTGGTTAGATGCCATTGCTCAACCTGATGAATTAATGATAAATGTTGGCGATATGCTTTCCAGACATTCAAACAACAAATTGAAGTCTACAATACATAGGGTAGTAAATCCTCCACGTGAATTATGGGGCACTTCTAGGTATTCGATACCTTTCTTTATGCATCCTATAAGTGATATGAAGCTAGATGTGCTAGATAGTTGTATAGATGAAAACAACCCCAAGCAGTTTGATGATATCACAGCTGGTGAGTTTCTAAACGAACGACTTGTAGAACTCGGACTTATTAAAAAATAAATGGATTTACAGGATCAATTAAAAAACTTATTTCCAGATCATATACCAGAACCAGTAGCAACTCAAAAACAAGAAAAAGCTAAATACTGGTTACAGGAAGATCCTATTATTTGTAAATATGAGAAGCGCAAAGGCAAACCTATAACCATATTAGAAGGTTATAATGGAGCACAAAGTGATTTTAAGGCCTTAGCCAAAGAGCTAAAAAAAAGATTAAGCGTTGGTGGTAGTTTTAAAGATAACAAGATTATAATTCAAGGTGATTTTCGAGATAAAATCATGGAGTTTTTAAAAGAAATGGGGTTTAATGTTAAACGAGTTGGTGGCTAATGACCAAATTACCTTTACATATTACAAACGGTAGTAATTTAACCGAGTATTTAAAAGACCTAGGCATTGATGGAGAGTTTCTAACATGGCATGAAATTTTGTGTGAAGGTCCTACAATTCGTGAAATTGATTCTACTGAATTCTTGGAGGCACGTCGCAAATTCTTAAATGAGTATTACAATATAGACATCGATGAATATGAGTTTAAACGCGAGATGTACAAATTGGATGATGTCAGTAATATTTCTGAAATAGTACTATGGTTTGAATATGATCTATTCTGCCATATTAACTTGGTAGGCGTAATAAGTTTACTTAGTCAAAAACGAATTGATCTTCCCATCTATTTGGTTTGTAGTGGAAGAATTAAAGAGGCTAAAGAATTAAAAGGACTTGCTGAGTTACTACCAGAACAATTACTACAGCATTATGAAGACAAAATACTTTTATCAAATGAAGATATTGATATTGCTAAGAGTGTTTGGGATATTTACTGTGGCAAGGACCATAATCTATTGAAACCTTACATTGTTCAAACTTCTTCATTTAAATACTTGAATAGTTGTTTAAAGGCTCATTTAAAACGTTTCCCAGATTCAAAGAGTGGTTTAAGTGCACTTGAGCATAATATTCTTACCCTAATTAAGGAGAATGAAATAAAATCGAGGCATCATTTATTAGGATATATTCTTAATTACCAGGGTTATTATGGTTTTGGAGATATTCAGTTAAAAAGAATGATTGATACGCTAAGCATTTTCTACACTGAAAATGAACATCAATTGAAGCTTAATAGACAAGGGTATGAAGCCTTGATGAATCACCATAACTTTTCAGAACAAATAAACAATAACATGACATACGGAGGTGTTAAGCGGCTTCATTTTAACTTTAGCACCCAACAAAACAAATTGATTAAATCGCGAATAAATGCCTATTAAAGAATCAGAACTTATCCTGAACCCAGACGGAAGTGTTTATCATCTTAACCTTTTACCAGAAAATATCGCAGACACCATAATCTTTGTAGGAGATCAAGATCGCGTAGAGCGTATTACGAAGCATTTTGATACTATTGAATTTGCTACTCAAAAAAGAGAATTTAAGACACAAACCGGCCTATACAAGGGGAAACGGCTCACTGTACTTTCAACAGGTATTGGTCCTGATAACATAGATATTGTGATGAATGAATTGGATGCATTGGTCAATATCGATCTCAACACAAGAAAACCAAAAGAAAAATTAACCTCACTGAACATTATTAGAATAGGAACGTCTGGCTCATTACAAAATGATGTTCCGGTTGATGCTTTTGTTTTAAGCACACACGGTCTTGATCTTAACGGGATGCTACACTTCTATCAAATAGACGAAATTGTGAATCCTGAGATTGAAGATGCTTTTATTACACATACAAATTGGCATAAGAATAAATCAAGACCCATCGTCATTAATAATAGCAAATCATTAGAAGCACAATTAGAAAGCGATCAAGTATTTAAAGGTGTAACGGCAACAGCTGGTGGCTTTTACGGTCCACAGGGGCGTGTATTAAGACTTCCACTTAAAGATGCTGAAATGAATGCTAAAGTCGATAGCTTCAACTATGAGGGTATTAGAATTACTAATTTCGAAATGGAAACATCTGTAATTTACGGAATGTCAAAACTCCTAGGACATCATGCTTGCTCAATGAACGCCATAATTGCTAACCGTGCGAATGGCACATTTAGTGAGAATCCACGAGAAACGGTTAATAAATTGATTGAATATACGCTCAACAAACTTGTATAACATTGAAGAGTCATAAAGAAATGATAACGGTCAATATTGGCGGTGTTCCCGAACATTTTAATTTAGCCTGGTACCTTACACTCAAGGAAGGAGCTTACAAAAAGGAGGGCATTAATTTGAGGTGGAAAGACTTTTATGGTGGCACCGGACAAATGTGTAAAGCTTTACGTGATGAGGAGATTGATCTTGCAGTTATACTAACAGAGGGTATTGTTAAAGACATCATTGCGGGTAATAAATCAAAGATTGTCCAAGTTTTTGTAAACTCACCACTAATTTGGGGAATACATGTAGCTGGAAATTCTAATGTTGCATCCATTAGTGATTTAAAAGGCAAAAAAGCAGCAATTAGCAGATATGGCTCGGGCTCTCATTTAATGGCCTTTGTTAATGCTAAAATGTCTGATTGGGATTTACAAAACGATTTAAAGTTTGAAGTCGTAAAGAATCTAGACGGCGCTGTTGAACAGTTACAAAAAGGAAATGCCGACTATTTCATGTGGGAGAAGTTTACAACAAAACCGTTGGTTGATGATGGTACGTTTAAACATATTGCAGACTGTCCAACACCTTGGCCCTGTTTTGTAATAGCGGTAAGAGAATCTTTTATTAAAAACGAAAAGGACGTCCTAAAAACAATACTTAAAATTATTAATACTACCACAAAGGAGTTTAAACAAATTCCTTCCATTGATACTATGATTGCCAATAGATATGGACAAAAACTAGATGATGTAAAGCAATGGTTACGTCTAACAGAATGGTCTCAATCTCAAATCGATAGCGCTATATTATCCCAAATTCAAGACCAATTATTTGATTTAGGTATTATATCTGAAAAATTTTCCGTTAGTCGACTCGTAGCTAACCTATAACATCAATTAATCCATAAAGTAGGAGTTTTTAACGAAAAATTGTTTTATACGTAACATTACGTATTGTTTGATACTAAGATTTTATTTACCTTTGTTTAACATATGTTAACATAATTTTTGCATTTTATCGATAAAAATCGTATTTTGACCCAAATTATGTTACCCAAATCGAATTTATATGATATATACAATTACTATTATT
>CAZAPO010000239.1:0-8868 GCA_964487005.1 uncultured Flavobacteriaceae bacterium
ACTTCATTAACTTTAATGGAACTGCTGGTGTATGGAGAAAAGAATGCATAATTGATGCCTGTAATTGGGAAGGAGATACACTGACAGAGGATTTGGATTTAAGCTATAGGGCCCAACTCAAAAATTGGAAATTTAAATATCTTGAAGACGTGGAGACTCCTGCAGAGTTACCAGTTGTTATAAGTGCTGCAAGAACACAACAATTTAGATGGAACAAAGGTGGGGCCGAGAATTTTAGAAAGATGTTATGGCGAATTTTAAAAAACAGGCAAGTTCCCTTTAAAACAAAGATTCACGGACTATTGCATTTGCTAAATAGCACCATGTTTTTAAGCGTTTTGGTGGTTGCCATATTAAGTGTGCCTGTACTTTACATAAAAAATGCGCATCCAGAACTTAATGGTTTCTTTATAGCCATGAGTATGTTTATTGTAAGCACCGTAATTTTCTTTATCTGTTATTGGTTTATGTATAGAAATACCTTTGGTAAAGGATGGAAAAGTTTCATTAATTATATTGTTTTATTTTTCACCTTCTTTTCTGTAGCCATGGGGTTCTCTTTACATAATTCTTTAGCCGTAATTGAAGGTCATATTGGCAAGCGAAGTGCATTTATTAGAACGCCTAAATTTAATATTAAGGGCGAAAAAGGAAGCTGGAAGGGCAACAAATATCTAAGAGCATATATTTCACCTAATATTATAATTGAAGGACTCTTAATGCTATATTTTATTTTTGGGATTTATAGCGCTTTTGTGGTGGGTGCTAATGGAGATTTTGGATTTGCCCCATTCCATTTAATGCTGGTATTTGGATTTGGTTATGTTTTCTTTAAATCGGTTATTCCTAAAGTTTAACCAATAAAAAGCTAATTATTTCATGGTAAGAAGTGTTGTTCCCCAAATCATAACTGATGATAAGAAGATACCAATTGTATTAGCCGCAAATGCCCTTTTCTTTTCAATATTAAATAAATAAGATGCAATGCTACCTGCATAAACTCCAGTTCCTGGAAGAGGTATCATTACAAACACTAGAATTCCCCAGAAACCATACTTTTGAATTTTTACACCAGAACCTTTTTTTGTTCTTCTAGCAACCCAAATTGCACTTTTCTTATAAAAATTCCATTTTAAAAAATATGGATTGATTGATCTTAAGAAAACCATCATGAACGGAAAAACCAGAATATTTGCTATCAAACATGCAATGAACACCAAATAAATATTTGCTCCACTTAACATTCCATAAGGAATACCAACTTTAGCCTCTCCAAATGGTGAGACGCTCCATAACATTGCTATGATAACTTCTTGAATCAATTTGTGTGTGTAAAATTATAGCACACAAATGTAGGTAGTTACTTTGATTATTTCAATACATTTAGCAAGAATTTAACCTCTCATGATTGGTCCTATATATGATATAAAATAGCTCCTAAAATAGCGCTTCCCAAAACAATAAACGCACTATTGAGTTTTTTGAAGACAAATACTACTATTAAACTCAGAACAGCAATTAAGGTGGTTCTCCATCCTACCAAAGTTGCTCCTCCCATTTCAATACAAACTGCAACTATCAATGCTACTGCAGCAACATTGACCGCATCAAGAACAGCTCCTATTGGTTTGGAATTTCGCATTTTCTTAATCAACGGATTCAAGATAAGAACAAACAAAAAAGATGGTAGAAAAATTCCAATGGTTGCCGCCGCGGCTCCTGAGAATCCATTCATTTGCCAACCAATGAAGGTAGCTGTTGATAGGACTGGTCCTGGAGTAAATTGCCCCACGGCTACCGCATCAATTAATTCTTGATTTGTTAACCATCCCTTTTCAACTAACGCTGTATTTAAAAACGCAAACAAAACGTATCCGCTACCATAGAGAATCGCACCTACCTTTAAAAAGGTTAAGAAAATTTTTAAACTCCCCATTTTAGCAAGTTCTATTAAAACAAATGGTGCAGCTACTAGACTAGTCTTCCTTTTTCTTAAAAGATAAAATGCTAGCAGTCCTATAATTGCACTACCAAACAATACTACAAATTCGTTCAATCCTATTAAGCACGCAATTAAGGCAATAAGCCCCAAAATAGCTAAATAGGTAGATTTAACTGCCTTTTTTGACAGTCTATAGGCAGCCATTAATATTATGGCAATGACGGCAGGTTTAATTCCGTAAATAAAAGGTTCTACATCCGGTAGTTGTCCGTAAGTGACGTATAAATATGCAAACACACCTGTAATTACTACTGCCGGAAAAATAAAACAAGCGCCTGCAACAAATAAGCCTTTCCAACCACCTCGTTCATAACCACAATGCATTGTCATTTCGGTCGAATTTGGTCCAGGTATAAGATTTGTCGCTCCAATAAGATCAAGAAAGTGTTCTTTGGTCATCCATTGCCTTTTTTTTACCACTTCATCCTCCATCATTGCTATATGAGCGGCTGGTCCTCCAAACGCAATACATCCTAATTTAAAGAACAATTGTGCAATCTCTTTTAATTTACCTCGTTCCTGCATACAGTAATTAAATTCATCATATAAATCAACTAAGATATTAAATTATATAAATGATGTTTATGCTCAATAATACTATATTTGATTCATGACCTTTAATCCAACTTTTATTAAGTTAAATAGAGTTCCTCTTTTATTGGTATTAATTAGTTTAGTTTTCTATTTGTCATTTGCTTATGATCTCTTGAGAACCGACTATTTAAAGCTCATTAGTCTATATGCTGCTTTATTTTATTTCTTTTATAAGTTGGTTCAAATTGCAAAGCATAACCTCAAGTTTCTAACCTTAATTGCGTTTCTATTTAGAGCGGTATTTATTTTGGCAATCCCCAATTTATCGCAAGATTTTTATCGATTTATTTGGGATGGTAGAATGATTTTGGAGGGGTTTAATCCGTATTTATTTTCGGTTGAATCGTTTGTATTAAGTGGTAATTATCCTGTTGAACAAACAAAAGAATTGTATGATGGGATGGGACAACTAAATGCCAGTCATTATTCCAATTATCCCCCGTTAAATCAGTTGTGTTTTGTTATAGCTGGTTTTTTTGCTGGTAAAAGTATTATTGGATCTGTTGTAGTAATGCGATTGCTTATAATTGCTGCAGATTTTGGAGTTCTGTTTTTTGGGAAACGACTTTTAAAAAGGCTTCATTTACCTGCACATATGATCTTTTGGTATTTACTTAACCCGTTTATAATTATTGAACTTACCGGAAATCTTCATTTTGAGGGCGTCATGATATTCTTTTTAGTTTGGAGTTTATACCTACTTCATAAAGGTAAGTGGCAATATAGTGCAGTGGTTATGGCTTTGTCCATTTCCATAAAATTAATTCCACTCATCTTCTTACCCTTATTGTTTAACTGGTTTAAAAGCAGCGATGTTAGTGGCAATGAAGAAGGTTTAGGGCAGTCTAAGTTAATAGGAACTACTACAAAAAAAGGTTTCCTAAAATTATGCTACTATTACTTAGTTATTGCCGTAATTACCCTACTGCTATTTCTGCCATTTTATTCGTCAGAATTTATTTTAAACTATACCGAAACTGTTGGACTATGGTTTAAAAGTTTCGAGTTTAATGCAAGTATTTATTATATAGCTAGAGAAATTGGATTTTGGATATATGGTTATAATCAAATTGCCTTTCTAGGTAAGTTTTTTGCAATTTGCACTTTTCTCTATGTTGTCTATTTAAGTCTGTTTAAAAAACTTCGTACCACTAGTGATTTGATGACCTTAATGCTCTTTGCGCTTAGTTTCTATTATTTTACAAGTACTACTGTTCATCCTTGGTATATTGCTACTTTAGTTATGTTATCTGTATTTACAAATTTTAGATTCCCACTGGTATGGAGCTTCACCATTATACTGAGTTACCTCTCCTACCTGAATCTCAATAGTGCCGACAAATCAGAAAATCTTTGGATTATAGCCTTAGAATACGCGATAGTTTATGGTGTATTAATTTATGAGTTAGGGTTTAATAAAAGACCTGTTCAACTAGCCTCTACTTAAATTATTGTGGTTAAGCACCAAAGAATATTTTATTTTGTTTAATTTTTTTATATTTTTGTTAAACAAAATAAATTGCTATGGATTCAAGAAAGATATTAGTTCTTCCTGTTGATCCCTTGGGCTATATTATAGGAACGCTATTAATAATTTTATGGTTTGTTAGTTTGTATTTTCTTTTAAATTGGAATTTAAACTATGCAAATCCACTAACGTATTTGGCTATTTACATGCAAACACATTTGTATACTGGGTTATTTATTACGGCCCATGATGCTATGCATGGATCGATCTCTAAGAACAAACGAATTAATGACACTTTAGGTACAATAACCTCACTCTTGTTTGCCTTTAATTTCTATAAACAATTATTAATAAGTCATCATAAACATCATCGGTTTGTAGCTTCCAATAAGGATCCTGATTACCATGAATCGGGGAATTTTTGGTTATGGTACTGGAATTTCATTAAAAGTTACATCACCTTAAAACAACTCATTTTAATTACAATTAGCTTACAGTTATTAAGACTAATTTTTCCCCTCGAAAACCTAATTCTTTATTGGGTGCTGCCCAGTATATTATCTACGTTTCAGTTATTTTATTTTGGAACCTATCTGCCACATAGGGATAGTGAAAAGAATGATAACAAGCATAAATCAGCAACTTTAAAAAAGAACCACTTTTGGGCCTTTATTAGTTGCTATTTCTTTGGTTATCATTACGAACATCACGACGCACCAGGTGTTCCATGGTGGCGACTTTGGAGAACCAAAGAAAATTACAGTCACTTCTAGAACATCAAAAGAAAGGTTGTAAAGTTACAACGTAATACCTCTATATTTTTTTCGTGAAATAGACAAATACTATTGTTAAAGCCAATATTACGCAGTTTCCTAAGAAATGAGCGTTATTTAATCCATATTCGAGATACATGATAAAATTGGTAATTAATAATCCTATCATTAAGGTAATGATACACGCCTTTACTCTTTTTAACACAATACTACTCATATAAGTTCATTTATTAGGCAGTTATAGAACACGAGCTATTAACTGCATCTATGATTTTAAAAGTGAAATTATACAAGAACCATAATTTGTACAATTCAGAAGTAATAAGTGATTAAAATCAGGAATCAACGTACTGATTTATGGAATAGGTGGGAAAATTATAACATCTTTAAGTTTGCAATTTCTTGCAAGGTTAAGTGTTTCCAATGTCCTCGAGGTATGTCTTTCTTGGTAAGCTCTCCTATCATTACACAATCAATTTTTACGAGATCATATTTTAAATGTTCAAATATTGTACGTATAACTGTATTTCCTGTATTTTTTATGCGTAAACCAATTTCGTTTTTTGAGGCGCCTTCTATATAGCTTATTTCTTCCACCTGAATCATTCTACCATCAATTTTAAGCCCATTATTAATTTGATCGAAATCTTCTCTTTTTAGATTTCTATCTAATTCTAAATGAAATAGTCTTGCAACCCCAGTTTTGGAATTCGTAAACTTTTTAATCACCAAATCATCATTTGTAAACAACAATAGTCCAGTAGCATTTCTACCTAGTCGTCCAATGGGTTTAATTTTTGCATTTGTAGCATTTGCAACCAAATCCATTACAGTTCTTCCTTTGTTTTCACTTGTTGTTGTAGCAAAACCCTTGGGTTTGTTTAATAGAACATATGTCTTCTTCTCTGGAGAAATTCGAGCTCCATCGTAACGAACTTCATCTCCAGGTTTCACCTTGTACCCCATTTCTGTTATTACCTTGCCGTTCACTGAAACCAAACCAATTGCAATTTGCTGATCTGCTTCTCGGCGGGAACACATACCTGAATTAGCGATATATTTGTTTAACCTAATTTCATCTGAATTAGCTGTGCTTGAAGTATCTTTTTTTGGTGTTTTCTTATTACTAGAAAATTGAGCGCTATGCTTTTTACCCTTTCCAAACGATTTCTTCCCTCTATGCCCTTGCTTACTACCCATGGTGAAAATTTTTGCAAATGTACAATATTGCTTTACATTAATTGTTATAATTCACCGTTGATTGTCTTTCTCGGTTCACAATTAATTTAGTCACATCTGGTCTTGAATAATGCCCTACAGGATCAAAATTTTGTCGTTCCTCTAAAACGCGATTATAATCAATGGTTTGAATAATTAATCCTTCCTTATGAAGTGTTGGTTTCACAATCCATTCACCATCAGGGCCAGCTATACAACTACCACCATTGGCAAGAACATCGGGAGCCTTTTCAAGTATCTTATCTAAATGAGGCGTATCTTCAGGGAAATCTGATTTCGACATTAAGCTCGAAACAGAAACGACAAATGATCTGGATTCGCGTGCAATAAATCGTGTAATATCTTTAGTATTATGATCACTTCCTGGCCATACGGCAATATGCAGGTTTTCTCCTAATCCGTATAAGGCTGTTCTAGGTAAGGGCATCCAGTTTTCCCAGCAATTTAGTCCACCAACCGTAAACTGTTTTAATGGATGCACCTGCAAACCATGTCCATCTCCAGGTGACCATGTAAGCCTTTCATCATAGGTAGGTTGCAATTTTCTATGTACTGATTTTATTTCACCCATTTCATTGATGTATACCAATGAAGCATAAATGCTATGGCCTCCTCTATTTTGTGCACGTTCAATAATACCTAGATAAATAGCAATTTTGTGTTTTTTTGACAGCTTGCAAACCGACTCTAGTTCTCCAGCTTCAATCATTATGGCATTTCTAACATAATGTGCATGAAGTTCTTTATTCACTTTTGTATCCCACTCTGCACCTCCCGTTAAGGCCAACCAAAAAGGATATCCTGGTAATAGTCCTTCTCCAAAAACTATCAACTCACAACCTTCTTTAGCGGCATCATTTATTGATGATTCAATCTTTTGCAATGTTTTTTCTTTATCTAACCAAACTGGAGCAATTTGGGCTAAAGCTATTTTTAAGGTGTTCTTCATAATTTTAATTTTTGCACTTCGCTACTTTATAAAAATCGATTTAAAACAACATCTACATCAATGAGTAATATACTAAATACCCCTGCTACAATTATAAACTTTAATGTATTATGAAGTATTAAGTAATGTGATTTTTTATTAGACCTCCACAAGAGTATCATAAAAATGAGTAGAAGTAGTACACACAAATAAAAAAAATAGGTCATCCTGCCAACTTGAAATTTATAAATTAGTAGATATGCTGGCAACAAGGTTAAAACGCTCAAAAGTGTAAGCATTACTTTTGATGTCCTTTCTCCATAAACGATTGGAATTGTTTTATATCCTAATGCTAAATCTCCTTTTAAATTTTCTAGATCCTTGGTAAGCTCCCTCATTGAAATGATTAAGAAAAGAAACATAGCGTGTATAAAAATAACCGTCTCAAAGTTTTTGTAATAAATAAATACTGCAAAAAACGGTGTTATGGTTAAAATTGCAGATGTTAGATTACCTATTATTGGTAGCTTCTTTAATTTATGTGAGTAAAACCATATAGCAAATATGTAGGCCGAGAAAAAGAGTACTGCTCTAAACGAAACGTAACTCGCCATAATCACTGACACAAAATTAAGTGTAAAGTAAAAAACCAATTTTGTGTTTTGACTTACCAATCTATCAAGCATCGACTTTTGAGGTCGATTTATAAGGTCTTTTTCAGAGTCATAAAAATTGTTGATTATATAGCCTCCAGCTATAGATGCGGCAGATGCTAAGACTAGCATTAATAAATTAATATCTAGTACTACGGTTCTTAAAGATTTATCGTGTGCTAAAATATATATCGATGATAAATACTGTGCTATTATTACAATTAGAACATTGTAGCCTCTTACTACAGAAAACATACTGAAGAATTTTAATAAAATATGTTTCTGTTTTCTGGATAGCATATGTATTTTCAATGAAATCCCGAACAGTGTTCAGGTGGAACAGTCTGATTAAAAATTATAAACTACCTCGAGTTTATAATCTTTCAATGCCAATTTAGCACGATCCATATCTTCTGTAAATCCTAAGATATAGCCACCACCACCAGAGCCACAAAGCTTTAGGTAATACTCATTTGTTTCAAGACCCTTTTTCCATAACTCATGAAATTGTCTTGGTATCATAGGTTTAAAATGATTCAAAACAACTTTTGACAATTGTTTGGTATTGCTAAATAGCGATTTAATATCACCTTTTAAGAAATCTTCAACACAGGCATCTGTATGCTTAATAAATTGGTCTTTTAGCATTTTTCTAAATCCTTCTTGCTTCATATTCTCCATAAAAATACCAACCATCGGCGCCGTTTCTCCAATAATACCACTATCTAAAAGAAATACTGCTCCCTTTCCTTCAGGTTTTTGAGACGGTATTCCCGTAGCTTCTATATTATCTTTTGAATTAATTAATATTGGGATGCTCAAATAACTATTCAATGGATCTAATCCTGAAGATTTTCCGTGGAAAAACGACTCCATTTCAGCAAATATTAATTTTAGCTTCAATAATTTCTCACGAGTTAAATTCTCAAGAACGGTTATTTTATCATGTGCATACTTATCGTAAATTGCTGCTACTAGCGCACCACTACTACCAACACCATATCCTTGAGGTATTGATGAATCGAAATACATACCTGAATTGACATCAGTCTTAAGTTTCTCAATGTCGAAACTTACGATCTCTTCATTAATGGTCATTACTATAGATATACAAAAAAAAGCTACTATCGCTAATTCCATCTGAATTATCACATAAAATTATAAAAATAACATTATATAAGATTTATATAGATAAGTAAATAATTTTTATC
>CAZAPO010000240.1:0-3987 GCA_964487005.1 uncultured Flavobacteriaceae bacterium
CATCAAACCCAGCCTGACTAAAATCGGGAATTAAGGTTGCATCGATTGTAAAGTTTTCTGTTATACCATATTTTAGGTCCATCCCAAAAGTAAGATCGGCATCAGATTCACCATTGTATGATCTTGAAATCCCAGAAGTAAATGGGAAAAAACTTAATCGGGTAGGAGGGTTTAGGTCTTTAATACCGTGAATCTCACCATTAAATTGTCCAATTTTTTTACCTGTTGAAAGGTCGATTGGACCCCAAGAGAACTGACGGTTATCATCCATATGCCTTCTATGAAAATTGGCGCTCCATACTTGTTCTCCTTGATTTGAAAAACGCAATGCCGAATAGGGTAATTTTACCTCGGCAATCCAACCATCATCAACCACTTTTACCGCACTGTCCCAAACGGCATTCCATCCCCAATCTTCATTTCCATCGGCAGTAACAATGGCATCACCTTGAGTTCCAGTTACAAATACTAAAAACTCGAGATCATTTTGACCATCATTATTTGGATTGATTGATATTAAGAAGAAATCTGCAATACCAAAATTATCTCTTGTAGTTGCTTGTTTCATGATCTTCTGAGGATCATCATGAATGTAAGCGGCAAAATAAATGGCATTATCATCGTAAGTCATTTTGACAATGGTTTCTTCGCCTTCTAGTTCTGTTTGCCCCATAGTGGGTCTAAATTCAATAAAGTCTTTGGCTTCTTCGGCATTTTCCCATGCCTCATCATCAAGAACTCCATCAATTTTTGGTGCTTTGTCTGTTCTCTCAATATTATACTGCCTAGTATCTTGTGCAGAAAGAAAGGAAATAACAAACAGGCAAAGCAAGGTTAGCTTTGTGGATTGTTTCATTTTTTGATTGATTTGTTTACTCTGTAACAAAGACTAAAAAAAGTTTTCGATGTTACAACTGCAACAAAATTAATTTTGGTTTGGGTTCAATTTTCATAAGTAAACGTTAAATTCATTAATTATTTGTTAATGCTTTGTAAGCGCCTATTTGGAGGTGTGACTAATACGTTTTTTACCTATATTTAATGTTTATGAAAAGTAATTTAAGTATTGCAGTATTTGCTGGAGGGTGTTTCTGGTGTACTGAAGCTGTATTTAATAATGTTAAGGGCGTGCGTAGCGTAGTTTCAGGTTATACAGGAGGATTTATTAAAAATCCAGCGTATAGAGAAGTATGTAACGGTACTACGGGTCATGCCGAAGGGATTAAAATAGAATTTGATGAAACTATTGTTAGTTATGAAACTCTTTTAGAGTTATTCTTTGCCACACACGATCCAACCACGCTCAATAGACAAGGGAACGATGTTGGGACACAATACAGATCTGAAATCTTCTACACCAATGAGAATCAAAAACAAGCTGCTGAAAATTTTATCATGTTTTTAGAAGAGGAAAAAGTTTTTACTGATAAAATTGTAACAAAAATCTCTGCTTTCGACATATTTTATGAAGCCGAAGATTATCATCAAGATTATTATGACAATAATAAAGAACAACCATACTGTCAAGTGATGATAAGTCCGAAACTTAAAAAAATTAAGACTTATTATAGTGATAAATTAAATGCCTAGCTATGCCTTATAAAAAATTTGAAGAGTATAATATCCAAGTTACCGATGATGTTAAGCAACGTTATGAAGATATTATTGCAGATTTGGGTGAAAATGTAACTAGGGAGGGACTGCAAAAAACCCCTGAACGCGCCGCGAAGGCTATGCAGTTTTTAACCCAAGGATATCATCAAGATGCAGCCGAGATTTTAAATAGTGCCATGTTTAAGGAGTCTTATGATGAAATGGTGATTGTTAAAGACATTGAATTATACTCTTTATGTGAACATCATATTTTACCTTTTTTTGGTAAAGCTCATATTGCTTATATACCCGATGGACAGATTGTGGGATTAAGTAAGTTACCTCGTATTGTAGATGTGTTTGCTAGACGTTTACAGGTACAAGAACGTCTAACAGAGCAAATTTTGGAGTGTATAAATACTACCTTAAAACCCAAAGGTGTTGCTGTGGTAATTGAAGCTGCGCATATGTGCATGATGATGAGAGGAGTTCAGAAACAGAATTCGGTGACTACTACATCTGGATTTAGAGGTGCTTTTGAAAATATAGAGACCAGAACCGAATTTTTGAAATTAATTAGTGACAAGTTATCGTAATATTCTGGTACGTTAATTGTTATACTATTTATAAACTAAAGACTTTATGAATCTTAATAACCTTAGTAAAAATAAAAAGCTAATTCTAGGAATTGTATTTGACCTTATTGGTATGATAACTTTTATTGATATTGTTTGGGCACCAATATCTGGTTATTTAATGACAAAATTATATCAAGGGAGGTCTGGTAAGGTTGCTGGTATTGTAACCTTTCTAGAAGAAATTTTACCTGGATTTGATATTATACCGTCTTTTACCATCATGTGGTTTTATACCTATGTTTTTAAAACAGGTGAAAATAAAATAATTGAAGCCAAATAAATTGGCTTCAATTACCTATTTTTTGCTATAAGTTATATGACAATCCAAAACTTATATTTCTACCAATATTATATATACCATCTGGTTTTAAACGTGATAAATGGCTAACGTATACCTTGTTGGTAAGATTCGTTCCAGATATTCTAACTCTCAATGGGTTACCAAAAGCGTTAATCTCTCCTCCAATACCTAAACTAAGTAAGCTATAACCATCTGTTGAGGTTTCAAACCCACTTACGTTTTGTTGATCAAAAACGGTATTTAAACGTATAAACGAATACGCATTTTTAAACCAATTGTTTTCGAACTCTATTCTAATGGTATTTGTTAACTCATTAGCAGGAATTAGTGGTAAGTAACTATCGTCATCTAGTTTTCCAGTAACTGTTTCAAAAGTATTTTCAATATGTAACCAGTCTAATGGATGTGGATGAAAATGTAATCCAAATTCTCCACCATATAAGTTAGCATCTTCTTGAAGGTATAAAAATACAGGATCATCATCAATAAAATCACCATTTGGTGATAGATAGATATAGTTGCTTACATTATTATAAAATCCGTTAGCAAAAATCTCTAGATGTTCAGTAGTATATTCTAATGAAACATCTAATTGATAATTTTGTTCGTTATCTAAATTTGGGTTTCCAATTTCGTAACGATTTGTACCTTCATGACTACCATCTGAAGTCAATTCTGCTAAATTAGGTGCTCTAAATCCAGTGGCAATGTTTACCCTTGATATCAGATTACTAGAAAGATTTGTTTTAAGTCCAAAGGCTCCATTAAAACTATTATAATCTTTATCTAGTATGTTGCCTACAGAAATATTTCTTTTGTCGTATCTAACCCCCAATTGAAGGTCTAAATTATCAAAGTGTATATGTGAAGTACTTAATATCCCTATGTCGTTAGTAGTAGCATTTGGGATTAATTCTTCTTCACCATAATTAGTGTTTGTTTGTGACATTCCTTGTACACCAATTATTGTTTCAAATTTTCCAACTTTAGGAAGATTATATTTTAAATCATAGCTAAAGGTCTTTAATTTCATATGCAAAGCCGGGTCTTCATCTTCTTCTTCACCTTCATGATCTTCATCTTCGTGATCCTCGTCTTCGTGGTCTTCATCTTCATGATCCTCGTCTTCGTGATCTTCGTCGTCTTCATCATGATGATGATGTTCTTCAAATTCTTTCCTATCGTTGTAGGTAAAGCCTAAATTTAGTTCAAAACTGGAGTTTTCTAGAAAAAATTTTGATTTTGAACTAAACATATGATTCGAAATCTTCTGATTTGGTAACATAGGAGCATAATTAATTTCTTGAGCCCCTAGCTCTTCAGGTATTCCAATGTGTGAGGCATTAACATTATAGCGCAGTTCTGTAGTGAAATCTGTAGCTCTATATCCCAGTGCTGCTTTAAAATCTTTTTCTTTAAAACGCGTATTGGTTACTCGGTAATCTCCATTCTTAT